>CAYPVD010000065.1:0-13760 GCA_964414055.1 uncultured Fibrobacteraceae bacterium
CACGACCTTCGTCATCCGTCCTTCGCCTGATTCCACCGGCACCGCCACCCTTATCCCCCCTGACGTGGCCACCTGCACCGATTGCCTGCGGGAGATCCGCGATCCTCACGATCACCGCCACGGTTACGCCTTCACCAACTGCACCAACTGCGGACCGCGCTGGACCATCATCGGGCGGATTCCCTACGACCGCCCGTTCACATCCATGGCACGGTTCGAGATGTGCCCTTCCTGCCGGGGCGAATACGAAGACCCGCGTAACCGGCGTTTCCACGCCCAGCCCAACGCCTGCCCGACGTGCGGCCCGCGGCTGTGGCTGGAGGACGAAAAGGGCCCCGTGGACGGCGACCCCCTGACCAAGGCGACGCAGTTGCTGGCCGAGGGAAAGATCCTGGCGGTCAAGGGCCTGGGCGGGTTCCACCTGGCCGTGCGGGCGGACAGCCGGGAAGCCGTGGAGCGTCTGCGGGAGCGCAAGCGACGCGAGGCCAAGCCCCTGGCTGTTATGACGAACTCGATAACGACTTGCCGGCTGTTATGCGAGGTCGGCGTAACGGAAGCGCAGGCCCTCGCCTCACCCCAGGCTCCTATCGTGCTGCTGGAACGACGGCCTGAGGCGCCGGTGGCTACGGCGGTGGCCGCCGGTCACCGCCGCCTGGGTGTCATGCTGCCCTACACCCCGCTGCATCACCTGCTGTTCGACGCCCTGCAGGTGCACCAGGTCGGCACCCTGGTGATGACCAGCGGCAACGCCGGCAGCGAGCCCATCTGTCTGGACAACGACGACGCCCGCACGCGCCTGCGCGGCATCGCCGACGCCTGGCTGCTGCACGACCGGGACATCCTGCGCCGCGCCGACGATTCGGTGCTGCAGGTGCTGCCAACGGACAACAAGCCCCTTGTCTTTCGCCGCAGCCGCGGCTACGCCCCGTTGCCGGTGCTGTTGCGCTCGGCCCGGCGGGGACCTGCAGTCCTGGCCGTGGGCCCCGAGCTGAAGAACACCGTCTGCGTCCTGAAGGAAGACCGCGCCTTCCTCAGCCCCCACGTGGGTGACCTGGAGAACCTGCAGACCAACGAGTTCTTCACCGAGACTGTCGCTACACTGACCGGCCTATTGGAATGCCGGCCCCGTTACCTGGCCCACGATATGCACCCGGGCTACTTCAGCACCCAGTGGGCACGGCGGCGGGCCGCCCAGGATCCCGACCTGGAGCTGATCCCCGTGCAGCACCACCATGCCCATCTCGCGGCCGTCCTGGCCGAGCACGGACATCCCGGTCCGGCGGTGGGGGTTATCCTCGACGGGACCGGCTACGGCACCGACGGGACCATCTGGGGCGGAGAGATCCTGGTGGGCGATGCGACCGGATTCACCCGTGTCGCTCACCTGGAAACCGTGCCCCTACCCGGCGGAGACGCGGCCGTCAGGCAACCCTGGCGCACCGCAGTCAGCTGGCTGGAGCGCGCGTTCGGTCCGGACCTCGCGGCGTGGCCGGCGTTGCCCTTCCTGGACCGGCAACCGGTCGCGTCGATCCTGGAAATGATCGCCAAGGGGGTAAGCTGCCCCGAGACCAGCAGCTGCGGCCGCCTGTTCGACGCCGTGGCCGCGCTGACCGGTCGCTGGGACGTCGCAGCGTACGAGGCCCAGGCCGCCATGGAGTTCATGGCCCTGACCACCGTCGATGCGGCCTCTGCCTCACAGCCCTTTGACCTGGAAGCTCCCGCGCTGGTCGGCGAGGTCATCCCCGCCGCCCCCCTGGTACACGCCTGCGCCCTGGCTCTGGCCGACGGAACAGAGGCCGCCGAGGTCAGCGCCCGGTTCCACCGCACCCTTAGCGACCGCCTCGCCGAAACGACCATCCACACGGCCCGAACCACCGGCGTCGGCACGGTCGCCCTCGGTGGCGGCGTGTTCCAGAACGAGATCCTGCTGACCCTGATGCTCCGCGCCTTGGACGCGGCCAGACTGGAAGTGCTGCGCCCGGTGGACCTGCCGCCAGGGGATGGGGCCGTGGCGCTGGGTCAGGCGGTCGTGGCACGAGCCCTCATCGCCGGGACCACCGACGGGTCGTTGAAGGATACCGAGTGATGCCCCCCGGGTGATCGACCCGCGTGATCGACCCGCGTGATCGACCCGCGTGATCGACCCGCGTGATCTTCCCACGAAATTATCTCTACCCACGGTTAACCCGCCCGAAACGAACTCGAGCCGGTAAACCCCTCTAATCGGCGAATAACCCCCGAATTCCGGTGTGTCGGTCCCCCGGGGGGCATTATTTTGACAACTATTTTCAATATCCGCCACCAGGCCGGCCCATTCCAGCAAACTGGATTCCAGCTGAATGACCCTCTTGACAAAGACCCCCAGAGGTTACATAATGTAACCCAAAGGTTACCAGCCCCGACACCCCGGAGGTCGATTGATGAACGATAAGGCTACCCTCTCTTCTCTTGAGAAGGAGATCGAAACCCTGGAGAAATCCCGCAGGCGCATGCTCCTGTCCGTGGCGCTCTTCATGCTGGTATGGTTCGTGCCCCAGATCCTTGAATCCCTGGGACCGGAAACCTTCCCCCGCGGTCTGCGGGCTCTCTTCGCGGTCCTCGGGGCTGTGGGGGGAATCGTCTGGATGGTCCTCATGCTTCGCTTCCACCGGCTGCAAACGAAGGTCCGCAACCGCCCGGAGCTGCAGGAACGGCTCAATGACGAACGCATCCTCCAGCTCAGGCGGGAAGCCGTCTACCGCGGGTGGGTCACCATGGTCGTGCTGGTGGCTGTGGGGGTCGCCTTGGCCCCGTTCGTGGAGATTCCCGGCCAGCCCCTGCTGATGACCCTGTTGCTGGTGGGCGTCGAGGCCCCCATTCTCTTCTTCCTGTGGCTGGACCGGGGGTGACCATGGGACACCCCGAACTGAACAACCGTCTCAAGGTGCTGCGGGCCGAACGCGACTGGACCCAGGCCGAGCTCGCGGCCCGGGTGGGGGTCTCACGCAAGACCATCAACACCATCGAACGAGGGGTGTTCGCCCCCTCGGCCATTCTCGCCCTGAAGATCGCCCAGGCCTTCGGGGTGCCGGTGGAGAAGGTGTTCGAGCTCAACAATCCGTCATGAAGCCGGAAATTGATCAGGATCTTTGTCCCCACCCCCGGAGTTTCCTATATTGGCCATGCACGATAAAGTTTTAACACCCAGGAGCGTTCCCCATGTGCCTCGCCATCCCCGGTAAGATTCAGGAGATCCGCACCGAGAACGGCCTGCCCATGGCCGTCATCGACTACGCCGGAGCCCGCAACGAGGCCTGCCTGGCCTACACCCCCGAGGCGCAGGTGGGCGACTACGTCATCGTCCACGCGGGATTCGCCCTGCAGATCCTCAACGAGGACGAGGCCCGGGCCTCGCTGACCGAGCTGTCGCGGCTGTCGGCCATCATGGAAGATGACGCCGCCGCGAATCCGGGGGCCGGTGCAGCCGCCGGCCAGGGCGACCCCGATCCGGAGCCCCGGTCATGAAGTACCTGACCGAATTCCGCGACCCCGGGCTGGCCCGCACCCTGCTGGACGAGATCGCCCGCACGGTCATGCGTCCGTGGACGATCATGGAGATCTGCGGCGGCCAGACCCACGCCATCATCCGTCACGGCCTGAACCAGCTGTTGCCCCCGGAGATCACCCTGGTGCACGGACCCGGTTGCCCCGTGTGCGTCACCCCCCTGGAGACCATCGACCGCGCCCTGGACATCGCCGCCCGCCCCGGGGTGATCTTCACCTCCTTCGGCGACATGCTGCGGGTGCCCGGCAGCCGGGACGACCTGTTCCGCATCAAGTCCCGCGGCGGCGACGTGCGCATGGTGTACTCGCCCCTGGAAGCGGTGAAGCTGGCGCGGGAGAATCCCGACCGCGAGGTCGTGTTCCTGGCCGTGGGTTTCGAAACGACCGCCCCGGGCAACGCCATGGCCCTTAAGCAGGCCGCGGCCGAGAACCTGACCAACTTCAGCGAGATCAGCAGCCACGTGCTGGTGCCTCCGGCCATGGCGGCGATCCTCTCGGCGCCCGACAACCGGGTGCAGGGCTTCCTGGCGGCCGGCCACGTCTGCGCGGTCATGGGCACGGCCGAGTACGAACCCTTGGCCGCGGAATACCGCGTGCCCATCGTGCCCACGGGGTTCGAACCCGTGGACATCCTGCGCGGGATCCTGCAGACCGTGCGCATGCTCGAACGCGGCGAGACCGGCGTGGTCAACGCCTACGGCCGCGTGGTGCGCGACCGGGGCAACCCCGCCGCCCGCGCCGTGATGGACGAAACGTACGAGGTGTGCGACCGCAAGTGGCGGGGCATCGGGATGATTCCCGGCAGCGGTCTGCGCATCCGCGACGAGCTGGCCGCCTACGACGCCGAGAAGAAGTTCGCCGTCGAGGGCATCACCACCGCCGAACCGGAGGTGTGCATCGCCGGGGAGATCCTCCGCGGCATGAAGAAGCCGCCCGAGTGCCCGGCCTTCGGCACCGAGTGCACACCCCTGCATCCGTTGGGCGCCACCATGGTCTCCAGCGAGGGGGCCTGCGCCGCCTACCACAAATACGCCCGGAAAGGTCTGCTGTGAACGAGCGCCCCGACTTCACCCAAATGAGCTGTCCGCTGCCCATCATGGACCACGACACCGTCCAGCTGGCCCACGGCGCGGGCGGTCGTCTGTCGGCCGAGCTGATCGGGAAGCTGATCCTGCCGCGGTTCGCCTGCGCCGAGCTGAACAAGCTGGAAGACCAGGCCGTGCTGAACCTGCCGCCGGGCCGGGTGGCCTTCAGCACCGACACCTTCGTGGTGGACCCCATCTTCTTCCCGGGCGGGGATATCGGCGACCTGGCGGTCAACGGCACGGTGAACGACGTGGCCATGAGCGGCGCCCGGCCCCTGGCCCTGAGCGTGGGATTCGTGCTGGAAGAGGGGCTGCCCCTGGCGGATCTCCACCGCATCCTGTGCTCCATGGAGCTGGCCGCGCGCACTGCGGGGGTGCGCATGGTTACCGGGGACACCAAGGTCGTGGGCAGGGGAAGCTGCGACAAGATCTTCATCAACACCTCGGGCCTGGGCGTGATCCCCGAGGGGGTGAGCCTGTCGGCAGCATCCCTGCAACCCGGCGATGCGGTCATCATCAGCGGCACCCTCGCCGATCACGGCATGGCCATCATGAGCCGCCGCGAGGGTCTGAGCTTCGCCGCGGACATCCGCAGCGACACCGCAGCGCTGAACGACCTCGTGCGGGCGCTGCTGGACAGCGGCGCCGCCGTGCGTGCCCTGCGCGACCCCACCCGGGGCGGGCTGGCCACCACGCTCAACGAGTTCGCTACCGCCGGCAAGGTCGGCATCGTGCTGGATGAAGAGGAGATCCCGGTGCGGGACGACGTGCGCGGGGCCTGCGAGATCCTGGGCATCGATCCCCTGTACGTGGCCAACGAGGGCAAGCTGGCGGCGGTGGTGCGCAGCGAGGACGCGGAGAAGGCCCTGACGGCCCTGCGCGCCCACCGTCTGGGCGGCCAGGCCCGCATCATCGGCCGTGTGCGCGCCGAACACCCCGGCCTGGTGGCCATGCTCACGGCCCTGGGCGCCGAGCGCATCGTGGACATGCCAGTGGGGGAACAGCTGCCGCGGATCTGCTGATCCGGGTCAACCGCCTTCCACCGTGACCGTCACCAACCCGTCCCCGTGTTCCAGCAGGATGGCGTGCACCCTCGAGGTCCACAGGTCACGGAAACGTTCCTCGTCACCGGGTGCGGCCAGGCCACCGAGGATCTTCTGCATCAGGGGCATCATGTCGGGGTCGACCGGCACGGCCGCGTGATCGTAATCCACGGTGACGGCCCGACCCGTATCCATGCGCGCGAAGCGGGCCACCCCGGCCACTCCCCCGGACCCTTCGACCCCATGCCCGAACGACAGCAGGTCGCGGCGGTTGTACTTGCCCGCCAGCCCCTGGAAGCCGCCGCCGGACGCCGCGCCGGTGATCAGGGTGAACACCGCGGCGATGACCCCGCATACCCCGTCTCCGGGTTCATCCCGCATTTGCAACCGGATCCCGCCGCGCACCGGCGTGTCCACACCATACAGTTCACGCAGGGCGCACCGGGCCATGAGCCAGGCCCCGGCCACCGTGGGGCAGGAGTGGCCGGCCAGCCGCACGGCGTCGAGGTAACGGACCTCGATGATACCGTCGCCGACGGCGCCCAGGAAGGCGGCCAGGGGATCGCGCAAGGCGATGGGATCGATCTCGTCGTAGAAGGCGGGGTATTTCATGGGCAGTCCTGTCAGTCGACGTACTTGCGCACCTCGTCCAGGGTAACATCCAGTTCCAGGGCCGCCCGATGGAGGTCGCCGTCCAGGTGCCTGACGGTATTCCGGACATGATCCCGGATCACATCCTCCAGCTTGCGGAACGCGAAGTCGCCGATGGTCGGAACGCCGTTCTGGATCTTGTCGCGGACGTAATGGGATAGGGACTCGATCCGCAGGGTGTCGCCGCTCTCGCGCAGGACCGCGGTGGCGATGATGTCCCGCAGCTCCGCCTCGTTGCCGGGAAAATCGTACCTCTCCAGGAACTCGATCAGGGCCGGATCGATGCCCTTGATGGGTTTGCCGGTCCTCTCGACCTGCTGCTTGAGAAAGTGCTCGGCGAACAGGGGGAGATCCCCCTCTCGTTCCCTCAGGGGCGGGATCTTGATCAGGTTGCCCCACAGGTGGTAGAGCAGGTCGCCCGAGAAGGTCTCCCGGTAACGGTCCAGGGTCAGGTCGACCGTCGAGGAGACGATGAGCCTCACGTCGACGGTCCGGATCTCCGTGGTGCCCTGGCGATAGAATTCCCCGGTCCGGATCACCCGGTCCAGGCGGTGCTGGACGGGCAGGGACAGCATCTCGATGTTGGACAGGTAGAGGGTGCCGCCGTCGGCCCGCTCCAGGAATCCCTCCTGCGCCTCGATGGCGCCGGCCCAGCCCTTGGCCAGGCCGAAGAACTCCGCCGCGAAACTCTCCGGATCGTGGTCGGCCACGTTGACGTCCACGAAGGGGCCGTGCCTGCGCGGGCTGGCGTTGTGGCTGGCCATGGCCAGGGTCCGCTTGCCCGTGCCCCGCTCGCCCATCAGGAAGATGATGACGTCCCCCGCGGCGATCTTCTCCACCTCGTGGAACAGACGGATCACGTCCGGGTGCTGGGTGACCAGGTGGGCGAAGGCCTCCTCGTGCTTCAGGTCGTTCCGCGTCAGCTGCTGGGGAAGCTGGGAGATGCTCTCGTGCAGGGTCCGGTGCTGGATGGCCCGCTCGATGACCTTCAGCAGGTACTCGTCGTCCACGGGCTTGGTCAGGTAGTCGAAGGCGCCGAACTTCAGGGCCTTGACAGCCAGGTCCACGTCGTTGACGCCGCTGAGCACCAGGACGGGAGTCTCGATCTTGCGCTCGTGGATGATCTTGAGAATGTCCAGGCCGCTGAGGTTGGGCATGTCCATGTCGAGGATGATGGTGTCGAAGGTGGACGTCTCCAGAACGTCGGGCACTTCCCGGGAGTCGTTGATGACCACGGGCTCGAAAACCTCGTGCTGCATCAAAAAGACCATCAGGTAGTTCGTCACCGAAACGTCGTCATCGACGATGAGCACCTTGCGCACGGATCAACCTTCCTTTTCCGGCGAGCCCTGCTCCGGCCCGCTCTCCTCGTCCTTCTTCTTCAGGGGCAGCCGCAGTGTGAAGGTCGTGCCTTCGCCCAGGGTGCTGCTGACCGCGATGTTGCCTCCGTGCTCCTCCATGATCCTGAAGGCGATGGACAGGCCCAGGCCCGTCCCGCCCCGCGCCCGCTTGGTGGTGAAGAAGGGGTCGAAGATGTTCTTGAGGGTGGCCTCGCCCATGCCCGCGCCGTTGTCCGCGACCGTGACCTCGACCCACTCCCCGTCCCGCCGGGAGGCGATCTGGATCTCGCCCCGGGTATCGTCCGGCATGGCCTGGGAGGCGTTGATCACCAGGTTGATCAGCACCTGCTCCAGCTTCTGGGCGTTGCCGCGGAACAGGGGGATGTCGTCGCCGAGATCCAGGCTGATGTCGGCGAACTTGTGGACCTGGTTGTGGACCAGGCGCGCCGATTCCTCGATGACGTTGTTGATGTCCACCTTGTCCACCAGCAGTCCCTCGTCCTTGCGCGCGAACCCCTTGAGGCTCTCGACGATGCGCTTGATGCGCTCGGAGCCGTTGGCCATGTCGCCCACCAGGGTCATGATGTGCTCGCGGAAGAAATCGTACTTGAGGCGGGCGATCTTCAGGTCCGGATGGGACTTCTGGTAATCGTCGACGATGGGCAGCATGTCCTCGAGGGCCTGCTGGATGATCTTGATGTTGCCCCGGATGAACTGGTTGGGATTGTTGATCTCGTGCCCGATGCCGCTGACAAGCTGACCCAGGGAGGCCAGCTTGTCGGCCTGCTGCAGCTGCTGCTCGTAGGTCTTCCGGTAGGTGATGTCCTGGAAATACTCGATGATGCCGTCGATCTCGTGCTCCTTGCCGAAGACCGGCATGGCGTGGGCCAGGTAATAGGTGTCCCCGTGCCTGACCTCCTGGATCACCGGCGCCTTGGTCTTCTGGACCTTCTTCAGGCGGCAGTCCATGCAGGGACTGTCCAGGCCCAACAGGGCCTTGTGGCAGAGGCTCCCGGCGAGATCCTCCGCCTGGTTCGTCATGATGATGTTCAGGTCCCGGTCGATCAACGCCACGGTATCGGGGATGGCCGCGAACATGGTCTGCAGGGTGCGCTTGCTGTCCTCCAGCCCCTGGTGGACCCGGTCCAGGTAGGAATTGACCTTCTCCAGCTTGGCCCGCTGCTCCTCCAGCTCGCGCGTGCTCTTCTCGACCTCATCCCTCAGGGAGGCCATCTGCCGGCTGTACTCGTCGGCCTCCTCCTGCTTGGCCTCCAGGCTGGTGGCCAGGCTCTTGCGCTCCAGCGCCAGGCACAGGAAGCGGGCGATCTCGTCCAGGAGCTTCTGCTCCTCGGGCAGGACCTCCAGGTCCTCCTCGTCGTAACCGACCTCGATGGACCCGACGACCTCCTCGCCCACCTTCAGCTCGCTGCGGATGCGCTGCTCGCCCACGGGCGCTTCGCCGAAGATGATGCCCTTGTAGATCGCCTGCACCCGGACGTGTTCGGGATAGTGCAGACCGGGACCCAGGTACTTGGGAAGATCCTCGAAGAACTCGGCGATTGAGGTCGAATCATGGATCCACTCGCCCACCGAATAGAGACAGGCCAGCTCCTTGGCCCGCTCGATCTTTTCCCAGTCGCTCTTGAGGGCGAGGTCGGCCACGTCGGTGGCCAGGCTGGAGCGGAACATGTAGAGGGCGCCCGCGGGGCGGTCCACGTAGCCCACCTTGAAGATGATGGGCGCGCGGTCCTCCTTGACCTTCCAGTAGACCACCACGGCGCGCTCGCCGGCTGCCACGCGATCCATGGCTTCCTGGAAACGGGGCAGGACCTCGGGCTTCACGATGTCCGCCAGGGAGGAGCACCCGCCGGGTCCCATGCCCTCGCAGTCCATCAGTTCGCCGAAGGCCCGGTTGACGTGGTGTACCTTCTGCTCCTCGTCCACCACCAGGAGGTAGTCGAAACTCCGGTCCAGCAGTTCGTACAGACTGGCCAGCGAGATACGATCACTCATGGCGATGCTTTTCCTGCATGGACCTACACCTTGGTTCGCGCTCCCACACGGAAGTTCTTGATGCCCACCTCGTGGAATTCCCGCCGGTAATGGGCGCTGACCGAGAGCGCGGGCGTCCTGGGGCTGGGCGTATCCGCCACCTCGGCCACGACCAGCCGGCCCATCCCCTGCCACTGGTGTTCCTGGCCCGTGTTCCATAGGTAGGGGGCCAGGTCGCCGACACCGGCGCGGGCGGTCTTGTCCACCTCCGCGGCCAGCTTATCGAAATCATGGGGAACCGCCATCCCCAGCTGCTCCGCCAGGGCGGCCAGGACCTGCCAGGTGGCGAACCCGGCCGGCGGCCGCAGCGCAGCATCGTAACGGATGACGCGGCCCTCGAAGTTGCAGCGCGTACCGTCGCTCTCCAGGGGCGTGCTGCCGGGCAGGGCGACATTGGCGAACATCACCGTCTCGGTCCGGGCCCAGTCGATGGCCACCAGGTGTTCGACCCCGCCGAAGTAGGACGCTGTGTGGTCGTCGCTCAGGGGATCCTCCCCGATGATCAGGGCACCGCGGATGGCGCCGGACCGCAGCATCTCCAGGAGCTCGCCGCGGCTGCTCGCGCCGGGAAGTCCGGTCACGGGCTGCCGGCCAGGCCCGCAGGAAGGATCGGCGCCGGCGATCTCCACGCCCGCCCCGTTGGCCGCCAGCGAGGGCAGGACCAGCTCGGCGGCGTTCCCCTTGTGGCGCAGGATCAAGGCGAGGTTGGCCAGCACCTGGGCGTCGCCGGGAGAGAAATCCCGCGACCGGTCGATGCTGTGGATGATGACCGTCTTCTTCGAGCCGGCGATCAGACGGGCGGCCTCCAGGATCCGGTCCCGGTCGACACCGCACTTGGCTGCGGTCGTATCCAGGTCCCAGGTCTGGGGATCGGCCAGGAACTCCTCGCCGCCGGGCAGGGCCTGGATATCCTCACGACTGACGGTACCCTCGTCGATGAGGGCCTGGATGACCCCGTTCCAGAGGATGGCCGCCCGGCCCCGCATGGGATCCAGGAAGAGCTCGCTCACCTCGGTCAGCGTGCTCTCGGCCGAGGACGCCATGATCAGCCGCGCCCCGGCCTTGACGGCATCCTGGATCTCGACGCCGAGGATCAGGAAGTCCTGTTCCGGATCGATGTTGTTGCAGATGACCAGGTCGGCGTCCCGCAGGGTGGTGCGGTCGGCCGTCGAGGCCGTGAAGCCGAAGCTCTCATCCAGGCTGCCGGCCTTGAAGCCGGTCTCCATCATGGCCAGGGAGCCGATGTTGTTGGTCCCCAGGCCTTCCCTGGCCAGCCGCGCGGCCAGGTACATCTCCTCGGTGCTGCAATCAGGGTAGTAGAAGACCCCCACAGCCTCGGGTCCGTGCTTCTCGACGACAGCCTGCAGACCCTCGACCGCCGCCTGCGTCGCCTTCTCGAAGCTCAGCTCCCGGTGCTCCATGCCGTCCCTGAGCTGCGGGGTGGTCAGCCGCTTGGACTTGAGATAGAGCTCCGAGCCGTAACGGCCTTCGTGGCAGAGGTAATCCCCCGGCGTGCCCGACGGCCCGATGTAGAAGTGGGTGTCAGACACCTTGTTGACGGTGATGGGGCACGCGATGGAGCAGAAGGCGCAGTGCGTCGCCTGAGATTCGACCGCCAGGTTGGAACGCCCCTTGTACGGGAACTGGGGCGTCAGGGCCCCGGTGGGGCAGGCGTCGATGCAGTTTCCGCAGGAGATGCAGGTCGTGTCGGCCAGCGGATCGTTCATCGAGGGCCGCATCTCGGTCTTGAAGCCCCGGCCCACCAGGCCCAGGGCGGAAATGGGCAGGATCCGCTCGCAGGTGCGGATGCAGCGCGAACACAGGATGCACTTGTTGGGGTCGTAGACCACGTAGGGATGGGAATCATCGACCTTGTGCTTGCGGACGTAGCCCTTGTAGTGGCCCAGGTCGGCGCCGTACTCCTCGGCGTAGAGCCTCAGCTTGCACCAGTCGAAGGCCAGGCAGCCGCAGGACAGGCAGCGTTCGGACTCGTGGGACATGTCGTCATGCTCGAAGCCCAGGGACACCTCCTTGAAGTTCCCGATGCGCTCCTGGACGCTGATGTGGTGCAGCTGGCGGCGCGGACTCTCGGGGATGTCCCCCAGCTCCTTCTTGCCGGGTTTGGCCCAGAATTCCTTGCGCACGATGAAGGGCTCCTTGGCCATCTCCTTGCCCGAGAGATAGGCGTCGATGGCCTTGGCTGCCTTCTGTCCGTCGCCGATGGCATCGATGACCACCGTGGGCCCGTCGTCGGCGCTGTCGCCGCCGGCGAACAGCCCCGGCACCGTGGTCTGCATGGTTTGCTTGTCGATCTCGAGGGTGCCCCAGCGGCTGACCTCGGGCTGGTAGCGGGAATCCTTGAGGATGCGGGTCAGGAACGGCATCTGCCCGATGGAGGGGAAGACCCAGTCGCAGGGAATGTCGAACTCCGAACCATCCTGCGGCACGGGCCGGCGGCGTCCCGAGGCGTCGGGCTCGCCGAGGACCATACGCACGCAGGTCAGGGCCTTGATCTTGCCCTCGTCGTCCTTGACCAGTCCCACCGGCGCCACCAGCTCCATGAGCTGGACGCCTTCTTCCAGCAGGTCGTCGACCTCGATGGGGTCGGCCGGCATCTCCGCGCGGGTCCGCCGGTAGAGCATGATGACCTTCTCGGCCTGCAAACGCCAGGCGGTCCGCGCCACGTCCACCGCGGTGTTGCCGCCGCCGATGACCAGGGCCGTACCGGGGGTCGGCTGCGGATTCTCCGCCATGTCCCTGAGGTAGTCCACGCCCCTGATCACGCCGGGTGTGTCCTCCTCGCCCTCGACCATCATGCCCTTGCCCTTCATGGCGCCGGGCGCCAGGAACACGGCCCCGTGCTTCTCCATCAGCTCGTCGAGGGTGATGTCCTTGCCGACTTCCGTGTTGCAGTGGATCTCGGCCCCGGCGCGGCGGATATAGTCCACCTCGCGGTCGATCTCCACCCCCGGCAGGCGGTACTCGGGGATCCCGTAGCGCAGCATGCCGCCGGTCTTGGGCAGGCTCTCGTAGATCACCGGGTCGTAGCCCTTGCGGCCCAGGAACCAGGCCGCCGTCAGCCCGGCGGGACCGGCCCCGACGATGCCGACGCTGATGCCCTTGGACGGTTCCCGGACGGGGTCGTCGTCATAGACACCGGGCTGGTCGGTGATGTAGCGCTTGACGTCGTTGATGGCGACGGACTCGTCCACATCCTGCCGCCGGCAGACGACCTCGCACTTGCGCACGCAGACCCGGCCGCAGATGCCCGGCAAGGGGTTGGTCTCGCGGATGAGGTCGGCGGCCTTCTTGTACTCGCCCAGGTTCGCCAGCACCAGGTAGCCCTGGACATCCACGCCCGCCGGGCAGCCCTCCATGCAGGGGGACACGCAGTCGGCGTAGTGGTTCGAGAGCAGCAGCTCCAGCGCGGTGCGCCGGGACTTCTCGATGCGCTCGTTGCGGGTCGTGACCTTCATGCCCGGGGCCACCGGGGTCGCGCAGGAAGGCACCAGGTTCGGCTTGCCCTCCAGCTCCACGACGCACAGGAAACACGAACCGTAGGGCTTGAGCTCGGGCGAGTGGCACAGAGTCGGAATGGTATCCAGCTTCTGCTCCTCGACAACCTCCAGCACCGTCTGGCCCGGACGAGCCTCGACGGTCTGACCGTTTATCTCCAGCTTGATCGTCTTCATCGGGCCGCCACCTTCTTACCGGTTTTAAAGATTGCGTCAAAGGAACACGAGGTGATGCACTTCCCGCACTGGACACAGGCTTCGGTGTCGATCACGAAGGGATGTTTCAGGGTCCCGGAAATCGCATCGACAGGGCAGTTCTTGGCGCAGATGCTGCAACCGGTGCATTTCTGGGGATCGATGATGAAGTCCACCAGGGCGGGGCAGTTGCCGGCCGGGCAGCTGTGGTCCTCGATGTGGGCCTTGAACTCGTCCATGTAGTAGCGGATGGTCGAAAGGACCGGGTTGGGGGCCGTCTGTCCCAGGCCGCACAGCGAGGCTTCCTTGATCCGCCCGCCCAGCTCCGTCAGGGCC
>CAYPVD010000066.1:0-13574 GCA_964414055.1 uncultured Fibrobacteraceae bacterium
TCATCCCGAGCTTCTGGACAGCCGCGCCGAAGACATCGACGCGGCCATCCGGACCGGCGGGGATATGGGCAAGCCCGCCGTCGAGATCGACGGCAGTGCGGCCCGCGAAGCCTTCAGGAAGCTGGCGGGCAAGGTCGACGAACTGGCTCAGGAGCCGCGCTAGTCTCGCGGTACGATGGGTGAGGTCCTGAGGGTTCTCCGCGCATCTACTCGGCGTAACCCAGGTCCTTGAGCCGCTGGTGGATGACCGTATCCATGTCGGACCAGGATCCTCCGTCGCCCGGTCCGGTCGCACCCAGGCCCGAATCATGCCACCGAGCCGCGATGCCGGTCAGCTCGGCCAGGACCTGCGGCTGCTGGTCCCGCAGGTCCTCCAGTTCCGAGGGTGCGGTCTGGAGATCGAAAAGCGCCAGGGGCCGGCCGTCGCGCCGGGCGATCAGCTTCCACCGGCCGCGCCGCACCGCCACGAGGTCCGGTCCGTAGGCCATGGCTTCGCTCAGGATCACCCGCTGGTGGTCCGCACCGGTGCCGTCGGCAAGGCTCCGTCCGCCCAGCAGGGGGGCCAGGTCCTCGGGCACATGCTCCGGAGACGGCAAGGCCGGCAGTCCCAGCCAGTCCAGCACCGTGAACGGCAGATCCAGCAGGCTGACCTGCTCGCCGGTGCGCACCCCCGCAGGTACGCCCGGTCCCCAGGCCAGCCACGGCACGTGCAAGAGCTCCTGGAACAGGGAATGGCCGTGGCCGATGCCCCGGATGGGGCGGGGGTCGTGGTTCCAGCGCCGGGCCCATTCCAGGTGATCGAGGAACTCCTCGCCGTGATCCGAGAACACGGCCTGCACCGTCGACGAGGCCAGCTCCCAGCTTTCCAGCTGCTTGTTCAGTGTGCCGACGGCCCGGTCCACCTGGTGGATGGTGGCGTCGTAGACGGCCAGCTTCAGGGCCAGGGCCGCGGTGATTTCCGGCGCGTCGGCGGCAGGAGCCTCGCCCAGCCGGGGAGCGGGAGGCTCGCCCCAGCGTGCCAGTCCGCGCACCAGGGGGTCGGTGGCCGCAGCTCCGGCGGCGGTGGCCGAACGGAGAAAAGGTTCCAGATCCTCGGCCGGCGGCGTGGTCGGTTCATGGGGATCGTTCAGCAGGATGAAACAGAAGAACGGCCGGTCGCCGTGGCTGCGGATCCAGTCCAGGGCGACACGTACGACCTCGGCCGCCTCGTCGTTCAGATAGTGATGCTCGTCGAAGCTCTCGGCCAGGCCGAAGGCGAAGAACTGGTTGGAGTAGAAGGCCGCGGTGCGGTAGCCGTGATCACGGAGATGCGTGGCCAGGGTAGGAAGGTCATCCCGCAGGCGCTGCGGGGGTTGGGAGTCCATGTTGCGTACGGTGCCGGTCAGGTAGCCGCCGTGCAGACCGGGCATCATGCCGGTCAGGGCCGAGGCGAAGGAAGGCAGCGTCCAGGGAGCGCAGGCGGCGACCCGGGAGAAAACCGTGCCCTGCCCGCCGAGGCGGTCGAGATGGGGCGAGGTCGGCCGGCCGTAGCCGTAACAGCTCAGGTGATCGGCCCTCAGGGTGTCGATCCCGACCAGGACCAGGTTGGGCGGACCTTCCCTGCGGGGGTTGATGCGGGCCGGACGCAAGGGGCGCCGCAGTGCGTCGGCCAGGCGGCGCAGGTGGCGTTTGCGGCGTTGCCTGCGGGTCAGGGGGGCGAAAGGATCGTTGCTCATGGCGCCTCTTCCGTGATTTTGCCGGTCGGCTTCCTGGACACCGGCCTGTCCTGTCGTTACCATTGCTCCCATGGATCTTCTGAACTATACACGAGAAAATGCCGTTCTACCGCATGTCAAGTGCGACAGCCTCGAGGCGGCCGTGGCTCTGCTGCTCGACAAGCTGGGGGAATCCGGGTTCACCGGTTCCAGTGCCGAGCTTGTGGCCGAGGTCATGCGGCGGGAACAGGAGGGCAGCACCGCCGTGGGAGGCGGGCTGGTCATTCCCCATGCCCGCTGCCGGGGCCTGGACGAGGTCCATATCGCCCTGGCGACCCTGCAGACCCCCCTTGATCTCGATGCCGAGGACGGTGTGCCGGTCGATATCGTCATGCTGCTGGTGGGTCCGGAGCGCGACCCCCGCCAGATGCTGCGGGTCCTGGCCCGCCTGGCCCGTCTGGTCAGGGACCATTCCTTCCTCGACCGCATACGTCAGGCCGATACCCCCCAGGATCTGCTGGCCGTGTTCGGCGACCTGAGCGGGTAGGGCGATTCAACGTTGATCATGCCCAACTCATACGATCACAAACACTTCGGTATTAGTTGACAATTTTGGAACATGTATGCTAGAGTGCAATGACCTTGATTTTTCGGTTTCAGGGTCAGGGGTTCGTATTGGAAAGCTATCTTGTCGAAATGCATGCTGATATGCGAGAGGCCTGATCAGCATTCCCTATCAATTTCTGATTTTCTGATTCATCGTCTACCGGGGGGATAAATATGCGCCGGTTGTCCATTCTGATCACCCTTGCGATTCTGGCTTCTCAGTTGCTTGCGCCGGCTGCCTATGCTCAACAAGCGGCTTCCGAATACAAGGAAGGCGAGGTTCTGGTCAGATTCAAGGCGGGAGTTTCCCCCCTGGCCGTGGATCAGGTCATGACGGACCTGGAGGCCCGAACCTTGCGACGCTTCGACCGGATTTCCGTCCGGGTGTTGAGCATCGAGGGCTTGACGGTGGAAGATGCCGTCGCCCGGTTTTCCGATGATCCGGCCATAGAGTTCATCGAACCCAACTACAAGTGTTTTGCCGATACGGTTCCCGACGATCCCAGGTTCGAGGACCTCTGGGGAATGAACAATACGGGACAATCCGGCGGGACCCCCGGGGCCGACATCAGTGCGGTGGATGCATGGTCCATTTTCACCGGGACCAGCGATGTGATCGTGGGTGTCATCGATACGGGTGTGAACTACAACCATGAAGACCTCGCAGCCAACATGTGGACCAACCCCGGCGAAGTGCCCTACAACGGGATCGACGACGACGGCAACGGTCTGGTTGACGACTACTACGGCTATGACTACGTCAACAATGACGGCGATCCCATGGACGACAACGGGCATGGCTCCCATTGTTCCGGTACCATCGGAGGCGTGGGGAACAACGGCATCGGCGTTGTGGGCGTGAACTGGAATGTCTCCATCATGGCCATCAAGTTCCTTGATTGGTCCGGCGGCGGGTACACGGACGATGCCATCGCCGCCGTCGAGTACGCGATCATGATGGGTGCCGATGTCCTGAGCAACAGTTGGGGTGGCGGCAGCTATTCCTTCGCCCTGGAAGCCGCCATCTCCGACGCTAACGAGGCGGGGATCATATTCGTTGCGGCTGCGGGCAACGATGGCGTGAACAACGACCTGTATCCGCATTATCCGAGCAGTTACGATGTGCCCAATGTGGTATCGGTAGCCGCCACCGATCACAACGACCAGCTGGCATATTTTTCCAATTACGGCGCAACCACCGTCGACCTGGCCGCGCCGGGCGTCAGCATTCTCAGTACGGTTCTTTACAACGACTACAACTATTACAGCGGCACCTCCATGGCGACGCCTCATGTCGCCGGCGCCTTCGCGTTGTTGCTGGGGAGGTTTCCGGAACTGGGAGTCCAGGAGGCCAAGAACCTCATCCTGAATTCCGTGGATGTCCTGCCCCAACTCGATGGGTATTGCGTGACCGGTGGACGTCTGAACGTGCATCTGGCCATTGCCGATCCCGATACGATCCTACCGGGCGGCATCTCCGACCTGGCCGTGGTGGAAGTCGGCGGGACCTGGCTGGATCTGTCCTGGACGGCCCCGGGGGATGACGGTTCCGTGGGGACGGCATCCTCCTACGATGTGCGATATTCCGCCACGCCGGGGCCCTGGGACGAGGCCACGGAAGTCGCGGGGGAACCGGATCCCCAGGTCGCCGGCAGTGCCGAGGCCTTCAGGCTGGAAGGTCTGGAGTTCAGCACAACCTACTATGTTGCCGTCCGGGCGGTGGATGATTACGGCAACCTGGGCCCCGTTTCCGACTGGATCGACGTCGTCACCTCCGATCCGCCGGCGATTTCCGTTTCTCCCTCCTCGTTGAGCGAGACACTCGAGGTCGGGGAGACATCCCAGCAGGTCTTGACCATCGTCAACGCCGGACCCGGTGTTCTGGATTTTTCCATTCCCGAACCCCTGATGATCCAGGGGGTGGACCAGACGGATATCCGAGACGACCGGTCCCTGGCCAAGGTTGAAGAGCACTCGATCCAGGGTGGACCTGTGCTGCTGGGCAGTGGTGGTCCCGACGGCTTCGGTTACCGGTGGGCCGACAGCGACGGAGCTGGTGGGCCGGCATTCGACTGGGTGGATATTTCCGGAGTGGGCGCCATCGCCATCTCCGGCTGTGACAATTGCAACGTGGGTTCGTTCGATCTCGGCTTCGACTTCGATTTCTACGGCGAAACCTTCAACCAGGTCCGGATCAGCAGCAACGGGTTCATTACTTTCACGGACACATCCTCCCCGTATGGAAATATTTCCATACCCGATCCAATTGCTCCCGGCAACCTGATCGCGCCTTTCTGGGATAATCTATATGTTTATTATTCTTCATATTCAAATGTTTATTATTACTTCGACGGGGACAGGATGATCGTTCAATATGACAATGTCGCTCTTTACTGGGGGGGCGGCTCCTACACTTTCGAAGTCTTGCTGTATCCCAATGGACAGATCGTCTTTCAGTACCTGACAATGAATTCATATGTCGGATCCAGTACCGTGGGCATCCAGAACGCCGACGGAACCTACGGGCTGCAGGTGGCCTACAATACGGACTATATCCATGACGGCCTGGCAATCAGGTTCAATCCGATTCCCCAATGGTTGACCGTCAACCCGACCGAAGGCAGCATCGGGCCGGGTGAGTCCTTGGATGTCGTCGCCGGTTTCTCCGCCGAGAAACTCTGCGGTGAATCCTACGAGGCGGAGATCCACATCCTCAACAACGATCCGGCGAATGGGGATGTGGCCATTCCGGTCCATTTGGATGTTCACGGCTACCCCGATATCGATGTCCATCCGCGGGATATGGACTTCGGATCCCCCTATGTGGGAGTGCCGGTCACCCTGATTCTCGACGTGGACAACATCGGCTGCGGGCTGCTGTCCGTTGACGACATCGTGTGCGACAATCCCGCCTTCACGGTGAATGGAGGGGGATTCTACGTGGAGATCGGCGGGCGGAAGGGAATCGAGGTGACTTTCAATGCGGCGGAGGCGGGCCTCAGCAACGGGACGTTGACCATCACCAGCAATGATGCGGATGAACCCGTGGTGACGGTCTCTCTCACCGGTGTGGCTCTGGAACCGCCAGTGATCACGGTCACACCCGATTCCCTGGCCGCCTTCGTGGAAGTGGGGGAATCCGTTTCCCGTACACTCACCCTGGGTAATATCGGCGCCAGTGATCTCGAATTTTCCGTTTCCCTGACCAGTGAGAGCCTGTACAGGCTGTTGGGACCCTCGGTCGAGTTCCAGACGGAGGAATTCCCGGCCCGCCCGTCAGTGGACAAGAGAACAGGCAACACTGCCGAGACCGCAACCCGCGGGTTCGGCAAGCGTGTCTACACGGGCGGCATCAACGCTTCGAGCCTGCAGAACATCCTCGTCTATGAGGAAGGTCCCGGGACCATGTATTACGACATGGCACTGGGCAACATGGGGCTGTCCCGGACGCTGGTGACGACCATGGCCGATTTCAGCGCGGAGTTGAATTCGGGGACCGCTTGGGATCTGGTCATCGTCAACTCCTATCACTCCTGGTTCTCGAATCTCGACCTGGATGTCCTGAGCAACAGGGTCGCCGCGGGGAAGTACACGATATTCTTCGCTTGGGACGTCTACAACTATCCCGACCATCCCCTGCTTTCGGGGTTGGGAGTCGAATATGTGTCTTCTTTCGACACTCCCATGGACGTGTTTCCCGTCGATTCCTCGCATCCGTTGTTCAATGATCCCAATCGTGTGAGTTATCTGGATTGGTCTCTTGACCAATGGGGTACCGATGGGCAGACCATGGATGTCCTGCCCGGGGCGAGCCGGGTGGCCTACTTCAACAACTTCAGCAGCCACAGCGCCCTGGTGGTCAACAGCGGCCAGAATTCCATCTTCAACGCCTTCGAGGCCATGAATTACAACCGGGATCGTGATTACGATGGCGAACTTGACGTACTCGAGCTGATCGAGAACGAAATCGAGTATCTGGTGGGCCAGCCCTCGTCATGGTTGACGGTTTCCACCTCCGGTGGGGTATTGCCGGCCGGCAACAGCATGAATCTCGAGGTCGTCTTCACGGGGGTGGACAACGCCACCGGTGTGAAGAATATCGGTCCGGTGTTCGACGGTGCCATAGTCGTGACGTCCAATGACGTGGTCGATCCCAGCATCACGGTTCCGGCACACATGGAAATCGGAACCGGATCCGGTCTGATCGTCGACCTCAAGCCCCACGACGTCCCGGTGGTGATTCCGGCCGGGGGCGGCACGTTCTCCTATGACGTCAGCATCAGGAACACCACCTCCAGCAGCATCACCGCCACCGTAGGCGTTCAGGCCCTGCTGCCCGACGGTTCGGGCCGCTTCATCTCGGCCATGCCGGTTTCCGTGCTTCCGGACGGGATGGTCACGCGGACCGACATCGTCCAGGCGGTTCCGGCAGGGGCGCCGGCGGGGATGTACATCTACAAGGTGGGGGTCGGTTTATCCGTCGTCGAGATCATGGACCTCGATTCCTTCACCTTCGAGAAACTGGCTGCCGGCGACACCGGCAAGTCCGTGACGGATTGGTCGCTGGAGGGATGGCCACTGGATGCAGGGGAAAGGAATCCGGATACGGGGGCGACGGCAGCACTACCTGCGTCCTTCAATCTCGGTCATTCCGTACCCAATCCCTTCAATCCCACGACAAGGCTGGCTTTCGAGCTGCCGCGAACAGCCGAAGTGTACCTGAGCATCTTCGACCTGCGGGGACGCCTGGTGCGTAAGCTCGTCGATGGTCAATCGATGGCTGCGGGCAGGCATGAGGTCGTTTGGCGCGGGGATGATGACGCCGGCCGCTCGGTATCCGGCGGCGTTTATTTCTGTCGCATGCAGTCCGGGGATTTCACAATGACCAGGCGCATGACCCTTGTTAAGTGATGTAAGCCCGAATTTCCCGGGCTAGGACAGGAGGGATGATCATGAACAGGTTTCAAGCAATGCTCATATCCGGCTTGCTGATGCTGGCCCTGATATGGGGGTGTTCGGCGGAGAAGATCACCTCTCCCGGGGATACGGATCAACAGGCGGTCCAGGCGGGCCCGGATGCTTCCCGGGATGGCGTGGTCACCCTGGAGGATCTGGAATCCGGTTTGGGGACCGGGGAGAAAGCGACCGGGCCCGATGTGGCCGTCACGGCGTTCACGGCGACGCCCGTGGTGGTGCCGGGGGAGGTGCTGAGCCTGCAGGCCACCGTATCCAATCTCGGTACATCCACGGCCGTCGGACCATTCTCGGTGTGGATAGGCGTCCTGGGCACGAACTTCGAATTCGTACGGGTAGATATCGACAGGCTCGTTGCGGGCGAATTGCGCGGCGGGGTCGTGAATTTCGATGTGCCGGTGGATAAGTTCGCCAAGGCCTATCCGCCCGGGACCTACACTCTGTATTGCACCCATGATTTCCGCGACAACAACCCGACCAACAACTACCTGCTGGCGGATGTGGAACTGCGGGCCAACGCCGATCCCGCCGGGAGCATCCGGATCTCCGTGTTGCCGGCGGGGCTCGATGCACCCTGGGTTCTGACCGGTCCCGACGGGGCCCTCCAGCCTGGTAATGGCGACACGCTGCTGACGGGATTGCCGGTCGGCGATTACACCATCGACTGGGGAGAAGTCCCGGAATATCAGACTCCCGCCCCGGAAACCCGGACCTTGCTGCAGGATCAGGTGCTGACGTTCATGGGTACTTACCTGGCCGGTATGGTCCCCGATTACCTGACCCTCTACTTCGATGGGGGCGGGGGACCCGATGTGCCCGGCGAACCCTGTACAACCGCTGATTTTCTGGATCATGTGACGGCCTATATCGTGTACATGAACCCCACGGTGGGCAACACACGGGGCTTCGAGGCCGGCTTCGACATCACGACGCCGGCCGGTGCGACCAGCATTTTTTCCCTGGTGACCGTGACCTACCCCATCGATGCGGTCGATGTGGGTACCAGTGATCCCCTGGCCGGCACTTATAACTACATTACCGGTTACGCCGCTCCCTTGGAGATCACCGGCTCCAGCTTCGTTTTCGCCACCCTGGACATCTTCGTCCTGGACGCCGGGGAACTCGATTTTACCCTGAGGGGGTCCATCCCTTGGTCGCCTCCCAACAACCTGCCCAAGGTCATGCTGGGAGACTTCAGTCTTCTGCCTCTGGAACTGGGCATGGCCGAGGGCTCGCCCACCATGGTGCTCAACCCCACCGGGGATTGTCCCGTCATCCCCGTCCAGTAACTTCCGTGTGATGATCGAGGGCCCGGCTGGCGCCGGGCCCCTCTTTTTTGCGGACGGTACGGCCTGTTCCCGCGGCACGGGAAATCAGGCTGGATATCCGCGCCACGCGGAGTATCTTTATGCCCACCCCACATGGGCCCATGTTCCACCAGCCCGAAAATAACATCTTGAACCGCGATGTGACCGGGAGTAGGTTCCTTGCTTACCCTTGTGTTTTCCTCGACGCGCTCCGGATCCCTGGAAGGGAGTGATTCCATGTCCCACGCAGATTGGAAGTCGGCCTGCCCGAAGATGAGGGCCGGTGTACACCTGGTGGTCCTGTTGGCCGCCTTGGCCTGCGTTGCGCCGCCGGCAGGTATGGCCGCGGCGACTGATGCCGACCACGTGCTGCTGGCGGAGATCCAGACCCTCAGCAGCACCGATATTCGCCGTCCCCTGGCCAGCGAGTACATCGAGATCGTCAACCCCACCACCGAGGCCGTCGATCTCAGCGACTATTATCTGACCGATGCCGTCTTCGCCTCGGGGGACCAGTTCTACTGGCGTATCGCCGACGGCGTGCCCACCGGCAGCACCGCCGGGGGAGGCGCCTATGCGGATTTCCACGCCCGTTTTCCTGATGGTTTCAGCATCGAGCCCGGTGACACGGTGGTGATCGCCGTGTCGGGCGGCAGCAAGGCTTACCAGGATGCCTACGGGAAGCTGCCGGATTTCGAGGTGTACGAAGACGGCCTCGCGCCCGACCAGGTACCCGAATTGCGGGAGGCCTTTCCCGGCTCCATCAACGCGGGCCTTGCCGGCGGCACCAACACTCCGACCCTCAGCGACGGCTACGAGTCGGTGGTTCTTTACCGCTGGGACGGCAGCAGTGACCTGGTACAGGACGTGGATTTCGCCTTCTGGGGTGCAGGCAGTACGGCCAGCCAGTTCGACAAGACCGACGTGACGATCGGTTCCAGCACCTATGCGGCGGACACGGCGGTACCCGACCAGCAGACCATCGCCTCGGCGACACTGAATCCCGGCCAGTCCTACATGCGCAAGAGCGCCGACGAGGGAGCCGAGATCGCCAGCGGCGGCAACGGGATCACGGGGCATGACGAGACCAGTGAGCCCCTGGGCACCACCTGGGAGATCACGACCCAGGATCCGGCCGCCCAGCCGGATGACTTTTTCCCCTCCGCGCCCCTGATCACCGACCACGGGATCAGCCCGGCCGCCCCCTATGACGGCCAGGAGGTCGCCATCTCGGTCAAGGCCGAGTCCTTCTCTGACCTGTCAGGGGCCACCTTCTACGTGGCCTACGACAGGGGCCCCTTCAATCCTGTTCCGGGTACCGACGCCGGGGATGGGGTTTTTACCATCACCATCGAGCCCCAGAGCGAGGGCACGGTCGTGAGCTGGTACGTCGTGGTGAAGAACAGCGAAGGTGCCGAGGTCGTCTACCCCGCCTGGGGCGCCGGTGGCCCGGAGTCCTGGACCGTGGGTGCCGTACCCCCGCCCAGCACCGATCCGGACAAGCTGCTGCTGACCGAGATCTGCACCCTGGGTACCGACCAGGAGTTCGTGGAGATCTACAACCCCAACGATCACGATGTGGACATGTCGGACTACTACCTGACCGACGCCATCTACAGCCCCAACAACCAGTTCTACTGGCGCATCGCCGAGGGCAACCCCGGCCCCAACACCGTGGGCGGCGGTGCGTTCGGCGATTTCGAGGCGCGTTTTCCCGCCGGTTTCACCATCGCTGCCGGGGACACCATCGTGATCACCTGCCCCGGCAGTGCGGCCTTCTCGGCCTCCTTCGGCTTCCTGCCGGATCTTGAGATGTTCGAGGATGATCCGGTGGCCGACAACGTGCCGGACATGATCCCGGTCTGGGGAACACCGGACAACGGCAGCATCAAGGGCGCCGATTCGATCCCGGGTCTGAGCAACGCCGCCGAGATCGTGATCCTCTACAACTGGCACGAGGGCGACGATCTGGTCACGGACATCGACATCTTCTCCTGGAAGGATCCCTCGTCCACGACCACAAGCTTCTTCTTCGACAAGACGGGGGTGACGGTGGGGAGCTCGACCTACGGCCCCGACACTCCCGTCTCGAATCAGCATCCGTTCGGCGTCCAGCTCTCGTTCGGCCTTTCCTATCAGCGAACCGATGCGTTGGAGGGCGACCAGACCATCGGCAACGGCAACGGCGTGAACGGCCGCGACGAGACCAGCGAGAACTTCAATGTGACGTTCACGGATCAGCTGGCCGCCGACCCCGCCCGTCCCGGCGGTCCCGCCGGCGAGGGAGCCAAGAGTGCCGAGCTGGTCGTCGACGCCAAGACCTTCATCCCCACCATGGGCGAGTCCTTCCCCATCCGCTTCATCTCCAAGCCCCAGAGCGAGACGCGGTTGCGGATCTTCGATCAGCAGGGCCGCCTGGTGATCACCCTGTTCGACAGCCGCTTCAACGGCGCGCCGTCGGTGATTCCCGGCGCCTACACCACCGTGTTGTGGGACGGACGGGATCGGGAATTCGAACGAGTCAAGGCCGGCATGTACATCATCCACCTCTCGGTGATTGATCGACGTTCCGGCGACGAGGATACACTGACCGCGCCCGTGGTCGTGGCCACGCGGTTGAGCAACTAGAGAGGGTGAGCGATGTCCCGGAAACTGACAATTCTCATTGTGATTGCTGCGCTCGGCCTCCAGGCCGGGTCCGCGGCGGCTTTCTTTGAAAACACCATGGTCAGCCCCAGGGCCCGGGCCATGGGCGAGTCGGCGGTGGCCGTCCCGGGTGGGGCCTATGCCTCGTTCTACAACCCCGGTCTGCTGGCCGTGCGGACCACGGGCGAGGCGGGAGCCAGTTATGTGGAGCCCTTCCAGCTCGGGTTCAACGACTTCTACGCCCTGGGCGCCGTGTTGCCCCTGCAGCCGCGCTACGGGGCCATCGGCATCGGCCTGAGCCAGTTCAAGGTGTCCTACCAGGACGTGGATCTGCTCAAGGAGACCCAGGTCACCTTTTCCCACGGCCTGACCCTTTTCGAGGATTTCCACTCCCGGGTGGATATGGGGTACAGCGTGAACGTCTACCGGGTGGAACAGTCCGAGACGGTCAGCGGCCTGGACCCGGGGGACGACACGGTATTGGGCGTGGACTTCGGCATGGTCATGAACCTGCACAAGCGGACGACCCTGGGGTTCCTGGTCAAGAACATGAACAACCCCCAGATCGGCCTGGACGAGGAGGAGCTGGCCCGCCGGCTCATCGCCGGGGTGACCTATGCCCCCTACGAGGGCGTGCTGACCACCTTCGAGATCGACAACGAGCTGGGCGAGGACGTCCAGTACCACGGCGGGATCGAGATGACCGTGATCGACGGGTTCTTCCTGCGCGGCGGCGTCGTGACCAATCCCAACAAGCTGACCGCCGGTTTCGGCTACTACCTGCAGGGCTTCTCCCTGGACTACGGGTTCAGCACCGGGGGAGGCACCCTCGAGACGACGCATCAGTTCGGCGTGAACTTCGCCTGGGGCGGTGAGGCGCAGTGAGAAATTCCATGAACAACGGCGGGATGCGGATCCCGTGGCCCCGGGAGGTGGTCGGCTGGGCCCTGTGCCTGTTGCTGATCGCGGTCCTGGCGCCGTGGAACGCGGTCGCCGCCTCCGACCGGTCCAAGGTCGACCTGAACAGTGCCTCCTACGAGGAGGTGGCGGCCCTGCCCATCCCTGCGGACCTGGCCCGCAGGATCATCGATTACCGGACCTATCTGCGGTACTTCAACAACGTGTACGACCTGATGGAAATCCAGGGCATGACACCGGAGATCCTGGCCCGGCTCAAGCCCCTGGTCGAGACCATGCCGCCTCCCGAGGCGGATGCCAGCATCGCCCGCCTGTCGGCCAGCTACCGGCAGGTCCAGCGGTACCTCGGGCAGGAGGGATCCAGCGAGGGGCTCTCCGACGAGTACCTGGACAAGATGCGCAACCCGGAGAACATCAACGACATGGATCTCTTCGATCTGATGTCCTACCAGAACGTCTCTCCCGTGGATGCGACCAACATCCTGAAGGCCCGCGCCCGCCTGGGCCGTTTCGAGAACATGCGGCAGTTGCGCCGGGCCGACGGCCTGCGCTACTACGCCTACCGCAACCTGCGGGACTTCGTGGTCTACAGTCCCGAGGAACTGGAGGCCACCTCCAGCCGTACGGTCACCGGTTACGCCCAGACCCGCTACTACGAGACCCCGTTCTCCACCTCGGACGATGAGATCGGAAGCTTTGCCAGCGGTGCGCCGCGGGGCCGTTACTACGTCGATCAGAAGAGCCTCTACCGGCCCGGCTGGTTGAACAAGGTCCGCATCACCGCCGCCGGCGGCATCGTGGGCGGCATGCTCACCAACCGGGAATACGGCGAGAAGGACTGGGACGAGACGGCCAAGGGCTACGTGGGCATCACCGACCGCAAGTTCGGCGATTTCCGGCTCAAGGGGCTCTACGTGGGCGACTTCCGGGTGGCCTACGGCCTGGGCCTGGTCATGGACAACACCGACTACATCCACTTCCGCAAGACCGGCTACGGCTTCAACAAGCGGTTGCTGGGCGTGCACGGCGATCTGAGCCGCAGCTACGAGTACAACCTGCGGGGAGTGGCCGCCGAGGGCTCGTACGGGCGGCTGAACGCCTCGTTCTTCGTCTCCAGCGACGACAAGGACGGCATCGTCAATCCCGACGGCACCCTGAACCGCTACGTCATCATGCGCCCGCGTCCGGAGGCTGATTTCCTGGAAAACCGCACCGTGGACGGCGTGCCCTCGTACCTGCGCCGGGACGCCTTCAACGAGGACATGGTGGGCGGCAACGTGAAGGTCATGCTGGCCCCGGGCACGTTCCTGGGCGTGACCGGTTACGAGGCCCGCTACGACCGGGGTTGGCGTGCCGACGAGAGCGTCCTGATCTCGGACACGGATCGCCTCGAGGCCCGCGACAACGAGATCTGGAACGCCTACACGAG
>CAYPVD010000067.1:0-13345 GCA_964414055.1 uncultured Fibrobacteraceae bacterium
CGCGCCAACCAGCGCCAGGGTACGCACGACACGCTGACGCGGGCCGAGGTGAGCGCGACGCGGGCCAAGATGTTCCGCCAGAAGGGCACGGGCCGCGCACGCGCCGGTTCCATCGCCAGCCCCGTCAGGGTCGGCGGCGGTCGGGCGTTCGGGCCCCATCCCCGGGACTATTCCTACACGCTGCCGCGGAAGGTCAAGCGTCTGGCGCTCAAGAGCGCCCTTACGGACCGGGCCAACAACGAGCGAGTGCTCGTGGTCGAGAGTCCCGAATACGACGTCCCCAAGACCGGGACCGCGGTCGCGTTGCTGGGCAACCTGGACCTGGCCGGCCGGCACACGCTGGTCGTCCTGCCCGGTGGCGACAAGGGCGATGTTCTCTACAAGTCTTTCCGGAACATCAAGGGTGTGCGGGTCCTGCGGGCCGGCGAGCTCAACGCCTACACCATCCTGTGGGCTGACAATCTGGTGTTCACGACCGACGCCCTCAGCGGCGCCGAGGAGGTGTTCGGATCATGAAGGACCTGAGCAAGGTCATCGTACGCCCCATGATCACCGAGCAGGGCACCCAGATGCGCGACAAGCACAACCAGTACTACTTCCGCGTCCTGCCGGAGGCCAACAAGCTCGAGATCAAGCAGGCGGTGGAGCACTTCTTCGGGGTCAGCGTGACCCAGGTGAGGACCATGAACTACCGCGGCAAGGTCAAGCGCATGGGCCGGTTCGAGGGCAAGCGCGCGGATTGGAAGAAGGCGGTCGTGACATTGGCCGAAGGCGATACCATCGATCTGTTCGAGATCGTCTAAGCAGGGGAGCACGCGAGAATGGCAATCAGGAAACTCAAGCCCGTGACGCCGACACAGCGGTTTCGCACCGTTGCGGACTTCAGCGAGATCACGCGGACCGAGCCGGAAAAATCCCTGCTCGAGCCCTTGCCCAAGAAGGGTGGCCGCAACAACAACGGTCGGATCACCGTGCGCCGCCGCGGCGGCGGGCACAAGCGTCGCTACCGGAAGATCGACTTCAAGCGGACCAAGCACGGCGTGCCGGCCAAGGTCTTCAGCGTGGAGTACGATCCCAACCGCAGCGCCCGCATCTGCCTGCTGCACTACGTGGACGGGGACAAGCGGTACATCATCTGGCCCAAGGGCGTGAAGGTGGGGGACGAGGTCCTTTCGGGGCCCCAGGCCCCCTTCAATCCCGGCAACGCCCTGCCCCTGGAGAACATTCCCCTGGGGACGCTGGTGCACAACGTGGAGCTGACCATCGGCAAGGGCGGGCAGATGGCCCGCAGCGCCGGCAGCTACGCCCAGGTCATGGCCAAGGAGGGCGATTACGTCACCCTGCGGCTGCCCAGCGGCGAGGTGCGCATGGTCCACCGCCGGTGCTACGCAACCATCGGCGAGGTCGGCAACTCCGAGCACGAGAACATCGTCAGCGGCAAGGCCGGGCGGTCACGCTGGCTCGGCAAGCGGCCCAAGGTGCGCGGCGTGGCCATGAACCCGGTGGATCACCCGCACGGCGGCGGCGAGGGCCGCACCAGCGGCGGGCGCCATCCGGTCACCCCCTGGGGCATGCCCACCAAGGGATACAAGACGCGCAAGAAGCAGCCGTCCGACGCCTTCATCGTGCGCCGGCGCAAGGTCAAGAAGAAGTAACGAGGGCCGGAGCAGTCGTTCCGTTCAGCAGTGAGGAAGAGAAGGTATGGCTAGATCAATCAAGAAGGGACCTTTCATCGAGGCATCCCTCCTGACCAAGATCGAGGATCTGAACAGCAAGAACGAGAAGCGGGTCATCAAGACCTGGTCCCGTCGTTCGACCATCGTTCCGGAGTTCCTGGGCCACACCATCGCCGTGCACAACGGCCGGCAGTTCGTGCCCGTGTACATCCAGGAGAACATGGTGGGGCACAAGCTTGGCGAGTTCGCGCCGACGCGTACTTACCGCGGCCACACGAGCAAGAAGTAACCGGAGGTTGACCGATGGAGGCACGAGCCGTCTCTCGATTCATCCGCATCTCGCCCCGCAAGACCCGGCAGGTCGCCGACCTGATCCGGGGCAAGCGGGTCGACGAGGCGCTGGGCATCCTGGCCCTGACGCCCAGGAAGGCTTCCCCGATCCTGCGCAAGGTGGTGCTCTCCGCATCGGCCAACGTCAGGAACCGGGAGGACACCGACAAGCCCACGGCCAATGAGCATCTCGTCATCAAGGAGATCCTCATCAACGAGGGCCCCACGCTCAAGCGGATCCGTCCGCGGGCGCAGGGCCGGGCCTACCGTATCAACAAGCGGACGAGTCACATCAAGGTGACCGTCAGCAACGAGGCCTGACCGGGCCTCACCGAGAGTCCGCCGCGGCTGGGCGGCGGCAAGCAGATGAACCGGCGCCCCGAGGGGCCGCCCAAGGAAGGATGACCATGGGTCAGAAGACACATCCGATCGGATTCCGCCTGGGGATCGTCAAGGACTGGAACTCGACCTGGTTCAGCGACAAGCACTTCGCGGACTGGTTGAACGAGGACCTGTTGCTGCGCAAGTACCTGATGAAGCGCGTGGGCAACGCCGGCGTGGAATCCATCAAGATCAAGCGCTTCCGGGAGAAGGTCAACATCATCATCGCGACCAGCCGTCCCGGTGTGGTGATCGGCAAGAAGGGCGTCAAGGCCGACCAGCTGCGGGCCGAGCTGCAGAAGATGGTGGGCAAGAACGTCAAGCTGGACGTCGAAGAGGTCAAGAAGCCCGAGCTGAGCGCGCCGCTGGTCGCCGACCACATCGCGGCCCAGCTGGAGGGACGCGTGGCGTTCCGCCGGGCCATGAAGAAGGCTATCGCCACGGCCATGCGCATGGGCGCCAAGGGCATCAAGATCCGTTGCGCCGGCCGCCTGGGCGGGGCCGAGATGGCCCGCATCGAGAGCTATCACGACGGCAGCGTGCCCTTGCACACCCTGCGCGCCGACATCGACTACGGGACCGCCACGGCGCGCACCCAGTACGGCGCCATCGGGGTGAAGGTGTGGATCTGCAAGGGCGAGATCTTCCCGGCCGAGTTCAAGAACAAGCTGCGCAAGCAGGTCGTGGAGCAGCGGGCGTAAGTCGCGGGGGCCGGACGGCCTGCCGCAAAGTGGAAACCGAGTGCAGGATCCCGGGGTGCCTGAGCTGAGGGCGGCCCGAACGATAAGGACGACGAACCATGTTGATGCCGAAGCGCACCAAGTACCGGAAGATGATGAAGGGCAAGCGACGTGGCCTGGCCCGTCGCGGCTCAACCATCGCTTTCGGTGATTACGGGTTGCAGGCCCTGGACAACGGCTGGATCACCAGCCGTCAGATAGAGGCCACTCGTGTGGCCATCACCCGGCACATGAAGCGTGTGGGGCAGGTCTGGATCCGCGTGTTCCCGGACAAGCCCATCACCCTCAAGCCCGCCGAGACCCGCATGGGCAAGGGCAAGGGCGCTCCCGAATACTGGGTGGCCGTGGTCAAGCCGGGCCGCATCCTGTTCGAGATCAACGGAGTCGACTATCAGATGGCCAAGAAGGCGTTGGCCCTCGGTGCGGCCAAGCTGCCGTTCAAGACGCGCATCGTCAGCCGGCAGGGAGAGCAGTCATGAAGAAAGCCAGCGAGTACCGGGACCTTCCCCTCGATGAGCTCGAACAGGTCATCCGGGAGAAGTCCGAGGAACTGATGAACATGAAGATCCAGGTCAAGATGCACCGCATGGACAACCCCCTGCAGGTGCGCGAGGCGCGTCGCGAGATCGCCGTGATCAAGACCGTCATCAACGAGAAGAAAGCGGCCCGGTAGGGCCTGCGGTCGAAGCCGGTCCTGCCGGCGGGACCAGGGAGAAGGAGAAGATGGGCGACACTGAACGAAACCTCAGGGCGACGCGGATCGGCGAGGTGGTTTCCGACAAGATGGACAAGACCGTCGTGGTCAAGGTGAGCCGACGGTTCCCCCATCCGCTGTACAAGCGAATCATCACCAGAACGGCCAAGATCCTCGCTCACGACGAGGAGAACACCTGCAACATCGGCGACGTGGTCAAGGTCATGGCCATCAGGCCCATGTCCCGGCGCAAGCGCTGGCGGGTGGCCGAGGTGCTGGAGCGGGCCAAGTAACCTGGAATGATTGAACCCGGGGCCTTAACGCCCGGAGGAATGGTGACATGATTCAGGAATACACAAAACTGACGATTGCGGACAATTCGGGCGCCAAGACCGCCCAGTGCATCCGCATTCTGGGTGGAACGGGCCGCCGTTACGCCAGGGTGGGCGACGTGGTGGTCGCCGCGGTGAAATCGGCCATTCCCAACGGAAACGTGAAGAAGGGCCAGGTCATCCGCTGCGTCATCGTCCGGACCGCCAAGGAGATCGGTCGCAAGGACGGTTCCTACATCCGCTTCAGCGACAACGCCGCCGTGGTCCTGCAGCCGGAGAGCAAGGAGCCCATCGGTACGCGCATCTTCGGGCCGGTGGCCCGGGAGCTGCGCGACAAGAAGTTCATGAAGATCGTCTCCCTGGCTCCGGAGGTGCTGTGATGCGCGTCAAGAAGGGCGACATGGTCGTGGTCATGGCAGGCAACGACAAGGGGAAAGAGGGCAAGGTCCTCAAGGTCTTCCCCGACAAGAACAGGATCATCGTCGAGAAGGTCAACCTCATCAAGAAGCACACCCGGGCCAGTCGTGACGTGCCCCAGGGCGGCATCATCGAGAAGGAAGGCCCCATCCACGTATCCAACGTCATGCTGGTCTGTCCGACAACCGGTCGGCCGACCCGCATCGGCAAGGAGATCCTCTCGGACGGAAGCCGCGCTCGCGTGAGCAAGAAGAGCGGCGAGATGCTGAACGACTGATTCTGCTGGTAGGAAAGAGCTACTGGAAGGAATGGAAACAATGGCTGCTGCAGTGAAACCCCGCTTGCGGGAAATCTACGAGCAGGAAGTGGCCCCGGGGCTGCAGGAGAAATTCGAGTACTCGAGCTCCATGCAGATTCCGCGGCCCACCAAGGTCGTCATCAACATGGGGCTCGGCCGGGCCTTCAACAACCCCAAGATCCTCGAGAGCGCCATCGCGGAGCTCGAGGCCATCACGGGGCAGAAGGCCGTGACCACCAAGGCCCGCAAGTCCATCTCGAACTTCAAGCTTCGGGAGGGCATGGGCATCGGCGCCATGGTGACCCTGCGCGACAGGCGGATGTGGGAATTCCTCGACCGCCTGATCAACTTCGCACTGCCCCGGATCCGGGATTTCCGGGGGATTTCGGCCAAGCTGAGCGGGAACGGGGATTACACCCTGGGCCTGAGGGATCAGCTGATTTTCCCGGAAATCGAGTACGACAAGGTGGATGAGCCGCGGGGCATGAACATCACCATTGTCACCACCGCCAGGAATGATGAAGAAGGACGCGAAATGCTGCGTCTGATGGGAATGCCTTTCAGGCGTTAAGGAGGAGACAAGAGTGGCCAGGAAATCACTCATCGCCAAGGCCCAGCGTAAGCCCAAGTACAAGGTACGGGCCTACAACCGCTGTCGTCGCTGTGGGCGGCCCCGCGGGTACATGAGGAAGTTCGGCATCTGCCGCATTTGTTTCAGGCAGCTCGCCCTCCAGGGCGACATTCCGGGCGTTACCAAGGCAAGCTGGTAGAGCGAACCAGGAGCGAGATCATGAGCATGACAGATCCCATCGCGGATATGCTGACCCGCATCCGGAATGCCACCCAGGCCGGTCACCGGAGGGTCGTTATTCCGGCCAGCAACCAGAAGCGGGCCATGGCCAAGCTGCTCCAGGAGCAGGGCTACATCGAGAAGTTCGAGGAGCTCGAGGAGGGCGCCCAGGGTTCCCTGCGGCTCTTCCTCAAGTACTACAACCGGGAAGGCCGGTCCGTAGGCGTGATCGAGGGGATCAGGCGGGTAAGCCGCCCCGGTCGCCGGATCTTCGCCGGCAAGGACAACATTCCCAAGGTCTGCGGCGGTTACGGGATATCGATCCTGTCCACCAACCAGGGAATCCTCACGGGGCACCAGTGCCGGATGCGTGGCATCGGCGGCGAAGTGCTCTGCGAGGTCTGGTAACACCGGCTGCAACTGTTTGAGACCGGAAAACGGATCATCGTTCCGGAACCGCGGAGGAAAAGCGATGTCGCGCATTGGCAAGAACCCGATTCCCCTGCCCGCGGGGGTGACCGTCAAGATCGACGGGAACACCTCCATCGTCAAGGGGCCCAAGGGTGAACACAGGCAGCATATTCCCGAAGGCCTGTCCTTCGAGGAGAAGGACGGGGCGCTGCATGTCCTGTGTCCCGAAGAGTCCAAGACCATGGGTGCCCGCCACGGGCTGGTCCGGGCTCTGATAGCCAACCAGGTCACCGGTGTGACCGATGGCTTCACCAAGAAACTGGAGATCATCGGCGTGGGCTACCGGGCCGAGGTCAAGGGCAAGATCCTGGATCTGCAGCTGCAGTTCAGTCATCCGGTGAACTATCCCATTCCCGATGACGTGAGCATCAACTGCCCGGACAACACGCATATCCACGTGTCGGGCATCGACAAGCAGCGCGTCGGCCAGGTCGCCGCAGAGATCCGCTCCTACCGGAAGCCCGAGCCCTACAAGGGCAAGGGTATCCGTTACGAGGGCGAGAATGTCGTCAGGAAGGCCGGCAAGGCCGCCGGCAAGTAGGTCCCGTCTGGAACCCAGATGGCCCGGACCACAGGAGACGGAAATGAGCAGCATCAGCAGGAAACGGATCAAGGCTCGGCTGAAGCGGAAGATCGGCATCCGCAAGAAGATCCACGGCACGGCCGAGCGGCCCCGGGTGACGGTATTCCGGAGCCACCGCAACATCTACGCCCAGGTGGTGGACGATCTGCGGGGCGCGACCCTTCTGGCCTGCGACGGCAAGCACGCCGCAGTGGAGGAGGTCCCCGAGGGCGTCGCCGGCAAGTGCGCCGTCGCGTACAAGGTGGGTCGGACCATCGCCGAGAAGGCCAAGGACCAGGGCATCACGTCCATGGTCTTCGACCGCAGCGGATACCTCTACCATGGACGCATCGCCGCCCTGGCCCGCGGGCTCAGGGATGGAGGCATCGAAGTCTAGATTCGGGCCGGCAATAGCGCCGGTCGGAAGAACAGGAGCAGGACAGATGGCGGAATTCTCGAATCAGCGCGCAGGCGGACCCCAGGGTCGCGGACGTGGACCCGGCGGCCCCGGCGGCCCCGGTGGACGGGGACGCGGTCCCGGTGGTCGTGGGCGCGGTCCCGGCGGACCCCGTCGCGACAGCCGCGATCAGGGTTCGGACATGCACGAGAACGTGATCAACATCAACCGCGTGGCCAAGGTGGTCAAGGGTGGGCGTCGCTTCAGCTTCAGCGCCATCGTGACCGTGGGCGACGGCAAGGGCAAGGTCGGGGTCTCCATGGGCAAGGCCAACGAGATCGCCGACGCCATCCGCAAGGGCGGCGAGGCGGCCCGGGCGGCCCAGATCACCGTGCCCATGGTCGGGGACACCATCCCCTACCAGGTCATCGGACGCTTCGGCGCCAGCCGGGTGCTCCTGAAGCCCGCCTCTCCGGGTACCGGCGTCATCGCCGCCGGCGGTGTGCGCGCCATCCTGGAGGCCGCCGGCGTCAAGAACATCCTGACCAAGCAGCTGGGTTCCCGGAATCCCAACAACGTGGTCAAGGCCACCATGGACGGCCTGCGGCAGCTGCGGACGGTCGAGGAGATCGCCGCCAAGCGCGGCCTGTCCGTGCGCGAGGTTCTGGGCCTGGAGAAGAAGGCCCCGGCGCCCGTCGAGTCGGCCCCGGAGACTCCGGCCCCGGTCGAGGTCGAGGCCGAGGCCGATGCCGCCGCCGAGCCCGCAGCCCCGAAGGAGACGGCCGACAATGAGTGACGCCAAGCTGAAAATCACGCAGGTGCGCAGCCTGATCGGCCGCCCCGAAAAGCACCGCCGCATCGTCAAGGCCCTGGGTCTGCGGCGCAATCAGACCACCGTGATCCACGATGATACGCCGACGATCCGCGGCATGGTGTTCAAGGTCCGTCATCTGGTGAACGTCGAAGAGGTGAAGTAGCCATGCTCAAGCTGAACAACATCGGCGCCCCCCGCGGCGCCAACCGGGACAAGAAGCGGCGCGGCCGCGGTATCGGTTCCGGGACCGGCAAGACCGGCGGTCGGGGCCACAAGGGCCAGAAGGCCCGTTCCGGCGGCGGCATCCCGCCCTGGTTCGAAGGCGGCCAGATGCCCCTGAACCGGCGGCTGCCCAAGCGCGGGTTCACCAACATCTTCAAGAAGAGCTACCAGCTGGTGAACCTGGACGCCCTGGACGCACGTTTCGACGCCGGTGCCAAGATCGACGGCATGGCCCTGGCGCAGGTCGGGCTGATCAAGTACCCGGAGCGACCGGTCAAGCTCCTCGGCAGGGGCAAGGTCGAGAAATCGTTCCAGTTGGAAGTAGCCAAGGCCAGCAAGAGCGCCGTGGCGGCCGTAGAGGCCGCCGGTGGGTCCGTGACCATTACCGGTTGATCCGGTCGTGTAACTTCAAGCCAAAGGAAGCTTTGCTTTGAACATTACCAGCAGCTACCAAAGCATGTTCAGGATTCCCGAACTCAAGCGGCGGATCCTGTTCACTGCGCTGATCCTGCTGATTTATCGGCTGGGTGGCCACTTCCCCACGCCGGGCATCAACCGCGCGGCCCTGGCGGCGTTCTTCGACTCGCAGTCGGGATCGCTCATGGGCCTGTACGACATGTTCTCCGGGGGGAATCTGCGCAACGCGACGATCTTCGCCCTGGGAATCATGCCTTACATCAGCGCCTCGATCATCTTCCAACTGCTCCAGGCGGTGGTGCCGTACTTCGAGAAGCTGGCCAAGGAGGGCGAGGCCGGGCGCAAGAAGATCACCCAGTACACGCGGCTGGGCACCGTCGCCCTGGCCCTGATCCAGTCCTTCGGCATGGCCGCCGGCCTGGAGCAGATGTCCGGCGGCATCGTGTCCACTCCGGGCATGGGCTTCAAGCTCCTGACGGTGTTGACCCTGACCGCGGGTACCGTGTTCGTCATGTGGCTGGGAGAGCAGATCGACGATCGAGGCATCGGCAACGGCATCTCCCTGATCATCTTCATCGGAATCGTGGCCCGCTACCCCAACGACATCCTCAATACGGCCCAGCAGCTGGCCAGCGGGGACATGAACATCATCAAGGCCCTGTTCATCTTCGTCTTCATGGTCCTGGTGATCGCGGCCATCATCGCCATTACCCAGGGGGCGCGCAAGATTCCCGTACAGTACGCCAAGAAGATCGTCGGCAGACGGGTCTACGGCGGGGCCAACACGCACATCCCGCTGAAGGTCAACACCGCCGGCGTGATCCCCATCATCTTCGCCCAGTCGATCATCATGTTCCCGGGCACCCTGGGGGGGATCTTCCCCGACAGCGAGTTCTTCACGACGCTCAGCTACATGTTCCGGCCGCCCCATCCGGTCTACGTGATCATCTACTCGGCGCTGATCATCCTGTTCGCCTACTTCTACACCGCGGTGATCCTCAACCCGGTGGACCTGGCGGACAACATGAAGAAGCAGAGCGGGTTCATTCCCGGGGTGCGCCCCGGCAAGAAGACCGCCGAGTACATCGACCGGGTCCTGACCAGGGTGACGTTCCCCGGGGCCGTGTTCCTGGCGATCATCGCCATCCTGCCGGACATGATGATCTACTACCTGAAGGTCCCCTTCTACTTCGGGGGCACTGGGCTGCTGATCGTCGTGGGCGTGGCCCTCGATACGCTGCAGCAGATCGAATCCCACCTTGTCATGCGCCACTACGACGGGTTCATGAGCAAGGGTCGCCTGCGGGCGCGGAGGTAGCGCGGTGAATATCGTCCTGATGGGTCCTCCGGGAGTGGGCAAGGGTACCCAGGCTGGTTACCTGGCGGAAGGTCGCCATCTGGTGCACATCTCCACCGGGGACATGCTGCGGGCTGCCGTTGCCGGCGGGTCGGAGCTGGGCCGTCGGGTCGAGGCCGTCATGGCGACCGGAGAGCTGGTCTCGGACGATCTGATGATGGAGCTGGTCAAGGATCGCCTGCAGCAGGCGGATGCGGCGGAGGGTTGGCTGCTGGACGGGTTCCCCCGTACCCCGGCCCAGGCCGAGGGCCTGGCCGGCCTGCTGGAAGAGATCGGACAGACCATCGACGCGGTGCTGGTGATCACGGCTCCGGACGATGAGATCGTCCGTCGCCTGACCTCGCGGGTGACCTGCCGGGTCTGTGGCAAGATCATGAACCGCAAGGATTTGGACCCCGCCAGGCCCGGTGTCTGCCCCGCCTGCGGGGCGGAGACCGACCCCGACAGCGGGGAGCCCGCGGTGTACCAGCGGGATGATGACACCGAGGAGACCATCCGGCGTCGTCTGCAGGTGTTCGCTACCCAGACCATGGGTGCGGCACGGGTGTTGAAGGGCCGTTACCCCTATTTCGAGATCGAGGGGACGGGGACGCCCGATGAGGTCGCCCGGAAGGTCGCCGATGTCCTGGGGTAAACAGGACATCAAGTTGAAGTCGGCCGACCAGGTTGACAAAATGCAGGCCAGCTGTGAGGTTTTGGCTTCTGTCTTTCTCGAGATCCGCGGTCTGATCCGTCCCGGATTGACGACCGCCGAGCTCGACGAGGCCATCGAGAAGCTGATCCGGGATGCCGGCTGTATCCCTTCGTTCAAGGGGTACCACGGGTTTCCCGCCTCGGCGTGCATTTCGATCAACGAGGAGGTCGTCCACGGCATTCCCGGACCGCGGGAATTGGCGGACGGAGACATCGTCGGTGTCGATATCGGCCTGATCAAGGACGGCTGGCACGCCGACAGCGCCGAGACCCTGGCGGTCGGAACGCTGTCGCCGGAGGCCGAACGCCTGCTGGCCGTTACCAGGGAATGCCTGGAACTCGGCATCGAGGCCATCGCCGTGGGCAGGCATATCTCGGCCATCGGCACGGTCATCGAGGCCCATGCCAAGGCGGCGGGGTTTTCGGTGGTCGAGTCCCTGGTCGGTCACGGCATAGGGCGTGACCTGCACGAGGATCCGCAGGTGCCGAACTTCAGGTGTTTCACCATGCCGGATCCGGTCATGGAGGAGGGCCTGGTCATCGCCATCGAGCCGATGATCAACGCAGGCACCAAGCGGGTCGTGACCGCCCGGGACGAATGGACGGTGGTGACGGCGGACCGGAGCCTGTCCGCCCATTTCGAGCACACCGTTGCGGTGACCGCCGATGGTCCCCGTATCTTGACCAGGCGCGGAACGGGCGTGGCCGCTTTCTGAGAGGCGTGAGGGAATGGCGAAAGAAGAAGGAATCAGCGTAGAAGGCACGGTCGTCGAGGCCCTGCCCAACGCCATGTTCAGAGTGGAACTGGAGAACAAGCACGTCGTGCTGGCCCATGTTTCGGGGAAGATGCGCATGCACTTCATCCGGATCCTGCCGGGCGACAAGGTGACGGTGGAACTGTCCCCGTACGATCTGACACGGGGCCGGATCACCTACCGCTACAAGTAGCAAGAGGTCGGGCGCGCCTGCGGGGGCGGCCGCCAGGAGGCTTGATCATGAAGGTACGCAGTTCGGTCAAGAAGATCTGCCCGAAGTGCAAGATCATCCGGCGCAACGGCGTCGTGCGCGTGATTTGCGTCACACGGCGGCACAACCAGCGCCAGGGTTGAGAGGCGAAGTCGGATCCCGGTCGGCGTCCGCGCGTGATGCGGCGGGCCAGGGATCCAGAACCGGAAGAAAGGAGCCATAGTGGCGCGCATTGCCGGTGTGGATATTCCTAACAACAAGAGGATCGGGACCTCCCTGACCTACATCTACGGCATCGGTCCGTACCGGGCCGAGGAGATCTGCCGCAAGGTCAACATCGATCCGGAGATCAAGACCCGGGATCTGACCGAAGAGCAGACCAGGTCCATCATCGGGATCCTCGACAAGGAATACCAGGTGGAAGGTACCTTGCGTACCGAGAACGCCATGAATCTGCAGCGTCTGATGGACATCGGATGCTACCGTGGCCTCAGGCACAGGCGGAAGCTGCCGTGCCGGGGCCAGAACACGAAGAACAACGCCCGCACCCGTAAAGGCCCCAAGGGCCGTCCCGGTGGCAAGAAGAAGAAGTAGATCGTTGGTCTACCAGGAGGTTTGAAGTGGCGACTGCCAAGGACAAACGGGGAAAGACGCGGAAGTCCAAGTTGAAGCTGGATTCGGTGGGTGTGGCCCATGTCAAATCGAGCTTCAACAACACCCTCATCACCATGACCGACCTGCAGGGCAATGTGATCACATGGTCCTCGGGCGGGCACCAGGGGCGCTACAAGGGCAGCCGCAAGTCGACCGCGTTCGCGGCCCAGCTGGCGGCCCGGTTCTGCGCCCAGGAAGTGCTCAACGGCGGCATGCGCAAGGTCGAGGTGTGGGTCAAGGGGCCCGGTTCCGGTCGCGAAGCGGCCGTCCGCAGCCTCAAGGCCGAGGGCCTGGAAGTGACCAGGATCAGGGACTGCACCACCATTCCCCACAACGGCTGCCGACCCAAGAAGCGTCGTCGGCTGTAATTTCAAACGTACGGACGGTCCGCGAAAGGACGCCGACCGTTCAGGAGGTTCAAAAGAATGGCCAGGTACACAGGCGCAAAGTGCAAACTTTGCCGACGTGAGGGGATGAAGCTTTTCCTCAAGGGCGAGCGCTGCTACGGCAGCTCCTGCGCCATGGAACGCCGGCCTTACGGGCCGGGCGAACATGGCCGTCGCCGCGGGCGTAAACCCTCGGACTACAAACTTCAGCTTCGTGAGAAGCAGAAGGTTCGTGCGATCTACGGCGTCCTGGAACGCCAGTTCCGCCTCTACTTCGCCGAGGCGAACCGGCGCAAGGGCGCCACGGGCGAGAACCTCTTCAACCTGCTGGAGAAACGTCTCGACAACGTCATCTACAGGCTGGGATTCGCTCCCTCGCGGGCTTCGGCCCGTCAGCTGATCCGGCACAAGCACGTGCTGGTCGGGGATGTCGTCTGCGACGTGCCCAGCCGCCAGGTCAAGGTGGGGCAGACGGTCAGGATCCGCACCAAGAGCCAGAACATCCCGCAGATCGTGGGCGCCATCAAGGATGCCGCCAAGCGCGACAGGCTGCCGTTCGTCGAGGCGGACGACAAGAAGATGGAAGGGCGCCTGCTTTCAGAGCCCCAGCTGAGCGATCTGCCCATCCCGATCCAGGAGAACCTGATCGTGGAGCTCTACTCGAAGTAAGGTACGGCCTGAGCCGAAGGGATGGAATAGTCTATGAAGTGGGTCAACATGATGATGCCGGACGGGGTCAAGGTCACGG
>CAYPVD010000068.1:0-13316 GCA_964414055.1 uncultured Fibrobacteraceae bacterium
CCCCTGGGCCAGGATCACACCCAGCAGCATGAGCGCGGCCCCTGCCAAGCCGCGCGGGGACATGCCCTCGCCCAGGATCAGCCACCCGCCCACCGCCGCGAACACCGCTTCGAAGCTCAGAATGATGGCCGCCGGGGCCGGCCGGGCATGGCGTTGTCCCAGGGCCTGCAGGGTGTAGGCTACGGCCACCGACAGCAGCCCCGCGTAGAGGATGGGGACAGCGGCGGCGGTAAGCGTCTCCAGGCGAATGGTTTCCAGCAAAACCGCGCCGAGCAGGCTCAGCAGGCCGCAAACGGCGAACTGCGTCACCGCCAAGGGCAGGGCAGGCAACCGTTGCACCAGATGGCCCACCAGCAGCACGTGCCCGGCCCAGAAGAATGCCCCCAGCAGCACCAGCAGGTCCCCAAGCTCGATGCCGAGCATCCCCTTGGCGCTCAGCAGGTAGAGCCCCGTCATGGCCACGACGGCGCCGAACCAGGTCCTGCCGCCGGTGCGGTGTCCCCAGAAAAGGCCCAATATGGGCACCAGGATCACGTACAGGCTGGTGATGAAGCCCGCCTTGCCGGCAGTGGTGTAGATCACTCCTACCTGCTGCAGGGTGGAGCCCCCGAAAAGCAGCACGCCTGCCAGGAGACCTCCGGTCAGGATGCGGCCGCGCGGCACGGATCCGGCCGGGGCCGCCGTCCAGTCGGCGAACCTGCCCCGCCTGACCAGCAGCAAGGGAGCCAGGGCGGCTGTCCCCAGGACGAAGCGCACCCCGTTGAAGGTCAAGGGGCGTACGTGGCGCATGCCCACCCTCTGGGCCACGAAGGCGAAACCCCAGATGGCGGCGGCGAGCAGAAGCAGCAAGTGGGAATGGCGGCGCTGGGTATCCATGAGGCAAACTTAACGTCACATCGCCGCCGAAGGCAGAAAAAAGCGTCGCAGGCCATTGCCTGCGACGCTCGAGGAGGCGAGTGCTTCTCTTCTAGCGGTACAGTCCCTTGAGGCTGCCGAAGCTGGCGGCGTCGTTGTCCACCGGATCGCAGTCCAGACCCGGGAACATGCCCGTCAGATGGCCGAAGCAATAGTAACCGGCGTACTTGTCCACCAGGGACAATATGTCCTCATCCACCGGCACCGGACCCAGGTCCGAATAGAAGACGAAAACGGCGGTGCCCACGTTGCCGGGCTCGCAGCCGTCGTAGGGCTCGAACTTCAGGAGAAGGCCGGTTACCCCCGGGATGCTGGGATCGCCGTTGTCACTCAGTTGGCCCTCATACGATACCGTACAACCGCCCTCGCCGTCGGAGGTACCGATGGGATCATCCCAACTCAGATGTTCGTACAGGTCATCCAGGGTACAGCTTCCACCCACCGCGTCGATGAGCAGGTCCATGTGGCTCAGGGCATACTGGACATCGGTATCCCAGGTGATGGTCAGGGTGTAGACCCAGGCCGGACCTGCCGGATCTGAATTCATCTCGGCGGCGATGTTCCCGGAAATGTCGCACTGGGCCTGGACCACCGTGCCCAAGGCCATGATCACCAATACCAGAATCACCGATAGCTTAAAATTCATCACACATCTCCCTCCGAACAGATTAATTGCCGTATTTTTCTCCGAATTAGTAAAGGGAATTTTAGCATTAGGCGGGTACTTTTGCAACAACAAACACCAAATCAGGCGTTTTTTTTATAATTCATTCCTTTTCTCGAGGTTACTGGGGTTACGTCAGTCCCACGGGCTCCTGGACCGTCAAGGCCGCCAGGAGTTCTTCCTTCACCCTGCGATACTCTCCCACAGGTACCTGGCAGGTCCCCACCCGGGTATGACCGCCCCCGCCGTACCGCAACATCAACTCTCCCACGTTGACCGTCGAGGTACGCTTGAGAATGCTGTGACCGCAGGTGAAGACCACGACTTCCCTGTTCTTGCCCCAGATCAGCCTCAGCGATATGTCTTGCTCCGGAAACAGCGCATACTCCTTGAACCGGTTCCCCACGCAAGGCTTGTCCACCATGAGCAGGTCCAGCACCAGGAGGTTCCCGTGCACGGAGGCGTGGTTGCGGATCATGTCCGTGTAGGCCATTTCCTGGGCCAGATATCGTTCCACCCTTTCGGCGACATCGGGCTGTTGCAGGATCTCCTCGGGCATCATGTTCCTGCAGTACTGGATCATGTCCAGCATCAGGCGGTAGTTGGAGATCCGGTAATGCTTCTCGTATCCCAGGCCCGTGCGCGGGTCCATGAGAAACGACAACAGCACCCAGCCCTGGGGATTGAGGATGTCATCGATGTCCAGTTGCCCGCTGTCGCACTTGTCCACGGCGTCCATCATGCCGCTACGGTCGAACTTGGCGAATTTCTCCGCACCCCCGAAATAATCGTAGATCACCCGGGCGCAGCTCTGGCAGATGATGCTGCTTCCCTCGTACTTGAACTCATCGAGCAGGGCCAGGCGTTCCTTTTCGCTCGTGTGGTGGTCGAACCACATGCCGCAGCCCGGGACATACGGCACGTTCGCCAGCACGTCGTTGCTGTCGATCTCCACCTTGCCGTCCTGCAGATCCTTGGGGTGGACGAACAGATACTCATCCACCAGGCCCACCTCGACCAGCAATACGGCACAGGCGAGACCATCGAAATCCGAACGGGTGACCAGACGCATGAAACTTCCCCCGCGACACAGGACAGGCTGACGGAACCGGCGGCTCCCTCACATCAGTCCTTTGATCGGCCGCAGGGAGGCCGACTTTAACGAGGTCATCAATAGTGCCTTGAGGACACCTGTGCCGGGTCAATTCATGGCATCCAGCAGGGATTTCAGGTAATCGATCCCACCCTCCACATCCATGAATTCGCCCTCCAGCTGGGCCTGGAAACAGTCATCCAGCAGGGGTTTGAACCGGGGGCCGGGACTCAACCCGAGAGCCACAAGGTGGCGCCCCTGGATCAGGGGGACGGGGCCCGACCGATCCACGGCCAAGGCCTGCGCCCGTTCCAGCAGCCATGCCGCCGCCGGGACCTCCCGGCTGTCCAAGGGGGGGCGCCCCAGGTAATCCGCCCGGACAACCCGTACCAGACGGTCGATGCGCCCGACCCGCCCAGCCAGGCGTCGGACGGCGGCATCGGAGGATCGCGCCCGGAACAGCTCTCCCACATGGGCGTGTTCACGCACCAGGGGGACAACCTGCTCCACGAGTTCTGCCGACACCTTCAGGCGTGCCAGGAACCGGCGCGTGGGCTCTTCCCCGGCTTCCGCATGCCCCCGGGAGCGGACTGCATCCTCCTCGATGGTCGTGGTCGCCGGCTTGCCCAGGTCATGGCACAGGACGGCCAGGCCCACGATCAGGTCCTCATGCGGATCGCCGCTGCGTTCGGCCGCAAAAGCATCCATGCAGTGCAGGACATGGGTCCAGACATCGCCTTCGGGATGCCAGCGGGGGTCCTGGGGACACTCGATGAGGGCCTCCAGTTCCGGGAAAAAGCGCAGCCAACCCGTTCTGCGCAGGAAATCCAGGCCCGCCGACGGCCTGCTGCCCAGCAGGATCATCTTGCGCCATTCGGGGAACAGACGCTCGGGAGCGAGACCCTCCAGATCCATGGCCCGGCACAGGTCCACCGTGGCCGGAACGGGCTTCAACTCGAACCGGGCGCACAGCTGCATGCCGCGCAGCACACGCAGGGGGTCCTCGCTGAACTTCTCCGAGGTATGACGCAGCAGGCCGTTGGCCAGGTCTCTCCGGCCGCCAAAGGGATCGAGCAGTTCCCCGGTCAGCGGGTCGTAGCCCATGGCGTTGAAGGTGAAATCCCGCCTCCGGGCAGCCTGCTGGAAGGTCATGTCCGGATCGGCGTCCACCAGGAATCCGCGGTGGCCGGACCCGGTCTTGGTTTCGCGGCGAGGCACCGAGACATCGATGTCCACTCCGCGCAGTTTGAGGATGCCGAAGGCCCGACCCGTGTGATCAAGCTGATAGGAACCGGACAGCAGGGCCTCCAGGGCAGCGGGATCCAGTCCGAACACCTCGATGTCAAGATCCGGGGATGCCAGCCCCAGCAAGGCGTCGCGCACCCAGCCTCCGACCAGCAGGGCGCGACCGCCGTGGTCGGAGACCAGCCGAGCCAGGCTGACGGCCTCGTCGGGGCAGGAGAAATGCGGATCCTGGTCGTTCACGAAACCACCTTCATTCAAGAACCGTATCGCCGCCGACCAACAATATGCCCCGAAATCGCCGGTCACGGCAAGAAGTGTGATAATGCTGATTTTTTCTGTTGACTTGCCAACTGTTGTTTATCCATTTGTTGCAGACTCAACTCAAGGCCGGTTCAACAAAGCGGAGGAGCCATGGTCCACAATCCGGAACAATCCCTGGGGCGCATGATCTATGTCCTGAACCTGCTGGCCGGCAAATACGCCCGCAGGATCCTGGGTCCCCACCAGATCAGCAAGGAACACCTGTTCTACCTGGGGACCCTCATCACCCAGGGAGACGGCATCACCCAGGACGAACTGGCCCGGCGGCTCTACGTCGACAAGAGCACCACCGCCCGCATGCTGGTCGTCCTGGAAAAGAAAGGCCTGATCCACCGGCAACCAGTGCTCGGCAACGTGCGGGCCAACACCGTGCTGGTCACCCCCAAGGCCTACGAACTCTGGGATTCGGCCCTTTCCAAGCTGTGGCGCTGGCAGGAGATCCTGCTCAAGGGGTTCTCCAAGCGTGAAGTTGAGGAATTGACATCCATGCTCCATCGCATGGTGACAAACGCCGCCGAAGCCTGGGAAAGGGGGTTCACCTCGTGAAATTCCACCGAATCATAAACACATTACCAAGGGCGACCTTGTTCCTGGCTGCGATCTGGTTGTTGATTCCGGTCACCGCTACCGGCGCCGAAGAAGGACAGGACACCCTGCTGACACCCGGGAAGGTCGTGGACCTGGCCGCAAGACAATCCCGCGCGGCGGTGCAGGCTGTCAGCGATACCCTGGCCGCGTTGGCGAACGTGCGGCACGCCCGGTCCACCCTTTACCCCACGGTGGATTTCCAGGGCCAATACATCACCCGGGATCACCAACCCGAGATCGCCGCCGGACCCCTGAGTCTCCCCATGGGCAACCAGAGCAACGGGGAATTCCAGCTCACGGCCCGGGAACTGCTGTGGAACGGCGGCCTGCGCAACCTGGCCATCACCGCCGCCCGCAGCAACCTCGCGGCGGCCAGGGTGACCGGGCTTTCGCGCATCCAGTCGACCCAGCTGGATGCCCTGGACCGCTACGTCACCGCCTTGAACCTGCGGGGACAGGAAGGTGTGCTGGACCAGTCCATCGCCTCCCTGGAAGGCCATCTCAAGGAAGTCCGCGACCTTTACGACCAGGGCCTGGTGGCCCGCAACGACCTGCTGGAAACCCGCGTCCGTCTGGACCAGGTGCGTGACGCCAGGGCCGCCCTCGACGACAACCTGGCCGTGATCCTGCAGGACCTGAACCGCATCCTGGGTCGGGAACCCTCCACCCTCGTGGTTCTTCCCGACTCCCTGCCTGCGGCCTTGGGAGCTTCCGTTCCCGCCGCCGTGGATCCCGATTCCCTGCTGCGGAACAACCTGCAGGTCAAGGCGGCCTCCCAGATCGAGAACACGGCCCGCACCCTCGGCGAGCTGGCCCGCAAGGCCTGGTATCCCAACCTGTTCGTGGCCGCAAGCCATTCCTGGCAGGACAACGACGCCCTGGTCTATCCCCATGTGAATTCCCTGGCGTTGGGGGTCAGCTGGAACATCTTCGACGGAGGAGCCCGGTCGGCGGAGACGGCCAAGGCCGAGGCCCGGATCCTGGCGGCCGGCCGCGACCGCCAGGAGGCCCGGCGCGGGGCGCGCATCGCCCTGGAACAGGCCCGGCGGGCGATGATTCGGGCCCGGCGCGAAGAACGAACGGCACGCGCCAACGTGGCTGCGGCCCGGGAAAACCTGCGCATCGTCGAGGACCAGTACCGCCAGGGCATAGCCCGCTCCAGCGACGTGCTCGACGCCGAGGCGCTCCTGGCGAACTCGCGGCTGCAGGTTGTCATCAAGCATCACCAGGGATTCATGGCCCGCGCCCGCCTGGAGGCGGTAACCGGCCGGGACCTGGTTTCCTTCTATTCCTCCACCGAGAACGGCAAGCAAGGGAGCGTCGCACCATGAGCAAGCGCTGGATTGGATTGGCCATCATCCTGTTGATCGCCGTCGCCCTGGTATTCCTGGGCTGGCGCAAATGGGAACACGGACGGATTTACCCCGGCACCGACAACGCCTACATCGGCGCCGACGTGACCGCAGTGGCCAGCCGGGTACCCGGCACGCTGCAGGATGTGCTGGTGGAGGATCACCAGGTGGTACATCAGGGCCAGGTCATCGCCGAACTGGATCCCCGGGATTTCGACCAGGCCGTGGCCAAGCAACGGGCCAACGTGGGAGCCGCCGAGGCGGCCGTGGCCCTGCAGAAGGCCCAGATCGCCGGGGCCGAGGCCCAGGTCGAGGCCGCCAGGGCCCAGGTGGAACTGGCCCGCAGCGACCGTGAACGTTTTGCCGCCCTGGACGAGCGGGGATCGACGGCCAAGCGCCGGTTCGATCAGGTCGTGGCCGCCGCCAAGGTGGCCGAGGCCCGGCTCGAAGCGGCGCGCAAACAGCTGGCCGCCGCACGGGCTGGTCTCGCGGCCAAGGAGAAAGGCCTGGAAAAGGCCCGCACCGGCCTGGACAACGCCCTTCTGCAACGCAGCTACTGCACGATAACTGCCCCCTGCGACGGCGTCGTGGCCGACAAGACCGCCATGACCGGCCAGATCACGGCGGCGGGTCAGCCCCTGTGCCGCATCGTGCAGATCAGCGGCTCGCACGCCTGGATCGACGCCAACTTCAAGGAGACCCAGCTGCGCCGGATCAGGGTCGGGCAGCCCGTGACGTTCACCATCGATGCCGACAGCGGCCAGGAGTTCCAGGGCCACGTGGCCAGCCTGGGCGCGGGCAGCGGGGCGGCGTTCTCCCTGCTGCCTCCCGAGAACGCCACGGGCAACTGGATCAAGGTCGTCCAGCGCCTGCCGGTGCGCATCGCCCTGGACGAGGAGATCCCTCCGCGGCTGCTGAAGATCGGCCTGTCGTGCGAGGTCACCGTGGACACCAGCGGGCTGGAGGATTGACCGTGGCCGGCAACGACACTCCCACCGTCGCCGGCGCCACGGCCGTTCCGGCGGCACGACCGACGGTCAACAAGTACCTGGTCGCCGTCACGGTGATGATCGGCACCCTCATCGAGGTCATCGACACCTCGGTGGCCAACGTGGCGCTGCCCCACATGCAAGGCACCTTCAGCGCGGGCCAGGACGAGGTGACCTGGGTCATCACCAGCTACCTGGTGGCCAACGCCATCATCCTGCCCATGACCGGCTGGATCGGCAACTTCTTCGGCCGCAAGCGAGCGTATATCTGGTGCCTGGGGCTGTTCACCGTCGCCTCGTTCCTCTCCGGCGCCGCGGTCTCCCTGCCCATGCTCCTGGCCATGCGGGTGCTGCAGGGCCTGGCCGGCGGGGCCATGGTGCCCATGTCCCAGGCCATCCTGCTGGAATCGTTTCCACCCGAGGAGCACGGCAAGGCCATGGCCCTGTTCGGAGTGGGTGTGATCTTCGGGCCCATCATCGGCCCCACCCTGGGCGGCTGGATCACCGACACCATCACCTGGCGCTGGGTGTTCTACATCAACGTGCCCGTCGGGATCATCGGCATCACCATGGCCCTGCTCAACGTGTCGGACCCGCCCTACCTGAAGAAGCCCGAGGGACGTATCGACTACCTGAGTTTCCTGTTCATGGCCATCGGACTGGGCAGCCTGGAGATATTCCTCAACCGCGGCGAGCGCTACGACTGGTTCCACAGCCCCCGGATCCAGGTCCTTGCCCTCTTGACGGCCCTGTTCCTGGCCCTGTTCATCTGGCGTTCCCTGACGGCCGAACGACCGCTGGTGGACCTGACCGCCTTCAAGGACCGCAGGTTCGCCACGGGCACAACGCTGATGTTCCTGCTCGGATTCGGCCTGTACGGGTCGTTCACCATGCTGCCCTTGTTCGCCCAGACCCTCATGGGCTACACGGCGACGTGGGCGGGGCTCGTGCTCTCGCCCGGCGGGGTCACCTCGCTGCTGTCCATGGCCGTGGTCGGCTACCTGATCGGCAGGGTGGACCTGCGGGTCCTGGTGATCTTCGGAGCAGCCGTAAACGTCTGGTCCATGTGGATGATGATGCACATGAACCTGTCGGTGGACTTCAACTACATGATGGACAGTCGCCTGCTGCAGGGCATGGGTATGGGCTTCCTGTTCGTGCCTCTGACGGCGGCGGCCTTCGTCAACCTCAGCCCGCAGCAGATCGGGTCGGCCACCGGCCTGTTCAACCTCGTGCGCAACGAGGGCGGGTCCATCGGCATCGCCATCAGTTCCACCGTGCTGGCCCAGCATGTCCAGTCGCACCACGCCCGGCTGGTGGAGAACCTCACCCCCGGCAACCCCCTGCTGCAGGAACATCTGCAGACGGCGACCAGGGCCCTGAACACCGTCTCGGGCCTGGATCCGGTTTCCAACGGGCAGATAGCCAACGGATTGGTGGGCGGCATGATCCAGCAACAGGCGGCCGCCATGGCGTACAATGATGTCTTTCATATGTTGATGATCTCGTTCATCGTGTTCATGCCCCTGGCGCTGCTGCTGGGGGGCATGGGCAAGAAAGGCGCCCTCGTGCATTGACAAGACGGACCGCCGCCATCGCCGCGACCGTGTTTGGCGCCCTGTGGCTCATGGGCCTTGCCGCCTATCCCCTGCTGGAGAGCACCGAGGGCCGCTATGCCTCCATCGCCTGGGACATGGCCCACGGGGGTGGCTGGATCATCCCCGTCTTCAACGATGTCGCCCTGTTCTCCAAGCCGCCGCTGGCATACTGGGCGGGAGCGGCGGCCCTCGAGATCCTGCCCGACACCGAGTGGGCCGTGCGCCTGCCGGCCACGTTGGCCCTTGTGCTGTGCGCCTGGCTCACCATGCGCCTGGCCAGGTTGCTGGGCCTGGACCGGCAGCGCGCGCGCTGGGCCGGTCTCATGACCCTGCTTTCCCCGTTGGCCCTGGTCCAGGGGCACATGACCACCAACGACATCTTCCTGTGGACCGGGATCCTTCTGACATACACCTCCACCCTGGGCAAGCGCACGGATCCGCCGGCCCGCCTGCTGGCCGGATTGGGCTTGGCCATGGGATTCATGGCCAAGGGCCACATGATCCTGTTCTGGACCGTGATTCCCCCGGTCGCCTGGGGATTTTCCGGGCGCGGCGACTTCGGCCCCCTGCGGCGGCTGATCCATCCGGTGACCCTGCTGACCTTCCTGGCGCTGGCCGCTCCCTGGTTCGCCGCCGTCCTGCACCGGCATCCCGGCCTGCTGGGCTACTGGCTGAGCGACGAGGTCGCAGGCCGGGTGTTGTCCTCGGCGCACGGCCGCACCGGACCCTGGTGGTACTTCCTGCCCCTGGTGCCCATGCTGATGCTCCCCTGGCTGCCGGAACTGGTCCGGGGCCTGCGCAGACCCTTGACGGCCCAAGAACACCCCGGCTGGCGCTGGCTGATGATCCTGTGGGTCGCCGTGCCCCTGGTCATCTTTTCCCTGAGCGGTTCCAAGCGTCCCAACTACCTGCTGCCCATGGTGACCCCGTTGACCATCTTGACGGTAGCGGGCATTCCCGCCGTCCCCGGACGCCGGCTGCGCATCAGGACCGGCGGCTGGATGATCGTGGCGCTGGCCTGGCCGTTCGCATGGGGAGGATTTCACCTGGGTCCGCCCACCAGGAGTCTCGTGCGGTACTCGCAGGAAACAGGGGCGACCCTGGCCTGCTACCAGGTGATGCCCGGCAGCATCGTGTTCTACAACCGGGGTCCGGTGGCCGAGTTCTCCTTTCCCCGGGACGTGCGCTTCGGCGGGGAAATCGTGGCGCCGGATAAAGAGGTCTCCGCCGCAAACCTGCTGCTGGACCGCGGGGGCATGATCCTCACCACGAGGAACCGCCGGGAATCCCTGGAACATTGGCTGGGTCGAAAAGTCCGGGTCAGGACGGAGGACGGCGACTTCATGCTGGTCGGTCCTTGATCGCGGGCCTGCCTCAGGAGGATGCTTCAGACCATGACGCTGCACATCCTGTTGCTGTTCGGTATGGGGCTCGTCGCCGGCGTCATCAACGTCCTGGCCGGCGGCGGTTCCCTGCTTACCCTGCCGGTCCTGTTGTTCCTGGGGCTGCCCGCGGCCGTCGCCAACGGCACAAACCGCGTCGCCATCCTGGTGCAGAACATCGTGGCCGTGGACGGTTTCCGGCGCAGTGGTCATCTGCCCCTGAAGATCGCCCTGGTCTGCGCTCCCACGGCCCTGCTGGGCAGCGTGCTCGGTGCGGAACTTGCCGTCGGCATCGGTGACGAAGCGTTCCGCCGCATCCTGGCGGGAGTGATCCTGATGGTGTGCGGGGTGATGGTCATCGACCCGGCCCGACGCTTCCGCTTCGACGCCCGGACATTGACCCGCGCACGGATCATCGCCCTGGCCGGCACCTTCTTCGTCATCGGGTTCTACGGCGGATTCATCCAGGCCGGCGTCGGGTTCCTGATCATCACAGGATTGCTGGTCCACGGCATGGATCTCGTGCGGATCAACGCGGTGAAGGTCTTCGTGGTGGGTCTGTTCACCATCACCGCCCTGGTGGTGTTCGTGGCCCACGGGCAGGTGGACTGGAGCCTGGGTGCGGCCCTGGCCGCGGGTAACGCCCTGGGGGGATGGCTGGGAACAAGACTGGCGGTGACCAAGGGCCACGCCTGGATCAGGAAACTCGTGCTGGTGGTGGCGGTGCTGTTCGCCGTCAGGTTGTTCTGGTAGGAGGCACGTCCACGACACCCACGACCACCGACCGTATCGGTGCCCCCGGTTGCTCCAGGATCTGCCGGGCCCCGTTGCCCTCGTCCAGGATGATGACGGTTTCCCCCGCACCCGCACCCACGGTATCGACGGCGATGACGTAACCCCCCGTCGGCTCCCCGTCGGATCCGAGCTTGTCGCAGACCAGCAACTTGCGTCCGTCCAGGTCCGGGTGGTTGATGGTCGAGGTGATGCGTCCCGTGACGCGGGCATAGATCATGGCGATTTCCGGTCGTCGAGCATCACGTCGTCGACGATGCCCACCACGGCGTGATCCACCGGCACGAAGCTGGGATCGAGGGTCAGGGCGGCCTCGCGGCTGGCCTCCCAGTAAACCGTCTCCCCTGGACCGGCCATGCGGGTGCCGTCGGCACAGACAAATGGCCGCCCGGCTGCTTGGCCGTGCTTGTCCAGGGGCTGGACCCACAGCAGGGGAACCCCCGTCAGACCCTCGTAAACCACCGCGGGAACCACCCTGCCCATGACTCGGCCCAGAAACATCGCTAGTCCTCCGGTTTCTCGGCGCCTGCAGGTTCGACCGCGGAACAGGCCTGGAAATGCGAGCCGGCCGCCACGACCTCGCGCAGGGTCTCGTCAAGACGGGGCAGCAACGAGGCCCCCAGCACGCAGGCGCAGGGTCCGCACCCCGTCGAGGCCAGATCGAGGGCCTCCTTCACGTCCGGCAGCAGGCCGTCGATGATCCCCAGCGCGCGTCCGCCGAGATCATCGGCCAGACGCACCTCCACCAGGGAGATGGGCACGGCCTTGAGCACCGTATCCAGCAACCGCAGCAGGCCCGGCGAGGTGGAAACCTCGATCACGCCCAGGGCCTCGCCCTCCGGGGCGGACCTGGCGCCGGCCACGGCGGCCGCCAACCGGGGTGCGGGATCGGGCAACAGGATCTCGTCCACCAGGGCCCCGTTCTCCGCGCCCACGCGCCCCCCTTCGGCATGAGCCTCGGCGGTCGCCGCCACCGTCCCGCCCACCAGGGCCAGGTAACGGCCCGGATGAACCGTGCCGCAACGCAGCAGGGCCACCGGCGAGCGCTTGAGCATGCGGTCGACAGCCAGGATGCCCACGGCGGGACCGTTGAACTCCAGCAATGCCAGGGCCTGGCGCATCAGACGATCCTGAAGTGGTCCACCATCACGCAGCGGCGGCGGCGCGAGAAGCTGACCGGACCGGTCAAGCCCTCGCCCGTAGGGCTGGCGATGGTGAAGCTGGTGTGCCCCTCGCCTCCGGCCCCCAGGCCGGCCACGATGGGTCCGTTCTTGACGAAGATGCTGGTGTTCATGGCCCGCGCCATCCTGCTGAGGGCGTCGATGTCGCGCGAGTGCATGCTGGCCGAGTGGCCGAAGCCGTGTTCGGCTTCCCTTGCCAGGGCGATGGCCCGGTCCACGTCCGGCACCCGGACCACCGGCAACACCGGCATGAGCTGCTCGGTCCAGACCAAGGGATGGTCCTCGGGGACATCGACGATGACCAGGCGGCACTCCTGCCCGTACTTCACGCCGATCCGACCCAGGATTTCCCCCGCATTCTTGCCCACCAGCTCCTTGTTGATCACCCCGTGGGTGCGCGGCGGGGGCATCTCGGCGAAGATCTCCTTCTCCAACCGCCTCAGCTCCGCCTGGTCAAGCAGATAGGCGCCTCCGCTGCGCATCTCCTCGATGAGCCGGTCGGCCACCGAGGCCACCACGAAGACCTCCTTCTCGTCCACGCAGATGATGTTGTTGTCGAAGCCGGCCCCGTGCACGATGTCCCGGGCTGCCTTGGGAATGTCGGCGGTGTCGTCGACCACCACCGGCGGGTTGCCGGGCCCCGCGCAGACCGCGCGCTTGCCGCTCTGCATGGCGGCCTTGACCACCCCGGGGCCGCCGGTGACCACGAGCAGGTTGACACCCTTGTGGTGCATCAGTTCGGTGGCCGATTCGATGGTGGGCCGCGCCACGGCCGTCACCAGGTTCTGTGGCCCGCCCGCGCCGGTGATGGCGCGATTGAGCAGGCGGATCGTCGCCATGGAGCATTCCATGGCCCCCGGATGCACGTTGAACACCACGCTGTTGCCCGCCGAGACCATGCCGATGGTGTTGCAGATGATGGTGCTGGTGGGATTGGTCGTGGGAGTGATGGAACCGATCACCCCGAAGGGGGCCCATTCGGTAAGGGTCAGCCCGTGGTCCCCGGTCACGGTCGCAGGCGACAGGGCCTCCGGACCGGGCGTCTTCTCGGTGACCAGACGGTTCTTGACGACCTTGTCCTCGAACCTTCCCAGGCCCGTTTCCTCGTGCGCGTGGCGCGCCAGCTCCTCCCCGTGACGCATCATGGCCTCGCGAACGGCCGCGACGATCTCGAAACGCTTGTGCAGGGTCATGGC
>CAYPVD010000069.1:0-12972 GCA_964414055.1 uncultured Fibrobacteraceae bacterium
CCGCCAGCCCGTCGGGATACCCGGAACCGTCGAAATTCTCATGGTGGTGCAGAACGAGCTGCCGGACCTTGGGCTCGGGCAACAGGGGATCCAGGATGTCCAGGCTGAACCGCACATGGCGCCGCACGAGCACCATCTCCGCCTCGTCCAGGGGCCCGGGCTTGTTGAGCAGCTGAGGCGGCACACAGCTCATGCCCACGTCGTAGAACCTGAGGGTGAAGGCCAGGTGCTGCAGGTCCTCCTCGGCCAGATGGATGCGGCGGCCCGCCGCCAGGCAGATCTCCCGGCAGATGTCGAGGATGCTCTCGCGCGGCAGATGGCCCACGGGCGTGATGGTGCGCAGGGAATCCCGGATCACCTCGAAGTCCCTGGCCTGATCCCGCAGACGCGTGCACCCGGCCAGCATACGGCCCAGCCGCGGGGACAGGGCCTCCAGCAGCAGGCGGTCGTCCTCGCCCAGCGGTCGGCCGTCGAAACGGTCGTTCACGACCACGACACCGACGACCTCCCCGTTCTCCGTCACCGGGGAACAGAGCAGGGACGGCGAGCCGTATCTGATCTCGTCCTGGTCCCGGTCGAAACGGCTGTCCAGCGTGATGTCCTCGATCAACAGGGGACTGCCCGCTTCCCAAACCCGGCCCGCCACCCCGATCCCGCGCCTGATCCTCACGCTCTGGACCACGGATTCCGGCAGACCGATGGCCGCCCTGATTCCCAGGTGCTCGCCGTCGTCAAGGGGAGTCATCAGGGATACGACCCGGACACCCATGCTCTCGGCGATCCAGTGCATGATGCGCTGGACGAATTCGCCCGGCTCGAGGGAGAAACGCAGGATCGGTTCCGGAGATGTGGCCTGGTGCACGGCCGGACGGCGCGGCAGCAGGACAGTGAAGCGGGCGCCGCGGGGCTGGATGTTCTCGGCCCAGATGCGGCCGTCGTGATGGGTGACGATGTCGTGGCAGATGGCCAGCCCCAGGCCCTGCCCGTTGTGCTCCCGGGTGGCCGAACCGTCCACCTGGTAGAAGCGCTCGAAAATGCGGCCCAGTTCCTCGTCGGGAATGCCGATACCCGTATCCTCCACCACCAGCCGCACCGCCGTACCGGTCTCCTCCAGGGTGATGCTCACCCGGCCCCCATCCCTATTGAACTTGAAGGCGTTGCTGACGAGCTTGCCCAGCATCTGGTTGATCATGGTGGAGTCCACCGGCAACAGGATGCTGTCGGCGCTGGTGGTGACTTCCAGGGTGATGTCCCGCTCGCGGGCCCTGCTGCTCCAGCTGTCCTCCAGGTGCCTGACCAGGGAGACCAGGTCGGTCTGCACCTGGACCAGGCCCGGCCGGCCGCTGTCCATCTCGTTGATCTCCAGGATATCGTCGATGATCTCGGACAGCTTGACGCTCTCGTTGTGGATCACCTTGAGGAACTCGTTGCGCTCCTGGTCGCTCATGGAATCCATGCGCACCTGCAGCAGTTCGGCGTAGGCGGAAATGGAGGTCAGGGGCGTGCGCAGCTCGTGGCTGACGTTGGCCACGAAGTTGGCCTTCATCTCGGCGAGGCTGCCCAGCTTTTCCGAGGCCTGGGACAGTTCGGCGTTGTTGCGGGCCAGGCGGTCGTAGACCAGTGCCGATTCCATGGCGATGGCGCCCTGGTAGACCAGGAACTCCAGCAACCTGATGTCCACCTCGTCGGGAGTCCTGCCGTCGGACGGCTCGTCCAGGGTCAGGTAACCCAGGGTCTCGCCCGAGGGCGTGGTCAACGGGACGATGAGCAGCCGGTCGGCCGGCCAGTGACCGGCGGGCGCTCCACCGGATCCCGACAGGGACGGCTCCCCCGCTCGGCGATCCACGAGGTAGCAGTTGCCGTAACGGTACGCGGTGCTGCACGTGGACTCGAATTCGGCCCGCGAGACCTGCAGGTCCGTCAACCCGGCGACACTCTTCTCGCTCAGGCCGGCGAAGCCCCGGGCCTCGAAGGCCTCCGTGACCTCGGACCAGAGGTAGAGCACGGCCTTGTCGAAACCCGCCAGTTCCCCCACGGCGGTGGTGATCCGCGCCGGGAGATCCGACAGGTTGCGCGTGGCGTTGAAACGGGCGCCGGCGGCCAGGATCTTCTCCATGACCCTGGTGCGCTCCATCAGCAGATCGGTTTCCTGTTCCCTGGCCCTGGCCTCGGTCAGGATCTCCTTGCGTTCCATCGCCGCTTCTGCCGCTTGCGACCTCGCCTCGGCCAGCTCGGCTTCCAATTCCTCGTTGTGGGCACGCAGCCGCGCCAGGACGGCGGCCGACCTGCGCGCGGACATGATGGCCCAGACGGCCAACCCGGTGAATGCCACCAGCACCACGACCACGGACAGGGGAACCGACACCGTGCCGGGAACACCTACCATGATTCCCTGCATGGAAGCCGATCCGCCCACCAGGGCCAGGACGACTGTTGTGGCCAGCACCGGTTTCATGCCCTAGATCATCCCTGTTCCGGTCGCGAGCATCCTGCCTATCCTGTCCACGAGCTTGCCCACGGAAAAGGGCTTGCGCATGAACAGGTTGGCGCCCGCTTCCTTCATCCTCGTGCGCGTCTCCTCGTCGCTCCTGGCCGACAGGGCCACGATGACCGTGCCGGCATAGCTGCTGTTGCGGCGGATCAGACGCGTGGTATCGATCCCGTCCAGCTTGGGCATCATGATGTCCATGATCACGATGTCCGGCCTGAACGAGGCCATCTTGTTCATGCACTCGATGCCGTCCTGGGCGGTCAGCACCTTGTGCCCTTCCTGGGTCAGGGCCTGTGAAAGCAGGTCCACCAGGGGTTTTTCATCGTCGACGATGAGAATGCGTGCGGATTCTGCCATCGCTACTCCTGTTTATGAGGCGCTTTGCCGTCGGAGGAGGCCTGAACCGTCTCCGGTCCCCGGAGCCTGTCCTTCAGCGCGGAGACGACCGCGGGGTCGAACTGGGTACCCGCATGGGCCTCGATTTCCCCCAGCGCCTCCTCGAACGTCATTCCCGAGCGGTAGGGACGGTCGGTTGTCATGCTGTACCAGGCGTCGACGACCGCCAGCACCCTTGACCCCAGGGGGATGGCCTCGCCCCGCAGGCCGTCGGGATGCCCGTTGCCGTCGAACCATTCGTGGTGATGGCGAATGATGGTGGCGACCTGCGGCTTCCAGACCAGGGGGGCGACCAGATCCAGCCCATGAGCCACATGCCGGTCCACTTCGTCCTTCTGGTCCCAGGCCAGGGGACCGTCTTCCTTCAGGATATCCTCCTCCAGCCGCGTCATGCCCGCGTCGTGCAACGCGGCCGCGCACTGGACCATCCTGATCTGGTCCTCGGTCTGTCCCAGAGCCGTGGCCAGGTCCCTCACCAGTCCCAGGGACTCGGCCGTGGCCGTGGGGATGCCCCAGCGCTTGACCTGGGCCAGGGCCCTGACGGCGGACAGGATCTTGCCCGGACCGTCTTCCAGGTTCGAGAGCGCCGCCGCCGTGATCCGTCCCAGCACCGCCGCCTGATCCCTGTCGGACAGCCCGTAGGGCTCCTGCCCCGGACGGCGGCCCAGGATCACACAACCCAGGGACTTGCCGTGTCGGCCGACCGACATCAACAACCTGGGAGTCTCTTGGCGCCCGGTGGACGGCAGCCAGGACAGATTGCCCGTCAGCCCGGCCAAACGAGGCCCATCGGTTACCGGACCGGACGATTCCAGGGCGGCGGACCAGGCCGGTGTCTCGGGCCAGGGATCCGGATCCTGCATCAGGGGATCGAGGCCCAGGGCACAGACCGGCGCCAGCCGACCCTGGCCGTCGCGCAGGATCATGACCGCAACCGGGGAGTCGGTGAGTTCGGCCAGCAGGCGCAGGAGGTTCGTCACCAGCGCCTCCAACTGATCGCTTTCCCCGTGACGGACAAGATATGCCGGCACGGAACCCAACAGGGCGGCCGCCTTGGGCAGCAAAAAGGTGAACTCGGTCCCCCTTGTCGGGCGGGGGCCGACGGTGATGTGGCCGCCGTGCAGGTTGACGATGTGGCGGGCGATGGAGAGCCCCAGGCCCGTGCCTTCCTGGCCGCTGCTGGCCCGATAGAACTCGTTGAAGATCCGCTTCATGTCCTCCGGGCGAATACCCGGGCCGTTGTCGCGCACGGCCACAGCCACCATGGCGGCCTGTTCACTGAGGTCAAGCTCGATGGATCCGCCGTCGGGTGTGTACTTGACGGCGTTGCCCACCAGGTTCACCAGCACCTGCCGGATCAGGTCGGCATCGATCCTTACCCGCGGCAGGTTGCGCGGCGCCGAGATCGTCACCTGCTGGTGCTTGCCGTTGATGCCCGGCATCAGCGACCGCACCGTCTCGCGCACCAGGGGTTCCAGGTCCAGCAGCTTCAGATTCAACAGGCGGGACCCGAATTCCAGGCGGCTGAAATCGAGGATGCGGTTGATCATGCGCAGCAGGCGATCGGCCTCCTGCTTGATGACACCCAGGAACTCGGTGGCCTGGGGAAAATGCTCGTCCGTGACCCGGCCGAGCAGCACGTCGGCGTAGGCGGTGATGGAGGTCAGGGGAGTCTTGAACTCGTGGCTGGCCATGGCGACGAAGCGACCCTGAAGCTGGTTGATGCGCACCAGGGCGCGCGTCTCCGCGGTCACCTGGCGCAGGCGGGTCCGCAGCACCGTGGCCTCGGCCCACACCGACAGGACCGGTTCCATGACCATGACCATTTTATCCAGCTGGCCGGTGCATTCCCGGTGCTGATCCGCAGTCGCCCCCTGCTCCAGGATCATCAGTAGGGCCAGCAACGGCTCTCCCTGCACGTCGACCCTGTGGACCAGCCAGGGGCCGGCCGGAAGGTCGGCCGGTCCGTCGGCGCCCCCGTCCGCCAGGAATTCCGAGCCCTCCTTGGGCAGGGATCCGGACTCTCCCTCGACCAGGCTCCAGACCTTCTTCTCCCATGTTCCGGCAACCTTCACCCACCCGACCTCGGAGGATCCATGACTGCGCAGAGCGCAGCGTGTCCCTCCTCGGTTCCGGTTGTCCCGGGTAATCCCCACGGCGTTACCGCTCACCAAGGTCGCCGCCCCGGCTGAGCCGGGCAACCCTGCCAGGCCCGCGACCATCCCTTCTATGAGCTCCTCCAGCGTCGGCAACCGATCCAGGTTGCGACAACCTTCAAGGGCCGTGGCCACGGGATCCAGGTCACAGGCGGGAGATTCGGTAATCAGATCATGGCTGGACATGGGAACCCTTCACTCATGAATCCTCATGCTGGGTCGATGCGGCCACCATCAGTTCGCCCTTGGCCGTCGAATCCGCACTCCGGCGTTCACGCACCACGACACTGAAAGGCTTGGATTTCCCGTAGCGTTTGAGTTCGGCCAGGGCGTCGCTCAGCTCGGCGGGATGGGTGTAGCGTCCCTCCATGTGGTCGACCAGGGCCACCGTCAGGGTGATCAGGGGGAAGCGCATGGACATGCCGTTGCGTCCCTTGACCGTCAGGTAACCGCGCTTGCGGTCCTCCGGTTCGTGCAGGTTCCCCACCCCGTGATCGAATTCCTCGATGATGCGCCGGGCCAGGTCCTCCGCGCTCGCCGCCTCGGTGACGACCACGAAATCGTCGCCGCCGACATGGCCCACGAAATCCTGCTTGGAACCGAATTTCTGGGTACAGCCCACCAGGACCCCCGCCAAAAAGGAGATGGCCCTGTCACCCCGCGAATAGCCGTAGAAATCGTTGAAGCTCTTGAAGCGGTCGATGTCGATGTACATCAGCCCGAAATCCACGCCGGCGTCCAGCCGACGCTTGATCTCCCGCTCGATGGCCCGGTTGCCCGGCAGACCGGTCAGGGGGTTCGCTTCCCGCTCCCGACGCGTGGTCTCCAGCAGGTTGGTCACCCTCAGCAGCAGTTCATCCGGCTGGAACGGCTTGATGATGTAGTCGTTGGCTCCGCCACGCAGACCCTTGACGCGGTCCTGGACCTCGCCCTTGGCCGTCAGCAGGATCACGGGCAGGCGGGCGGTCTCGAACCCGGCACGGATGATCTCCAGGACGGCAAATCCATCCATGCCCGGCATCATCACATCCAGCAGGACAAGATCCGGTTGAAAACCGGCCACCGATTTCCAGGCCTCCTCGCCGTCCTCGGCGGTCTGGACCTCGAAGCCCTCCTGTTCCAGCAAAAACCGCAATATCTTGCGGATATGCGGATCGTCATCCGCCACCAGGATACGTGCGTTTCCGGACATTTCTTTCCTTTTCGTTGGGCGAAATGCGGCAATTCGGCCCCCGGCGGAACCGCTGCTTTTTGAATTCACGCAAGCTCTATGCCATGTATCGGCAGGAAAGAAAGGGACTTGATCAGCGCCAGGAGGTCAGGGGAGAGCGGGCGAAGCTGTCGAGATCCAGCTCATCGCGGCGACCGGAGACCAGGTGGTGGTACCCGGCCAGGGCGATCATGGCGGCGTTGTCGGTGCAGTACAGCGGACGGGGGGGAACGAAGTGCAGCCCGCGCCGGTCGGCCTCGGCCTGGACGCGCTCGCGCAGCCAGCCGTTGGCCGCCACGCCGCCGGCCAGATAGACCGCGGGCACGGACAGGCGGTCGACCTGGGCAAAGAGCTTGCCGGCCAGGACATCCACGATGGCGTCCTGCAGGGCCCGGCAGACATCGCTGATGTCCTGCTCACTCAGGGGCCTGGGCAGTTCCTCGATGACCAGCCTGACCGCGGTCTTCAGCCCGCTGAAGCTGAAAGCCGGACGGGGATCCTTGAGCAGGGGGCGTGGCAACCGGAAACGGCCGGGTGTCCCGGACCGGGCCAGGCGATCGATGTGCGGCCCCCCGGGATAGGGCAGCCCCATGAGCTTGGCCGTCTTGTCGAAGGCCTCGCCCGCGGCATCGTCCAGGGTGCCGCCCAGGCGCTCGTAGCGGCCGATCCGAGGCATGTGGATCAGCTCGGTGTGACCGCCGGAAACCACCAGGACCACCGCCGGCAGGACCATCTCGGCGGTAAGACCGTTGGCCAGGATATGCCCCTCCAGGTGATGGATCCCCACCAGGGGCAGGTCCGCGGCCAGGCTCAGGGCCTTGCCCGTGGAAAGCCCAACCAGCAGGGCCCCGATCAGGCCCGGCCCGGCGGTCACGGCCACGCCGTCGAGCTCGGTCAGGGCGAGCTCTTCCCTTTTCAGCAGCACATCCACCAGGGGCAGCAGGTTGACCAGATGGGCCCGTGAGGCCAGCTCGGGCACCACCCCGCCGAAGTGGTCGTGCAGATCCACCTGCGAGGAGATCAGGTTGGCGGCCTGTCCCGTATCGCTGTCGTAGACGGCCACGCTCGTGTCGTCGCAGGAAGTCTCGATCCCGAGCACCTTCATGAAACGGTCCCGTCGTCGCCCGGCCCGGTCGGCCAGATGGCCTCGCGCAGGGCGGCATCACTGCTGGCGGTCTTCTCCAGCTCCTCGAAAGCCGGACCCATGGCCGCGGCCACATCGCGGACCAGGACCGACCGCGTGCTGCGCCCCTCGGCGGCCAGGGTGCCGGCCCGACCGTGCACGTAGGCCCCCAGCAGGGCGGCCCTCACTGCGCCGATGCCCTGTGCCAGCAGACCGCCTACCAGGCCGGTCAACACGTCGCCGGATCCGCCCCGGGCCAGGGCGTCGTCGCCGACAGGGTTGATGTACACCCTGCCGTCGGGCAGGGCGATGAGCGAGGGGCTGCCCTTGAGCATGACCACCGCGTTCCAGTCCCGGGCCGCGCGCACCGCCACGCCGAAACGGTCGTTCTCGACTTCGGCGGTGGGGATGCCCAGCAGGCGCCCCATCTCCCCCGGATGGGGCGTCAGCACCACGTCGGGATGGGCGAAACGGGGTGCTTCTCCCCGGCGCGCCCAGGCGTTCAGGCCGTCGGCGTCGACCACCAGGGGCAGCTCGCACTCGGCCTGCATGCGGAGGACCCAGGCGTCGGTGGCCGCATCGGCGTCCAGGCCCGGGCCCACGGCCACCGCGTGCTGACCGGAGACGAGCCCCTCCCAGACCGGGGTCGCCGGAGGCAGGATGGTGCCGCCGGGGGTCTCGTCCAGGGGCCGCACCAGGACCTCGGGCAAGGCCGTACGCAGGGGGATCTCCAGGGTCTGGGGCACCGCCAGGGTCACCAGCCCCGCACCCGAACGCAGGGCTCCCATGGCCGCCAGCTGGGCGGCCCCGCCGAAGCGGTGCGAACCGGCGGCGACCAGCACCTTGCCGCAGCGGTACTTGTGGGTGAAGGTGGAACGGGCCGGCAGCAGCGCCGCGTAGTCCATCTCGTCCAGGTAGTGATGATCGGGCGTGTGCCGATGGCAGATCTCTACGGGAAAACCGATGTCCACCACCGCGATGTCCCCGGTGAAATCCCGCCCCGGGGCCAGCAGCAGGCCCAGCTTTGGCATCTGCACCGTGATGGTCAGATCGCAGGCCACGGCCACCGGATCGACCACGCCAGTATCGCCGTCGACCCCCGAGGGGATGTCCAGGGCCACGCAGGGCAGGCCCAGATCATTGACGGCCCGGAACAGGTCGGCGTACCCGGAACGCAGCGGCGGTTTGATGCCCGTGCCGAAGACCGCGTCGATGATCACCTCCGCCCGGTCGGCGTGTTGGTCCAGCACCGCCGGCCAGAGGTCGGGCTTGTCGGCCACGGTGACCTGCACCTCTTCGGGCAGCAGGTCGAACTTCCCCCGCGCGGTCGGCGCCAGTTTTTCCGGTACCGCCAGCAGCATCACCGCCACCTGTAGCCCCGCCTGCTGCAGCTTGCGCGCCACCACGAGGCCGTCGCCGGCATTGTTGCCCTTGCCGCAGAGCACGAGGACGCCCCCCGGGGCCTCTTCGTGCGCCAGGAACTCCAGTACGATTTCGCTCATGGCCGTGCCCGCGCGCTCCATCAGTTCGCCGCCGCTGACACCGCCGGCGATGGTGTCGCGGTCGATGAGCGCCATCTGCTTGGCCGTGCATACCTTCATGGCCGTCCTCCCGCCGAGCGGTTCTCGCCGCCGTTCAATCGGTCCAGGATATCCAGCAACTGCAACATGTCCTCGGCCACGAAATCCGGCTCGGCCGTGGGCGCGTCGGACTTGGTGGCATACTGGGAATACTGGTCGCCGTAGCGGGCGTACACCGTGTGCAACCCCGCGTTGCGCCCGCCCAGGATGTCCCTTTCGCGCCAGTCGCCCATGACCAGGGCGCGCTCGGGCGGCACGCCCAGCTTTTCCAGGGCCATGCGGAAGGGTTTCGGATCCGGCTTGTGGGCCCCGGTATCGTCGTAGGTCAGCACCAGGTCGAAGGTGTGCTGCAGGCCCAGGGCGGTCAGGCGCAGCCAGGCCTCGAAACGAGGGGCGTCGCTGACCACCGCCAGCTTGTAGCCCTGCTTGAGCAGCCGGTTGAGCACCAGCTGGCAGTGCGGATACAGCACCAGCGAGCTGTCGCGCGCACGGCGGTAGGCCACCACGGCGGCGGCCAGGATGCGGTCGTCCATCCGGCCGATGGTCTGCTCCAGGAAGATGTTGAACACCTTCTGGTACTCGATGCCCCGGTCCTTGTAGATGGCGAACAGTCCGTCGACCGCCTCGGCGCGGCTGACGGGCAGTCCGGCGTCGATCATGGCGTCGGCCGCCTCGGTGATGCTGCGCTCCTTGGCGCGCATGAAATCGGTCAGGGTGTTGTCGAGGTCGAAGATCACCGCATCGATCAAGCGTTCAGCCACCTTACCACCATCCTTTGACAGGGCCTGCCGACAATATTAACCTCATCGGGTGCCGATTGCACAACCGAACTGACTCGTCCCCCTCGATACGGCGGTCCCATGGACAACGATCCCCTCTTCGACGCTCCCCGCCCCGACCTCTGGTCCGGCTGGAGCCGGCTGCGGATCCTGTGGCTGATCCTGCTGCTGGGGGCGGGCAACTTCTTCTTCCAGAGCCTGGTCTTCCTGGTCAGCGGCGGCCTGTTCCTGCCGGTGGTCGCCGGTGCGGTGCTCGGGGTGCTGGTACCCCTGGGGATCATCTTCAGACGCGGCGGATTGTCGCCTCAGCGCGACCTGTTGCTGGGGCCGGTCCCCCCCTCGGTGTTGTTCATCACCCTGCTGATGGCCGCGGCCGCCATCCCCCCCACCTCCCTGCTGGCCGAGCTCTCCCTGCGCCTGCACCCGCCTGATGCCAGGTGGATCAAGTTCTTCAGCGACAACCTGGAGAACACGCCCGCCCAGATAGCCCTGGCGGCGGTCGGCGGGGTGATCCTGGCCCCCCTGGTGGAGGAGATCATCTTCCGCGGCCTGTTGCAGCGCCTGCTGACCCGCACCTGGGGTCCCTGGCCCGGCATCCTGATCTCGTCCCTGATCTTCGGCCTGGTGCACGGCGAGCCATGGTTCCTGTTCGGCCTGATCGGCGTGGGTCTGGTGCTGGGCTTCCTGTTCGAGGCCACCGGCTCCCTGAGCGCCTGCTGGGCCGCCCACGCCCTGCACAACGCCGTCTCGCTGGTCATCCTGTTCGCCCGCCAGGACACCTCGCTGCAACCGACGCCCCTTCACCTGGCCGACTGGCTGCTGGCGGCCGGGTCGCTGGCCGTGGTCGCGGGGCTGGGGTGGTGGCTGTGGCGGAGCCGCGGGGACGCGTCTATCGGCGCATTTTGATCCCGGGTGGGGATTCGGGTATGCTGATATCGAGAACTTCTTATGGGATTGTCGGATTGATCTGGAGACGGCCATGAAACGACCGATTTCGATAATTGTCCGGTCGATCTTTCTGTGCACCACCGTGGTATTTGTTGCCGGCTGTGCCGTGGGCGGAGCGAGGATCTACGACGAAGAGCATGGAGATGTGGTTACGGAGGTGACTCCATCCCGTTCGAAAGTCCATCCGGGCGACGGTTTCGATGTTGTAGTCACCGTACACAACAGGCGATAGCGGATCCGGACTCGAGTTCGGCTTTCCCGTCCAACAACAATTCGGTATTCAGATCGTGCATGAAGAAGAAATCGTCGCCTGGTGGCCGTACATGAATGTCACCCGCGCTCAGTCGCTTGGTCATCCGTGCGGGTGAAAGCGTTTCGAAAAGTTTTCATTTGGCGCTCGATTCCTCCAGAAATCCGGGCAACTTCAAGGGGTACGCATCTCAGGGCATCCTCCTGCCGGAAGAGTATCGGGTCGAAGGGGGCTTGTTGCGGCACCGGGAATTCAAATGGGGTTCGACCCGGCTCGTAGTGGCGAGATGAACGGGGAACCTAGGGCGGCTATTTGATGTGATCCATCAGAAGGGGCCTGACACTTCCCCGAAGTGTTATACTGCCAGGCCCCTCTTGATATCAACGAGCCGCAACAACCCCCCGGGGGACCGAAACCTCCGGATTCGGCCTCTAAATAGGTGATTAGAGCCGGTTTTGGCGCATTTTGATCTCGGGTGGGGGATCGGCTATACTGATATCCGGAACTGGGTATTGGTTATTTATTATATGTGCAAGATGGCAGATGGACGCCATCGGGTCTTTTGATCAGCGGAATCGAGAAGGAGTTGCTTTGACTGGGTATTTCGGCCCGACTTCAGGGATCGAGGAAATAGGCCACGGTCTCGACGCTAGTCCTGATAAGCAGCGTTCGAAGCCTCATTTTTGGCCTCGCTGTTTAAACTCAGCTCTGGCCGACATGGCATTTTGGAAGCAATTGCCAATGGCCCATGCTTTGACCGTCGTTCTTCTCGTCGCTGCTATGCTAGCGGGTTGTGGCAATGACGACGGGCTTGTTGTCGTCGAAGATCCGTGCAGCAACAACATCATAGAGCCGTCCTCTCTTACGCAAGATCCAGTTCGTGTTGTATTTTTTCCACCAGCATATCCCCCGCAGGCTATTGTCGACAACTGGGAGGGGGCGGCCACGGCGGGGATGGTCGTGAATTCCGACGGGAGCGTTTGCGAGGTTACGATCACAGCCACTTCAGGACGCGACGATATCGACGAGGCTGTTTTGAAATCGGCCAGGCAGGCGATCTTCGAACCAGGCTACGTCGATAGTGTCGCCGTGCGAACCAGGGCCGAAATTACGGTTGAGTTCCGGCTTTCCAATGGACCGCATGTAGGATAGAAATGCGGCAATTGGACGGATAACCGCTGTTTGCGTCAGCAACACAACGAATAATCATGCCTGATATTGGGTAATATTATCGTCAGCACCTTTCAGAATCATCAAGGGGCGTCCAATGTCATTAAGGATTTCGAGTCGGGCGGTTTCGGTTTTCCTCGCGGGTCTTGCCGGCTCTTGCTTGGTTGGTTTGGCAGCCTACGGCGCAGAGATACTGAACCCGCACTTGGCAGTTTTCCAGTTTGTGACATCGGGAGCAATTGGCGGCGCACTTGCCGCTGCGATAGCAGGGAATCGCCGCGATGCTGTCTGGGCGGTCGCCGGCCTGTCTCTGGTAATCTTTGTGGCTTGCACCAGACCCGGTACGGGGGCGCTCATCTTTCGTGATCTTCTGTATATCCCAACACTCGTTGCATCAGTCTGGTTATCATGGGTCGCGGTCTCGAAGTTTCCGTTCGCCCTGGTCGGCAGGGTGCTTGTATGGGGTGTGGCATTTGCTCTCTGCCACTTCGCTATGTTTGGTATGCTCACGGTGGCCAACGGGGTAGTGTTTGATCCGCGAATCGCATATGCTGCAACTCGAATTGGCGGCCTTGTTGGTCTCGGGGTGGGTTTGGGCATATACATCGCCGGCCATGTCGGGCTCGCAGAGCTGGAATCAGTGCGTTGAGGTCCCCGGCGTTCAAGTGTCGAGCCGGTTCATGATCCGAACGATTCCGGATCAGAGGGTATGGGCGCTGTGAAGAACTTCAACAGTCTCGAGCAATGTTGCGAACTAAATGATTGGCAGCAAGGAGAAAACCATGACGAATCGCAGTCCCATTGGAGTTTTCTTTCTGACTCTCTTCACCGGTGGAATCTACGGGTATTTCTGGTTGTATTGGACCAAA
>CAYPVD010000070.1:0-12900 GCA_964414055.1 uncultured Fibrobacteraceae bacterium
GACCCTCGGCATCACCGGCGAGGACGATTTCGAGGTCATCGACGGGGTCCAGGAGGGGCAGACCGTCGTGTCCGGGCCGTTCCGCATCCTGCGCGAGCTCAAGGACGGCGCCATGGTGACCATCCAGAAGAAGGGTGCGCGGGACAAGGGCCGGGACCGCAAGTCGCGATGAATATCCTCGCCGGTGTCTTCATCGCCCTGGCCAGCCTGCGCGGGCACAAGCTGCGCACCTTCCTGACGCTGCTGGGCAACATCGTGGGCACCATGTCGGTGATCGCCGTGGTCTCCCTGATCTACGGCGCCGACCAGTACGTCTCGGAAGTCGTCCTGGACGAGGGCACCGACGTGTTCACCATATCCCGCATCAACGAGCTCCAGTTCCTCACGGATTTCGACGCCTTCCTGGAATCTCTCAAGAATCCCCGATTGACCCTGGATGACCGCGACTACCTGCAGGCCAGGATGACCACGGCCCGGTCCGTGGCGGCCATGACCTCCACCAGGGCGGACCTGCGGGCCGGAGGACGCGATTTCTCCGGGGTCGAGGTAAGAGGTGTGACGGCCGAGGTTTCCTCCATGGAGGACCTGCCCCTGGAACTGGGCCGCCACCTGGTGGATCAGGACCTGCGGGCGGCACGGCAGGTCGTGGTCCTGGGCCAGGAGGTGGCCACCGAATTGTTTCCCCGGCGGGCCGACCCGGTGGGCCGGGAGGTGCGGCTGGGGGGACGCCATTTCAAGGTCGTGGGGGTGGTCGCCAGGCGCGGCACGGTGGGCGGCGAGAACCGCGACCAGTTCGCGCTGGTGCCCTTGACGGCCTGGCAGAAGGTGTTCGGGTCGCGCTCCTCCCTGGACATCAAGGTCCAGGCCCTCGATCTCGACCAGCTGCAGGACGCCCAGGACGAGGCGGGGTTCCTCATGCGCGTCAGGCATCGCCTGCGGCCCCTGGCCAGGGATGATTTCGTCATCAAGACCTCGGACCAGCTACTGAACATCTGGGGTGGGATCAGCTCGGCCATCTACCAGGCCCTGGTGCCCCTGGTGGGCATCAGTCTGGTGGTCGGCGGCATCGTCCTGATGAACATCATGCTGGTCTCGGTGACCGAGAGGACCCGGGAGGTGGGGATCCGCAAGGCCCTGGGAGCGCGCCGGTCGGGCATCATGTGGCAGTTTCTCATCGAAGCGGTGACGCTGTCGGTGGTAGGGGGTGTGGTGGGCATCCTCACCGGTTTCCTGCTGGCGTGGGTGATCTCCCTGATCTCCCCCCTGCCGTTCGCCCTGGCGGGCTGGTCCGTGCTGCTGGGCTTGGGTACGACCTTCCTGATCGGCGCGGTTTTCGGCACCTACCCGGCCTGGAAAGCCGCGGGACTGGATCCGGTGGAGGCCCTGCGCCATGAATGATACGGCTGGATACAGGTGGCGGGACGGCGTGCGCGAGGCCATGCAGACCATTGTCGGGCACCGCATGCGCAGCGCCCTGCTCATCCTGGGAGTGACCATAGGGGTCACGACCCTGCTGGCCATCTTCACCATCGTCTCGGGCCTGAGCGGGCGCATCCGCAACGACATCGTCTCGGCCAATCGACCCTACATCTACATCACCCGCTTCAGCGGCCTGAGCGGGGAGGATCCCGCCGAACTGGCCCGCCGGCCCCAGCTCATGCCCGACCTGATACCCGGCCTGGAACAGACCCCCGGGGTGGACCTGGTGGACTACCAGGTCAGCAACAGCCAGGGCATGGTGCTGCGCTACAAGCAGGAGAAGACCAACTTCGTCCAGCCCGTGGGCACCAGCAGCCACTTCCCCTTCCTGTTCTCCATTCCGGTGGCCGATGGCCGCTACTTCACGCCCCAGGAAGTCGCGACACGGGCCAGGGTCGTGGTCCTGGGGTACGGCCCGCAGCAGGACCTGTTTCCCCAGATCGATCCCATCGGCAAGACATTGAACATCTACGGCAAGCCCTTCCGCATCGTGGGCACCATGGCCGCGCGTCATCACATCATCGGCTCCATGGGGGACAACTACGTGTGCGTGCCCTGGACCACCTTCGAGAAGGACTGTTTGCACGTGGGCGTCGAGGATCGCAACATCGGCGTGATGGTGGCCGAGGGAGCCGACACGGACGAGGTCATGTCGAACCTGACCGGCACCCTGCGCCGGCTGCGCCGTTTGCGCCCGGCCGCGCCCAACGATTTCGCCGTGGTTTCCTCGGAAACCTACGGCGAGATGGTGGACAAGATCACCGGCGGCATCGCCCTGGTCCTGGTCGTGTTGTCATCCATCGGGCTGCTGGTCGGCGGCATCGGCGTGATGAACATCATGCTGATCTCGGTGGCCGAACGCACGCGGGAGATCGGCGTGCGCATGGCCGTGGGAGCCCGGCGGCAGGATGTGCTGTTGCAGGTCCTGATCGAAGCGGGTACGTTGACGGGGATCGGCGGCTTGCTGGGGATCCTGTGCGGGTATTTCGCCTCCTGGGGCATGACCCATGTCCTGCGCTTCCCCTTCGACATCTCCCCGGTGGTGACCGTGGGCGCCGCCCTTTTCTCGGTGGCCATCGGGGTGTTCTTCGGCCTGTACCCGGCCAACAAGGCCGCCCGCATGGATCCCATCGTGGCCCTGGGCCGGGAGTGACGGCCAGTCCGGTACCTGAAGGAGAAGTCTTGGAACGATTCGAAATCTGTGTGATCGGCAGCGGCCCGGGAGGCCAGAAGGCCGCCATCCAGGCGGCGAAACTCGGGCGCAAGGTGTGCATCGTCGAGAAGATGGAGCAGGTCGGCGGCGTGGCCATCCACACCGGGACCATTCCCTCCAAGGCCCTGCGCGAGGCCATCATCCAGGTGACCCAGGGGCGGGACCACCTTACCGTGCGCGGGGACGTGAAGTCCGGGCGCATCGACATCGCCCACCTTCTGCGCAGCTGCCAGCGGATCATCGCCACCGAGATGGAGATCGTCCAGGGGCAGTTGCGGCGCAACGGGGTGGAGATCTTCACCGGCGAGGCTTCCTTCACCGGCGGCCATTCCCTGCGCGTCAAGGGGATCCAGGCCGAACTGACGGTGACCGCGGACAAGTTCGTCATCGCCGTGGGCACCGAACCCACCCGTCCCCAGGGCGTGCCCTTCGACCGGGAGACGGTCCTGACCTCGGACGACCTGCTGCACCTGCCGGCCCTGCCCGAGACCATCATCATCGTGGGAGCCGGCGTCATCGGCACCGAGTTCGCCTCGATGTTCGCCCGCCTGGGCATCCGGGTGACCCTGGTGGACAGGGCGCACCGGGTGCTGGGTTTCCTGGACCAGCAGATCGGGGAGGCCCTGCAGTACCACCTGCGCAACCGGGGCATGGTTCTGCGCCTGGGCGAGGAGGTGTCCTCCATCGTGAAGGAGGACAAGAACGGGCGCAACCGGGTCCTGGTCGACCTGAAGAGCGGCAAGAAGCTGGTGGCCGATACCATCCTCTACTGCCGCGGCCGGCAGGGGGCCACAGGGCCGCTCAACCTCGGAGCCGTGGGCCTGGAAGCGGATGCCCGCGGGCGGCTGGAGGTGGACGAAGCCTTCCAGACGGCGAATCCCGATATCTACGCCGTGGGCGACGTGATCGGCTTTCCCGCCCTGGCCTCCACATCCATGAACCAGGGCCGCCGCGCCGCCTGTCACATCTTCGGTGAGATCTACGTGGATTCCGGCGGGCTGTTCCCCTTCGGCATCTATTCCATTCCCGAGATCAGCATGGTGGGCGACAACGAGGAGCAGCTGACCGAGAAGGGCATCCCCTACGAAACGGGCACGGCCAGTTACCGCGAGATCGCCCGCGGGCAGCTCATCGGCGATGAGGTGGGCATGCTCAAGCTGCTGTTCAGCCCCCGGGACCGGCATGTGCTGGGAGTGCACATCCTGGGCACCGGCGCCACCGAGTTGATCCACATCGGCCAGGCGGTCATGGCCCTGGGCGGTTACATCGACTACTTCGTGGAAAACGCCTTCAACTACCCCACCCTCGCCGAGTGCTACCGGGTGGCCGCCCTCAACGGCATCAACAAGCTGCGCGCTTGAGCCCGCGCCAAGCCTGGAACAGGAAGCCCCCGGATCGCTCCGGGGGCTCGTTGTCGTACGGCTGCAGGGGCCTCTAGCGGGGCCAGGCGGGGATCCTGCCCGGGGTGTAGGGGGCTCCGGCCGCCTCCAGCTCGTCTTCCAGGCCCTTAAGGTCGCGATCCATCAGGGTCTGCAGGTTCTTCAGCAACGGGGCGAACTGCTCGCCCGCAAGCTTCAGGTTGTCGCGCATGGTCCGGGTGGGGGACGAGGTGATGTCGCGCAGGCCCCAGCGCACCCGGCCGACACGGGCCGCGATGCCGGGCAACGTGGGCTCGCTCCTGCGGCTGACCGTGCGGTCGCCCTGCAGGGCGGTTCTCATGTCCCGCAGGCGTGCGTCCAGGTCGTCGACCCGGTCCAGGAGATCGAGTCCCAGGGCGGGAGTCTGCTCCACGGCCTTGCGGACGTGATCCAGCCGCTTCTGGGCCTCGCTCAGGGTGCGGTTGGCGCCCTGCACGGCGCGGTAAAGCTCGCCGGCTTCCTGCTGGAAGGCGGCCAGATCGTCATAGTCGCTCACGAGGGTGGTGTTGTTTCCCAGCAGGCGGGTGTGGAATTCCACCGGTCCGGCCAGCCTGGTCTCCTGCCCGCGCACGCGCTTGTCCAGGGTCACCGAGTAGGTGCCCGGACCGAGCAGGGGTCCGGCCGGGATGTTGTCCCAGGGGGTGTCCGGCCTCTTCTCCTGGAGCTTGATCGGGTCCACATCGGGTCCGCGCAGGTCCCACGCCACGCGGTGGAAGCCCTTGCTCACCGGGCCGTTGAAGCGGCGCACGACGTTGCCGTCGGCGTCCCGGATGGTCAGGATGATCTCGGGGTCGTGCTCGCTGTCCTCGGCGCGCAGCTCGTCCCAGGGCGGATAGTACACGGGCTCGTCCTTCTCGACCTTCTGCTTCTCCTTCTCCTGGCGTTGCTCCTTAAGGGTCTGCAGGCCCTCGGCGAGGTGGTAGGTGATCACCGCGCCGAAGGGAGGATTCTTGACGGTGTAGAAGGCGTCGCCCTGGCTGCCCTTGTTGTCGTCCCCCAGGGGTTTGGCCGGCACGTAGATCAGGGCGTCCTTGACCGGGAACAGGACGGCGTCCTGCTCCAGGGTCTCGGGGGCGAGATTCCGCAGGGGCGTGTAATCGTCCAGGATGTAGAAGCCGCGTCCGAAGGTGGCGATCACCAGATCGTTCTCCCGGCGCTGGATCTCCAGGTCCCGGCAGGCGATGGGTGGCAGCCCGGCCTTGAGCCGTGTCCAGAACCGGCCGCCGTCGCGGGTGAAGAACACGCCGTACTCCGTGCCCGCGAACAGCAGGTCGGGGTCCTGGTGGTCCTGGGCGAGGGAATAAACCACGCCGTTGGCGGGCAGGTTGCCGGCGATGGAGCGCCAGTGCCGCCCTCCGTCGGTGCTCTTGAGGACGTAGGGGGTGAAATCGTCGCGCTTGTGGTTGTCGAAGCTGGCGAACACCACGTCCGCGTCGAAACGCGAGGGTTCGATGTCGCTGACGTAGCTCTGATCGGGCACGCCCTTGAAACGGGAGACCCTGGTCCACGACCCGCCGGCGTCGGCGGTGATCTGGATCAGCCCGTCGTCGGTGCCGGCGAACAGCAGGTCTTCCCGGACCGGTGATTCGGCCAGGGAGATCACGCTGCCCCAGAACGAGGTGGACATGTTCTTGGCTACGGCGTCCACGCTCCATACGCGACCCATGACCTCCAGCCGGTTGCGGTCGATGCCTGCGGACAGGTCGTCGCTGATGCGGCGCCAGCTGTCGCCCATGTCGTCGCTGCGGAACACGAACTGGCAGGCGTAGTACAGCCGCTTGTGGTCGTGGGGGCTGATGATCACCGGGGAGTTCCAGTTCCACTTGTACGGGGCGTCGCCCGGGGCGGGCTGGGGCTGGATGTCCAGGGTCTCGCCGCTGCGGCGGTCGTAGCGGTTCAGGGCCCCGTATTGCCACTGGCAGTAGACGATGTCGGGATTCTCGGGGTCGGCGGCGGGCTCGAAGCCGTCGCCGCCCAGCAGGAAGAACCACTCGCGATTACTTGCTCCGTGGCCGTACAGGGTCCGCGAGGGGCCGCCGATGGTGTTGTTGTCCTGGGTGCCGCCGTACACGTTGTAGAACGGTTCGTCGTAGTCCACCGAGACGCGGTAGAACTGGGTCACGGGCAGGTTGGCCGTGAAGCGCCAGTCCTCTCCTCCGTCGAAGCTCTCGTAGATGCCCCCGTCGCAGCCGTCCAGCAGATGCTCGGGCCGTTGCGGGTCGACCCACAGGGCGTGGTTGTCCACGTGCTTGGTGAACTTGCTGATGCGTCGCCAGGTCCTGCCTCCGTCCTCGGTGACCTGCAGGAAGGTGTCCATCTTGTACACGCGGTCCGGATCGACCGGGTCGACCACGATCTCGTTGTAGTACTGGGGGCTGCTGGTCACGGCGTCGTTCATCTTGTCCCACGAGGCGCCGCGGTCGGTGGAGCGGAAGAATCCTCCCTTGCCGTCGGCGGCCTCGACGATGGCGTACACCGTATCGGGAGCCTTGGGTGGAATGGCCAGACCGATGCGGCCCATGTCCACGGTGGGCAGGCCGTTCTTCAACTCGGTCCAGTTCTGGCCACCGTCGGTGGTCTTGTAGATGCCCGAACCCGGTCCGCCGTCGATGAGCACCCACAGGTGGCGCCGCCGCTGGTAGGCCGCCGCGTAGATCACGTCCGGGTCGCGGGGGTCCATGACCAGGTCCACCACGCCGGTGTTCTCGTCGATGTCCAGGACCTTGTCCCAGGTCCGGCCGCCGTCGATTGTCTTGAATACGCCACGGTCGCCGCCCGGCCCCCACAGGGGTCCCTCGGCCGCCACGTAGACGATGTTCTCGTCGGTGGGGTGGACCAGGATGCGCCCGATGTGCAGGGAGCGTTTCAGGCCCATGTTCTCCCAGCTCTTGCCGCCGTCCAGGGAACGGTAGATGCCGTCGCCGTAGGAGACGCTGCGCTGGCTGTTGCTCTCGCCGGTGCCCACCCAGACGATGTCGGGGTTGGAGGGCGCCAGGGCCAGGCAACCGATGGAGTAGCTGCCCTGGTCGTCGAAGACGGGGGTGAAGGTCGTGCCCGCATCATGGGTTTCCCACACGCCGCCGGAGCAGACGCCCACGTAGTAGTGGAAGGGGTTGCGGGGATCGACGGCGAAGTCGCCGATGCGGCCCGAGGCGATGGCCGGTCCGATGGACCGCCAGGACAGGCCGGAAAAATCGTCGCTGGTCCACGGTTCCGGGTTCTTGTCAGCGGCACCCGCACTCACCGCGGCAAGTACCAGGATAAGAAGGAACAGGGCGTGCAGCGGGCCGACGCCCCGTGAAGGTCGTGCTGGAAGACTCATGGCAGCGGTCCTTCTGTCGGGGAAAGACGAGCGAAACCCGCCTTACGGCGGGACTTGAAGATCCCTGTACATATAACAGAAGGGAGGGGACGACTCAAGCTCTGGGATGAGGGTGTCCGGGATGAGGGTGCGCTGCCGGGGTCAACCGAGGGTTTCCTCGTTCTCTTGCCCGGCCAAGGGCAGGTAGATGCGGAAGGTCGTGCCCTTGCCGATTTCGCTGTCCAATTCGATGCGTCCGCCGTGGTCCTGGATGATGCCGTGGCTGATGGACAACCCCAGACCGGTGCCCTTGCCCACGTCCTTGGTGGTGAAGAAGGGGTCGAAGATACGGTTGCGGATCTCCTCGGGGATGCCCCGGCCCGTATCGGCAATCTTGATCTCCAACTCGTTGCCTACGACCCCGGTACTGACGGTGATGGTGCCGCCGTCGGGGGCCATGGCGTGCGAGGCGTTGACCAGCATGTTCATGATCACCTGGTTGATCTGGCCGGGATGGCATCGAATCACGGGGACATCGCCATATTCCCGTTCGACCTCGCATGTGTACTTCAACTCGTTCCAGACCATCTTGATCATGGCCTCGATGCCCTCGTTGATGTCATGGGGCTTGCGTTCCAGGGAATCCTGGCGCGCGAAACTCTTGAGATTCTGCACGATTTCGGCCACACGTTTAACGCCTTCCATCGATTCATCGAGAACGTTTTTCAGATCGTCCAGGATGAACTCCAAATCCTCCTCCTCTTTGATGGTCCGGATCTCATTCCGGATGGATTCCCGCTTTTGGGTGTCCTCGGGCCCGGTTTGTTCCCATTCTCCGTAGAGCTTGAGAAGCGAGCCCATGGTCGTGATGTATTCCTCGATCGTGCCCAGGTTGCTGGTCACGAAACCGACGGGGTTGTTGATCTCATGGGCGACGCCGGCTGCCAACTGACCGATGGAGGCCAGCTTTTCCGACTGGACGATCTGGTCCTTGTGAATTCTCAATTCCTCGTTGGCCCTCTTGAGATCCTCGCGGGACTGCAGGAGCTTCCGTTCGGTTTCCTTGCGGGCGGTTATGTCCAGGAAGCTCAGCAGGGCCAGATTCCTGTCGCGGGGACCCATGAAGGTCACAGACAGGATGACGGGGACCTTGTGACCATCCACGCAGGTCAGGTTGGTCTCGACGTCCCTGATGCTGCCGGATGTGAACAAGGCGTTGCGCAAGGCCTTGAAGTCCGGAGGCATGAAATCAGTGACCAATGCTCCGATCAGATCGTCCTTGTCCACACCGAGGACCTGACCGGCTATGGTGTTGGCCTCCATGATCTGTTTCAATTTCGTGTTGATGATGACCAGCCCCGTCTGGGCGGCGTCGAACATGGCCTGGGAAAACTCCTGGCCTTCCCTCAGGTCGGATTCCACCCGCTTCAATTTCTCGATCATCCGGTTCGATTGTTCCGCTGATAAAGTTTCTTTTGTCGTGGTCATGACCCGCTCCTGTCCTGATTATTTCCTCATTATCGGGTCCATATTCGATGGTTCGCTACCTGTATTTCTATCGTCCGTTTATAGAAAATCCTGAAGAAAATCCACCGGTTGCCGAACAAAAAAAGAGCTTGAATTCGATCAGGGAGAAAAGAAGGAGCTCCGCTTCATGAGTGACCTGCCCCGCATACTCTGTGTTGACGACGAGGCGAATATCCTCAAGGCCATCAAGCGAAGTTTGCGCAAGAGATATGAAATCCATACCGCCGAGAGCGGTAAGGAAGGTCTGGAAATCCTGCGGGACGACGGTCCTTTCTCCGTTGTGGTCTCGGACATGAAAATGCCCGAGATGAACGGGGCTCTGTTCCTGAAGCACGCGCGCAAGATCAGTCCGCAGACGGTCAGATTGCTGCTGACGGGGTTTGCGGACCTGGATTCGGTGGTCAAAGCCGTCAACCAGGGGAACATCTATCGTTTTCTGAGCAAGCCCTGCACGGCACAGATCCTGGCCCATGCCATCGATGACGCGGTGGAGCAACATCATCTGCTTACGGCCCAGAAGGTATTGCTGGAAGAGACCCTCAAGGGCAGCATCAAGGCCTTGACCGATATCCTGGCCATGGCCAGCCCCGCCGCCTTCGGTCGTGCCTCGCGCATCAGGAACCTGGCGACGGCCTTGGCCGAGGATGTGGGTGTGGAGGATATGTGGCAGGTGGAAGTCGCGGCCATGTTCTGCCAGGTCGGCAGCATCACCCTGCCCTCGGATACGGCCTTGAAACTGTACCATAACGAGCCCCTGACGCCGCAGGAAGAGGCCATGGTGGCCCGAATGCCCCAGATGAGCCGCAGCATCCTGGCCAATATTCCCCGCTTGGAACCGGTGCTGGAAATCCTGCTCTACATGGGCAAGAACTACGATGGCAGCGGGGAACCCCGGGACAAATTGGCGGGTGAGGAGATACCACTGGGGGCACGGATCCTCAAAGTGGCCGAAGCGGCGGAAAAGCGGCGGTCGGCCGGTGATACGCCGGGGCGGGTGATGGACTACCTCCAAGCTCAGGAGGGTGTCTACGATCCCTTGCTGTTGAAATCCTTCAGCAAGCTGTCCAAGGCGGGAGATATCGTCGAAGAGGTGCGGGGGATCAAGGTGCATGAGCTGCGGACCGGCATGATCCTGACCGAGGAAGTGCGTTCGAAGGCGGGAGTCCTGCTGGTGGCGGCCGGACAGGAAGTCACGGTAAGCCTGCTGGAAAGGATCCAGAATTACGACGGTACGACCGGTTTGCAACTACCGCTTTGGGTCAAGAATCCGGATCTGATCGAGGATGAGACAGAGAACGAATCCGCTCCCCAGGAGATTCCGGTCTGACGGATCCCACAAGGTGGTTTGATCCGGACCAGCATGATCAAGGGCGGCGACGAGAGTAGCCGCCCTTTCAGTCGGCAGCCAGCTTCTCCAGCTCATAACGGGAGAAGGCAAGGGGCAGGACGGGCAGGTTGTAACCGAGCTGGGGAATCTCGATGGTTTCGCGGCTTTCGCCGAAGGCAGCCAGACGATTCCGGTGGAGGCTCAGGACCGGCTTCATCTTGAGCAGTTGCTCGGGTGTGATGCTGCCCTGATCCAGAATGATCAAATCCACCCGGGACGTATCCTGTCCGGCGGTGGCGAAGAAATCCTTCATGGGCACGACGGTGTGTCCAAAGAAGTATAGTACTTGCCGGACCCACTCTGCTTTCAACGGATCGGTGCACAATATCACGATATTGCGGGCCGGAGGCTCAGGTGCCGGGCTGGCTGCAGGATCTTCGTCAGCGGCGATCTTCAGGAATAACCGTGTTTCCTCGACCTTGTCATCGGTTTCCCGCAAAATATCTCCGGTTTGGACCACATCCATGCCCGTGGCCTTGACAAGTGTTTCCAAGTCGCCCGGGTCCAGACATTGGTCATAGATATGGCCGTGAACTCCCGCCAGAGTATCGGCCAAGGCGATCAAGGGAGTCAGGGTATCTTCTCCGTTGGCCGCTACCTTCACGTTGTGGTGGAAGCGGATAGCTCTTCCCAGCTTCTCCGGTAATCTCCAGTGCCGCATGACCTTTTGTCCGACCTTGGTGTGGGTCGCTCCCAGTAAATTTTGTTCCCTTGCCAGGATATCCCCTGATTTCCCGTCCATGGTTTCGGCAAACAGGTCGGGCTTGACCGTGGCCAATATCAGATGGCCTATGTCATGGAGCAGGCCCGCGATGAACGCTTCCTCGGGATCCTCATAACCGGTGTGAGTCGCGAGGACCTGGGCCGCTGAGGCGGTCGTGATAGCGTGGGACCAGAACAATCCCTGATGAGCTCCCTTGCCGGACTGGGCCATGATTCCGGCCACGCCCAGACCCGTGGCCAAGTTGCGGATGGCGGCAAAACCGAGCACGACCACGGCCCGGGAAATGGTGGCGATCTCTCCGGACATGCCGTAGAACGAGGAATTGACAAGCTTGAGAATCTTGCCGGCCAGAGCCTGGTCTCCGGACAGGACCTGCTGAACGTCTTCGGCGTTGCTGCGATCGTCATCAGTGATCTGGATGAGCTTACGTACTACCAGGGGCAAGGGGGGCAATTCCTTGATCTTCTTGGCGATCAAGGCCGAGTTATCCGTGGCGACTGTCATGGATCGACTTCCTCCAGCAATAGCAGGCAACCTCGGACTTCTTCCGCAGAACCCAGCAACTCAGGGTGTGCTTTCAGCTTGTGGTCATGCCACTGGAACGTGAATTCCTCCACTTGGGTGGCGGTTAGGCAAGATCGGATGGCTTCCACCGCCTCGGGTGGGAGAAGGTCGTCGATTTCCGTGCCCGGCAGGGCGGTTTGCAAGGGGTCAAGCCGCTTGCGGGCCGAGCCGTTGGTGAGGACCAACTCCTCCTCCCTGCTGATACCCATGATCATCAACGGCAGTTTTTCCACGATTTCCTGGGATAGCTGCAAGGACTTGGTCCTGACTTCCATCGAGGCTTCCAGAAGCTGGTTCAGGCTTTTCAGCTGTTCCAGCTGCTGACTCGTCTGTCGTTGCAGGCGCCGATTTTCCTGGAGGATCCGGTAATGATCGAAGCATTGTCTGATGGTCGTCTTGAGGGATTCCTCCTTCCATGGCTTGGCCACGAAACGATAGATCTCGCCGTGGTTGATGGAATCGACGATCACGTCTGCCTCGGCAAAACCTGAGAGGATGACCCGGATTGTGTCGGGCCATTGTTCCTTGACCTTCTGCAGGAACTGGGTGCCGGTCATGCCGGGCATACGCTGATCACTGACAACGACCTGGATCCTGTGTTCGGCCATGATCTCCAGCCCCTCGTCGCCACCCAAGGCCGTGTAGACCTTGAACGGTTCCTTGCGCAACAGGCGCTTCAAGGAGTTGAGGATACTCTTCTCGTCGTCCACACAAAGGACTGCAAGTTCTTGGGTGACCATTGCTTCTATCCTGATTTGAAGGGTTCTCGGCTTCTTCACACCATGTATCGACGTGGGACGGGAATTCTTTAACCAGAATTCAAGGTTCAGTGCCGAAAGCTGGCAATCGGTCCGGAAAGGTGATCCCGTGTTCTTCCGCTCTGGGATGCATCTGTCCTTCATTCAGGACACAAGGTGCTCCCTGAGGTGCGGATCAAGGTGTTTTCCAGGTGGGTATCAGCAGAGCATCCCGGGTCAGTAACCGTGTAAGACCTTATTGGATATGGCATTGATGGGGTCGTTCTCCCCGGGTTTCATTTCCGGCACCATCCCTGCAACCGTCAGGGTGTGACGGCGAACGAGCAATGGTGAAGGAGGATGTCATGAAGACCGCGCGAGCAAGCAAGTCGATCCTCAAGGTTGCGGTGCTGGTCCTGGTGCTCGGTTTCATGGTGACGAGCGCCACCCAGGCCGCCGCAGGCGTGGTGATCCGGGCCAAGGTGGGCCCGGTGACGGTCAAGGTCGGTCCCCGGGGCCACGGTTGCTGCGATCCTGTGTATGTCCACCA
>CAYPVD010000071.1:0-12889 GCA_964414055.1 uncultured Fibrobacteraceae bacterium
TCCTGGAATGATTATACCGCATCAGGAGGGAAGGATTCAAGAGCCCTCGGATTGGAGGGCCGGGGCCTTGCGCCCCCAGCCATACTGCCGCACATGCGGCGGTTTCAGGCGTTACAGACAAATTTTCTTATCAAAGCGCCGCGGCCTGATGGGCCGCGGCGCCCGGCGGCTCAGGATTCCATATCTACGAAGAACTTCTCGTGCAGGCCCTTGACGTACTCCGCCAGGGCGGCCTCGATCTTCTGCGACTCCACGGCCTGGCGCAGGTTGTCCTTGAGCTCCTCGTAGGTGTACATGTGGCCGGGACGGCGCTCCAGGACCTTGAACACGTACCAGCCCGCCGGGGTCAGCAGGGGTTCGGTGACCTCGCCCTCCCGGGCGTCCTTGAGGGCGTCCTGGAACTTCTGCGACAGATCCGTCAGGGCGAAGGTGCCCAGCACCCCCCCGTTGCGGGCCGAAGCCGGATCCTCGCTGACCTCGGCGGCCACCAGGGAGAAGGCCTCGCCGTCCAGGACCCTCTGCCGAGCCGCCTCGGCGCGCAGACGTCCCGCCTCGACGTCCTCCTGGGAGACCTTGATGGGCAGGAAGATCTGGCTGAGTGTGCGCCGACCGTCCGGTTCGACGGCGTCCAGGCGCAGCAGGTGCACCCCGCGCGAGCTGACCACCGGCTCGCTGACCTGGCCTACCTGCAGGGAGAAGGCGGCCGCGTCCAAAGCGGGGTCGAACAGATCCCCCCTGGCCACCGTGCCGATGCGTCCGCCGCGCTGGGCGGCCGGACCCTGGGAGTATTCCTTGGCCACCGCGGCGAAATCCTCCCCCTTATCCAGCTCAGCCTGGATGAGCTTGACCTTGGCCTGGACCTCCTGGCGCACCGCCAGCGAGGGCTGCACCGTCACCAGGATGTCGGCGATGGTCAGGCTGTCCGGGTCCGTGGGCATCTCGGCCAGGTGCTCCTGGTAGTAGTCGCGCACCTCGTTCTCCATGACCTCGATCTTGGGCCGGATGAACTTGCCCACCACCAGCCGCAGGTACTGCTGGTCGCGCAGCTGGGAGCGCATGCGGGCCTTGTAATCGTCCAGGGTCATGCCGCTGCGCAGCAGCTCGGCCTTGAGCTTCTCCAGGGACCCGAAATGCTCGACGAACTGTTGGATCTTCTGCTCGACGCTCTTGTCGATGGCCTCGTCGTCCACCGTCATGTCCGCCTGCTTGGCCGCCGCGATGATGAGCTTGTTCTCGATCAGGCGCTGGAGCATCTCCTGGCGGATCTCCTCGTCGGTGCCGGTCACCTTCTCGCCGGAGTACTCCTTCTCCATGCGGTAGAGCTCCAGCTCGCGATCCAGGTCGCTCTGCAGGATGGGCTCCTCGTCCACGATGGCCACGATGCGGTCCACCAGGCGGGGGCCTGCGGACGGCTCCTGGGCCGCGACGCCTACGACGCTCCCGGTCAGCAGGACGGTCAGGATGATGGCCGCGGCCGCCGGCCGGAGGCCGCGAGCGCGGCGCGCGGACCGCAGAGCTGGGTTCATGTCCAAATCTCCCGGTTGAAGAAGCGGCCGACGGCTACCCGCCGCCGGCCGCGGAATCAGGTCAGGTGTTCCGGGGTACGGCCTTGCCGGGCAGAGGAGGATTGGTCAGTTCCTCCCAGCTCGGCAGGTCGGCCAGGTTCTCCTCGTAGATCGTGACGCCGAATTCCTCGGTCCACTGGTCCAGCAGCTTCTGGAAGGCTTCCTCTTCCCGGATCTTCTTGATGCGCTGCCCGACCTCCTGGCTGAGATCCTTCAGGATGCCGGGCCGCGAAGGTACGATGGAATCGCAGGAGACCACGGCGAAACGGCCGTTGCCCACGGCGACGGGCTCGGAGATGCCGCCCTTGTCCAGGGCGAACAGGGCGTCCCTGACGGTGCCGGTAACGGTGGAGGGGATGGACTCCAGCCGTCCGCCCTTGCTCTTGTTGTTGCGGTCGGTGCCGTACTTCAGCAGGATGTCCTTCCAGGGCTCGCCCGCGGCCATGGCGTCCCGGGCCTTGTTGGCCTCGTCCTCGTTGAGGCAGACCACCAGGTGGCCGGAACGCTTCTCGGGTATGACGTAGTCCTGCTCGTGCTCGGCCCAGAAGGCGTCAAGCTGCTCCGGCGTGACCCGTTCGTCGTAGCTGACCAGATCCTTGTAGATCTTGGTCACGAGGATCTCTTCCATCTTCTCGTTCACCAGCGTGGTGACCCGCGGATCGTCGGGCAGACCCCGCTGCTTGGCCTCGATGTTCAACAGGGCCTTCTCCAGCTCCTGCTTGATCTTGTTGCGCAGGCTGCCGAGCATCTCGCTCTTCTTGGGCCGCTGGAACACGCTCATGCGGTCGAAGATCACCTTGTAGTCGCCCAGGGTGTAGGCCGTGACGTCGTCGCCCACCTGGTAGGAATAGAAGGGCAGGTCCATGTCCGCGGGCTTGATGTCCAGGGGCTTGAGGTTCTCCTTGGGGACGGGCTTCTTGGTCTCCGGATCCAGGATCACCTCGCCCTCGGGCAGGCCCTGGTAGCACTTCCAGAGGGTATCCTCGTTGATGGTCAGCTTGTACTTCTTGTCGATCTCCTTGCGGAAATCGTTGCGTATGCGGGCGATCTTGCGGTTGTAGGTCGTGTCGAGGATCTGCGCCTTGGCCTCTTCCAGGTCAGGCTTCTTGCCCGGCTTGGGCGTGGTCTCGCTGTCCACGCGCAGGATCCAGTAGCCGTAGACGGTCAGGATGGGCTCGGTCACGCCGCCGACCTCGACGGCGAACACGGGCGTCTCGAAGTCGGTCCCGTAACGGCCGAAGGGCACGTCGATGACGAACTCGCCGCCCTGGGGCGCGTCCCCGTCGTGATACTTGGCCGCCACATCGTCCCAGTCGGCCCCGTCCAGGGCCATCCGGCGGGCGGCCTCGGCGTCATCCTTGAAGTTGGTGATCAGGTAGTGGCAGTGGCGGGTCACGCCCATCTTGTCGTAGAAATCCTGCAGCTCCTGCTCGCTGATGGTCTTGGACGGTGTGCCCACCACGTCGTCCCACAGCACCATGCCGGCGTTGTAGTCGGTCAGGGACTGCTTGGCCGCCGCCACCTTGGGGTCGTTCATGTAACCCAGCTGGATGGCCTTCAGCCGCATCAGCTCCTTGTTGATCAACGTGTGCAGGAACGCCTTCTTGCCCTCGAGGGTGGACATGTCCAGGGGCTTCCCGTCGTCGCCCTTGGGCAGGTCCGCCTCTTCCTGCTTGGCCAGCCGGCGCTTGTACTCGCTGGCCATGATGTGGCTGTCGCCCACATCCGCCAGCACGACATCCTTGTCCGAGCCGCCTTTGCCGCAGCCCGACCAGGACAACAGACCGATGCCGACGCAGGCCAGGACAAGCCACATCAGGACGCGTACAGGGGATTTCTTGCTGAACATGATCACTCCTTGTCACGAAGCGCCAGCAGGCGCTCCAGCATGACCGACGCCGCGGCGAGGTGTTCGCTGCGCTCGGCGGGCACTTTCATGATGAACTGGTCGATGGCCTTGAACTTCAGACCCTGCGGTCCCGTGGCCATCAAGCCCTGAATTATAGGCGGGGCGGGTTCCTGCCCGCCAGCGAAAAAGAAATCCAGACCCTGGCGCGTGGCCTTGATCTCCTGGATCCCGGCCCTGCCGGCCAGGATCCGCAGGCGCTGAATCGTCAGCAGGTTTTCCACCGGCGCAGGCAGCAGGCCGTATCGATCCTTGAATTCCTCGGCCATCCGCCGGCAGGCCCCTTCCTTGCGCAAACGGGCCACGCGGCGGTAGAGATCCATCTTCTGCTGGGGGTCGCCCACGTACTCGTCGGGCAGATAGGCGCTGACCCGCAGTTCCACCTTCACATCCAGCGGTGCAACACCTCCGCCTCCCTGGAGTTCCGCCACCGTCTCCTCCAGCAGGCGGCAGTACAGGTCGAACCCGATGGCCTCCATGTGGCCGTGCTGCTCCTCCCCCAGCAGGTTCCCCGCGCCGCGGATCTCCAGATCGCGCATGGCGATGTGGTAGCCCGAACCCAGGGCCTGGAACTCCTCCAGGGCCGCCAGCCGCCGCCGCGCGTCGGGGGTCAGGCGCTCTCCCGGCGGGGTCATGAGGTAGGCGAAGGCGCGGTGGTTGCTGCGGCCCACCCGCCCGCGCAGCTGGTACAGCTGGGCCAGCCCGAAGCGGTCGGCGCGATCGATGATGATGGTGTTGACCCGCGGCATGTCCAGCCCGGACTCGATGATGGCCGTGGCCACCAGCACGTCGAACTTGTGGTCCAGGAAGTCGAGCATGATCTGTTCGAGCTTCTCCTCCTTCATCCGGCCGTGGGCCCAGGCGGTCCGCACGTTGGGCAGCAGCTCGCGGATCAGCTGGGCGATGCCCTCGATGGTCTGGACCCGGTTGTGGACGAAGAAGACCTGCCCGCCGCGGTGCAGTTCGCGCAGGATGGCCTCGACCAGCACCTGCTTGCTGAAGGTGCAGATCTCGGTGTGGATGGGCAGCCGGTCCCGGGGCGGGGTGTTGATCAGGGACATGTCGCGGGCGCCCATCAACGCCAAGTAGAGGGTGCGCGGGATGGGGGTGGCGCTGAGGGTGATGACGTCCACCTGCCGCTTCAGCTCCTTGATGCGCTCCTTGTGCCGCACCCCGAAGCGCTGTTCCTCGTCGATGACCAGCAGACCCAGGTCCTTGAAGCGCACGTCGCGCGACAGCAGGCGATGGGTGCCGATAAGCACGTCCACCTTGCCCTCTGTGCAGCGCTGCAGGATCTCCTTCTGCTCGGCCGGCGTGCGGAAGCGGCTGAGGACCTCCACCCTGACCGGAAAATCGCGGTAGCGCTCACCGAAGGTCTCGCCGTGCTGCTGGGCCAGCAGGGTGGTGGGGCACAGCACGGCCACCTGCTTGCCCGCTGCGACGGCCTTGAAGGCGGCGCGGATGGCGACCTCGGTCTTGCCGAAGCCCACATCCCCGCACACCAGCCGGTCCATGGGCCGGGAATCCTCCATGTCCCGCTTGGTCTCGGCGATGGCCGTCAGCTGGTCGGGGGTCTCCTCGTAGAGGAAGGAATCCTCCAGGGCCTTCTGCAGGGGCGAATCGGGCGGGAAGGCGTGGCCGGGACGGGCCTGGCGGTTGGCGTAGATCTCCATGAGCTCGGCCGCCATGGCCCGGATGGCCTTGCGGGCCTTGCCCTTGACCTTCAGCCAGCTGCCCGAGCCCAGGCGGGCCAGAGGCGGGTTGGCCCCCTGGTCGGTGCTGTAGCGCTCGACCTGGTCGATGTTCTCCACCGGCACGAAGACCGTGCCCCCGTCGGCGTATTCCAGCTTCAGGCACTCGCGCTCGGTCTCCTCGACGGTGATGACCTGCATGCCACGGTAACGGGCGATGCCGTACTCCAGGTGCACGACGTATTCGCCCGGACGCAGGGAGGCCCGCTCCTTGACCAGGCCCGAGCTGCGGTGCCTGACCCGCACCGGGCGGCGGTAGCGCTGGAAGAACTCGTGATCGGTGATCACCGCCAGCTTGGCCTCGGGCCAGTCGAAGCCCGCCGAAAGGGCTCCCACCCGGGGCAGGCCGGCGGGGATGGCGTTCTCGTCCTCCAGCAGCAGTTCGCTCAGGCGCTCGGCCTGGCCCTGGTTGTCGCACACGGTCAGCACCGTATGGCCCAGGGCCGCCCGCTGCTGCAGCTCGCGGCGCAGGACGGCCACGTCCCCGCCGCGCAGCTCCTGGCCCGCGGACTTGAAGACGACCTCGGTCCGTGGAGCCCGGGACAACCAGTCGCCCGCCTCGTCGCCGGCGATCCAGCCGCCGGTCACCAGGGCGTGGCGGAAGCCGGGGTTCTCCAGGCGTCCGGCCGGCTCCACCAGTTCCTCCAGCGCGGGCAACACCGGCTCCCGCTCCAGGCGCCCCTCGCGCAGCCGCGGCAGCTCCTGATCCAGCAGGGCGGATTGCTCCTTGAGGCGGACCGGATCCAGCCAGAAGACCTGCAGCCCGGCGGGCAGATAGTCGGAGACCGTGGCCGTGGCGCCCAGCCAGGGCAGGTAGGACTCCAGGCCGTCGTCCACCAGGCGGTCCTCCAGGCGGGCTTCCAGGTCGTGAATGAAATCGTCGTCGGGCGGCAGGCCCGCCTCGACCAGCCGCTGCTCCACCACCCCCAGGCAGTTGAGCACCGCGTCGTCGTCCAGCATGAGGTGGCTGACCGGCAGGATGAGCGCCTCGTCCCCGCGCGCGGTGGTGCGCTGGGTCCGGACGCTGAAGTGGCGGATGGAGACGATCTCGTCGTCAAAGAACTCGATGCGCAGGGGGTTCTCCCCCGGCGTGAACACATCCAGCATTCCCCCGCGGCGGGCGAAATCCCCCACCTTGGCCACCAGCCCCGCGGGCCGGTATCCCCGCCTGGCCAGGCTGCGGCACAGCTCGTCCGGGTCCTGGATCTGGCCGGTCTTCAGGCGCAGGATGGCCCGCTCGAAGGTGGCCGGGGCCATGATCCGTTGCCGCAGGGCCGCCAGGGAGGTGACCACCAGCGAACCCCGGCCCGCACGGATCCTCTCCAGCCCGGCGAAGAAATCCCCCACCATGGCCGGCTCGGGCGAGTTGCGGTCGAACGCCAGCACGTCCTGCTGGGGCAGGTAGACCACGCTCCCGCTGCCCAGCCACACTTCCAGATCGTCGGCAAGCTGCTCGGCCGCCTTGCGGTCGGCCGTGACCATCAGGGCCCGGTGCCCCTCGACCGCCCCCCAGGCCGCCAGCAGGGCGGCGGGAGCGCCACCGTGAAGCCCCCGGATCAGGACCGGATCGGCGTCGGGTCCCCCGGAGAGGGCGGCCTCGACCCTGGCGAGGGCCTCGGCCAGACCCTCGCCTTCGGTGCGATCCAGCAGGGAATCATGCAGCAGCCCGCCGTCTATCAAAAGGTGGCCCGCTCGGCGTTGAAGGGTGTGATCATGCGCAGACGTTCGATGATCGGCGGCAGGACCTGCACCACGTAATCCACCTCGTCCTGCGTGTTGTAGCGCGACAGGGAGAAGCGGATGGAACCGTGGGTCAGGGTGAAGGGCAGGCCCATGGCCCGCAGCACATGGCTGGGTTCGAGGCTGCCGCTGGTGCAGGCCGAACCGCTGCTGGCGGCCACGCCGACGCGGTCCAGCAGCAGCAGGATGCCCTCGCCCTCGATGTACTGGAAGCTGATGTTGCAGGTGTTGGGCAGGCGCTGCTTGCGGTCCCCGTTCAGGTGCACGTCGGGGATGGCCTCCAGCAGGCCCGTTTCCAGCCGGTCGCGCAGGGCGCGTACAACCGTGTCCTCGTGCTCGCGGTTGACCGCGGCCAGATCGCAGGCGATTCCCAGGCCGGCGATGCCCGGCACGTTCTCGGTCCCGGCCCGCCGTCCCCGCTCCTGGTGTCCGCCCTGGATCAGCGGGCGCAGCTTGGTGCCGCGCCGCACGTACAGGGCGCCCACGCCCTTGGGGGCGTGCAGCTTGTGGCCCGAGATGGACAGCAGGTCGATGGGGCTGTCCTTCACCTCCACCGGCAGCTTGCCGGCGGCCTGCACGGCGTCGACGTGGAACACCGCGCCCCGCTCCTTGACGATCTCGCCGATGGCCCCGGTGTCGAACAGCACGCCGGTCTCGTTGTTGGCCATCATCACCGAGACGATGGCCGTATCATCGCGGATGGCCGCGCGCAGCTCGTCCAGGTCCAGGCGTCCCTGGCCGTCCACGCCCAGATAGGTCACCTCGTAGCCGTGGCGCTTCTCCAGGTCCCGGCACAGGCCCAGCACCGCCGGATGCTCCACCTCGGTGGTCACCAGATGCCGCTTGTCGGGGTAGGCGTGCAGGGTGCCGACGATGGCCAGGTTGTCGCTCTCCGAACCCCCGCTGGTAAAGACGATCTCGTTGGACGCGGCGGCTCCCAGCAGGGCGGCCACCTTGTCCCGGGCCACGGCGACCTCCTCGCCCGCGGCCGCGCCGAACGAATGCATGCTCGAGGGATTGCCGAAGACGTCCCGCAGCAGGGGGATCATCTTCTCCACCACCTCCGGGGCCACCTGGGTCGTCGCGTTGTTGTCGAAGTAGATGCCCTTGGCCGGACGCGGCGGCAGACCTTCGGTCAGACTGAACTTGTTGCCCTGGGCGTTCATCAGCTGTTCACCTCGATCACTTCCAGCTGCTCGTCGACGAACTCGCGCAGCTGGGCCTGGACATAACCCTCGATGGTGGCGTCGGAAGCCCGGCAGGCGGCGCAGGCGCCGGTCAACCGGACGAAGACCTTGTTATCCTGGATCCGCACGAACTCGATGTCGCCCCCGTCGTTGCGCAGAGCCGGCGCGATATCCTCGGCCAGGACCTCCTTGATGCGCTCGACGCGGGGATCGTCAGCCGGTTCGGTTGCGGTACCGGCTGGTGGCGTCAGTTCGGTCAGCTCCACCAGGCCCTTGGGCGGGGGCGCCTCCCCGCGCTCGATCCGGTCCCAGCAATCGCGGATCAGGTCGGCGATGTCGTGGTGGCATTCCGTGCAGCCGCCGCCGGCCTTGGTGTAGTTGGTCACGTCCTCGATCTCCTTGAGGCGGTGATCGAAGATGGCCTGCCGGACGGTGTCCTTGCTGACCTGGAAGCAGTTGCAGAGGATGGTCTCGCGGTGCAGCAGATCACAGGGCACGCCCTTGCCAAGGCGCTTGTAGTGGTCGATCATGGCCGCCTCGAGGGCCTCGCGCCCCATGACCGAGCAGTGCATCTTCTCCCGCGGCAGACCGCCCAGCTCGGCGGCGATGTCCTCGTTGGTGATGCGGGCGGCCTCCTCGAGGGTCTTGCCCTTGATCATCTCGGTCAGCACGCTGCTGCTGGCGATGGCGCTGCCGCAGCCGAAGGTCTGGAACCTGGCGTCCACGATCCGACCGTCCTCGCCGAGCTTGAAGAACAGGCGCAGGGCGTCGCCGCAGGCCATGGAGCCCACTTCGCCCACGCCGTCGGGATCCTCTATCTCGCCGACGTTGCGGGGGTTCATGAAGTGGTCGAAGACTTTATCCGTGTAGTTCCACATGGGCGGGCTCCTTTCAGACTGAAAAGTAGATGAAAACCCGCAGTTATCAACCCGAACCCGCGACCGAAGAGGTCGCCCCGCGCCCGAGGTAGAGTTCCAGCATCAACACGGCCGCCGCCAGCAGGAACAGCCACGGCGCCAGGTCGCGGCCGCGCAGGAGGGAACCCAGCTGCGCGGGAGCCGCATCCGAGAGATCTCCGGCCACCGTCAAACCGGCTACGCCCAGGCGGCTCTGCCAGGCAGCGGGATCCTCCAGGGCCACGCCCGACTCGGATCCGGGAATGGCCACCGCCACCTGGCCCAGGGTATCCCCGTCGGCGGTGAAGACCGCGAATCCCGGCCGGGTGGGGATGCCGCCCCGCAAGGTCGGCCTGGTGCCGTTCCATTCCAGCACGGCCGGCTGCGGCTTGGCCCCGCCCGGCAACATCACCATGAGCCCGGACAGATCGGAACCGGGCACCCATCCCGCGGGCGGTGTCAGCACCACCGGCTGCCCCACGGTGATGTTGTCGCCCGCAGACCGCGCCGTCTGTGCCCCCAGCCAGGAAACCATGCGCTGCAGCAGGGGCAGGGCCATGGCGCTGACCGCCAGATCGCCCGCCTCGGGCCGCAGGTCCCCGGCCATGATCATGACCCGGCCCGCCTCCAGAACCCGGGAAAACACCAGGGGGTCTCCCCCCGACAGGGAAAGCAGGACCCGGGATCCCTGCTCCTGGAGAGCGTACCACCGTTGCCAGTGCACATCCTCGAGGGTGCCCAGGGCCTCCTTCCCGAATCCCGCCAGCAGGGGATCGCGGCGACTGACCAGGCGCATGGCCAGCCCCGTGTCCCGCGAGCGGAAACGTACCTTCTGACCGGGAAAGCCCAGGGCCGGCAGGAGGGTCTGCTGCAGGTAATCCGCCAGGGTCGGGTCACCCGCCATCACCAGCACGCCTCCTCCTCCGCGGACCCAGGCCGTAAGACCCGCCAACGCCGTACGCCCCAGAGGATCGGGATCCACCAGGACCAGCACCCCCGCCCGGTCCAGGTCCCCGGTGACCAGCTTGTCGCAGGTCACCGGCTGCACCTCGAACGGGGCCCCCCGGCCGCCGGGATCCAGGGCCTGCTGCAGGAAACGCCAGCCGCCCCGGCCGGCGGGGCCATCGCCGGGGTGATCGGCGCCGTGGACCAGGACCACCTTCAGCTTCTCGGGAACCCGCAGGATGAAGTACCGGACATCATCGGCGGGCAGGCGGTCGCGGGGCTTGCGCACCAGGCCCCTGTGCAGGCCGGGCCCGGGAACCGTGAGGGAGAAATCCAGGGCATGGATGCCGGAGACCGGCCCGGCGGACACCGCCTCGCCCACCTCCACGCCGTCGATCTCCAGGGTGAACGGCTGGTCCGGGGCATCGGGGATCACGCGCGCCCGCAAGGCGATGTTCTCCCCCGGGCGCAGGGCCCGCGCGGGAAGCTCCACCTTCAGGACCCCGCCCTGGGGCACGGCATGGCCGATCCGCCGCACAAGGAGGCGCACCGGCAACTCGGCCTGCAGCCGCGCGGCCACGGTCTGCAGATCTGGTTTGCGACGCACCTTCTGCAGATCGCTGAACAGGACCAGGTCCACCGCCGTGCCCGGGGCGCTGCGCACCTGGCGCACCGCTTCCTCCAGCACGGCCTCGAAATCGAATCCGCCTCCGTCCGCGCTCACGCCGCGCAGGACATCGAGCGGCACGGCGCCGGCGGGCAGCCAGTCTCCCAGCAGGGGCGTGACCTGGGCGCCGGCGGTCAGGATCTGAACCGAGGTGCGGCCGGGCAGCATGGCGATCATGCCGCGGCAATCCTCGATAGCCCGGGCCAGACGCGTGCCCTGCTGCTCATGGGTGCCCATGCTGGCGCTGGTGTCGATGACCATCAGGACGCTGTGGCCCGCCAGACCGCCGCCCAGTCCGCCCCAGCGCGGCCCGGCCACGGCCAAAACGAGCAGCAGGATGGCCAGCACCCGCAACAGCAGCAGCAACCAGCGGCGCATGGTCAGCCGCCGCGTCTGCCGGGCCTGGACCTCGCTGAGGAAGCGCAGGTCGCTGAACTTCTCGCGGCGCACCTTGCGTCGGCTCAGGAAGTGGATGATCACCGGCAGCGCCGCCGCCAGGGCGCCGAACAGCAGGGCGGGGTTGGCGAAGCTCAGGGGCATCAGGACATCCGCCTGCGTTTCTGGAGGTAGGCGGCCAGCCCCTGGGCGAACGGGGTCGAGGTCGTCATCTCCACCAGGTCCACGAGCTGCCGGCGGCTGTCACGGCGCAGACGATCGCGCCAGGACCCGAAGTCCCGCCGGTAGGCCTCGCCCAGGTGGGCGGGTTCCAGGCGCACCCGGCGTCCCGGCTCCTCGAGAGCCTCGAACTCCACCTCGCCCCGGAAATCCAGGTCGATCTCCCGGGGATCGAGGATCTGGAAGGCCAGCACCTCGTGGCCGCGGTGGCGGAAATGCTTCAGGCCGTCGATGATGGCCTCCGCGTCGTCCATCAGGTCGCTCAGCAGGATCACCAGGCCGCGGCGGGGGATGCGCTCGGCCACCTGGTGCAGCACCGCCCCCACCCGGGTCCCGTGGCCGTCGGGCAGATCGTCCAGCACCTTCAGCACCTGGAAGAGCTGGCGCCTGATCGAGCGGGCCGGCACGCGCTGCAGGGGCGCCTCGTCGAAGGTCACCAGGCCCACGGCGTCGTTCTGGCGCAGCAGCAGGTACGACAGCGCCGCCGCCAGCCAGGCGGCGTAGGTCCGCTTGGTGGGCAGCTTCGGATCGCTGCGGTAGGACATGCTGGCCGAGCAGTCCACGAGGATGGTGGCCCGCAGGTTGGTCTCCTCGGTGAAGACCTTCAGGTAGTGGCGGTCGGTCTTGGCATATAGCCGCCAGTCGATATGGTTGATGGGCTCGCCGGGAATGTACTGGCGGTACTCGGCGAACTCGGCGCTGAACCCGTGATACGGGCTGCGGTGCAGGCCCATGAGGAAGCCTTCGACCACCAGGCGCGCGATGAGGTCCAAACGGCCCAGGCTGCCGATGGTCTCGGGGCTCAGGAGCGCGTCGGTCACGGGGCGACCTCGTCCAGGATCTGGTCGATGATCCGGTCCTTGCTGATGTTCTCGGCCTCGGCGTGGAAGTTGGACACCAGACGGTGGCGCAGCACCGGGTGGGCCAGGCGTTTGATGTCGTCCAGATCGGGCGTCGGCCGGCCCTGGAGCAGGGCGCGGGTCTTGGCGCCGCGGATCAGGTACTGGGCGGCGCGCGGACCGGCGCCCCAGGCCAGGTACTCTTCGGCCGCGGCGGCGGTCTCGGGTCCGTCCAATCTGGTGGCGCGCACCAGCTTGACGGCCAGCTCGGTCACGTTGCGGGCCACCGGCACCCGGCGGACGATCTCGCGGTTGGCCAGCACCTCCTCGGCCGTCAGGACCTTCTGCAGGTCGGCGGCGAGCTCGCCGGTCGTGCTCTCGACGATGGTCACCTCGTCCTCGTAGGACGGATACCCGATCAGGACGTTGAACATGAAGCGGTCGAGTTGGGCCTCGGGCAGGGGGTAGGTCCCCTCCTGCTCGATGGGGTTCTGCGTGGCCATGACCAGAAAGGGTTGGGGGAGCGCATAGGTCGTGCTGCCGATCGTGACCTGTCGCTCTTGCATCGCCTCGAGGAGGGCGCTCTGGACTTTTGCCGGGGCGCGGTTGACCTCATCAGCGAGGACGAGGTTCGCGAAGACGGGCCCTTTCTTCGCCGAGAATTTGCCTGTCTGAGGGGTGTAAATCGTCGTGCCGATGATATCCGCGGGCAGAAGATCCGGCGTGAACTGGATGCGTGAAAAGTCGAGCTTCAAGCAGTCCGAGACGGTCTTGACCG
>CAYPVD010000072.1:0-12600 GCA_964414055.1 uncultured Fibrobacteraceae bacterium
GAACAGCACCAGCAGCCACACCAGCGCGTGCACCCACACTCCGGTCCAGACGGCCTTGATCCCGCCCCGGCGCGCCATCAGTACGCCTCCTGGCGGGACACGCGGTCATACCCGCGGACGATGACCACCAGCACCAGGAAGATGAACACGCTGAAGGCCGCCGCGTAGCCGTACCGGTAGTAGAAGAAGGCCGCCTTGTAGACGTAGGTCACCAGGATGTGGCTCTTGTCCGCGGGCAGGCCCTGGTCGGTCACCAGCCAGATCACGTTCAGGTTGTTGAAGGTCCAGATGGTGCCCAGCACCAGGGCCGGCAGCAGCACCGGCTTGAGCATGGGCAGGGTGATGCTGAAGAAACGGCGCACCGGGCCGGCGCCGTCGATGCGGGCGGCCTCGTACAGCTCCTGGGGGATGCTCTGCAGCCCCCCCAGGGCGATGACCATGATGAACGGGAAACCCAGCCAGATGTTGGTGATCACCGCGGCGAAGAAGGCCGCCGACTCGCTGGCGAACCAGGCCACCGGGTGCAGGCCCACCAGGGCCAGCAACTGGTTCACCGCCCCGTACTCGACGTTGAACATCCCCCGCCAGGTCAGCGCCGAGATGTACTGGGGCACGGCCCAGGGCAGGATCAGCAGGGCGCGGTACAGGTTGCGACCGGGCAGCTTGCGGTTCAGCAGCAGGGCCGCCCCCAGGCCCAATGTGAAGTGGAAGATGAGGTTGATCACCGTCCAGGCGATGGTCTTGCCGAAGATGTGGTAGAAATCCGGCTCCATGAAGATCCGCGCGTAGTGCATGAAGCCCTTGAGCTGCGGATCCCGGAAATGATACATGTTCCAGTTGGTCAGCGAGACGTAGATGTTGAAGAGGAAGGGGTAGGCCACCACGGCCAGCAGCACCACGGCAGCCGGCATCAGGAACCAGAAGGCCAGACGGGACTGGGGGTTGCCGAATTTCACGCGTCCTCCCTATTCCTTCATGCGGGCGATCATGGTCACGGCCCGCTTCTGCATGAACGCCGCCGCCTCGCTGGGGGTCATGTTGCCGTTCATCACGTCCTGGTAGCCGGGCCGCATGCTGTCCCAGATGGCCCGCATCTCCGGGACGATGGGCATGAGCCGGCCCTTGGCGATCTGGGCGTTGCTGACCAGCATCTCCGGATCCGTCCTGAACTCGGGGATCTCGCGCGCCTTCAGGTTGCTGGGCAGGACGCTCAGGGTCCGGGCCATGTCCACCTGCACCTCGTAGCCGGTCAGCCAGGCCAGCAAGGCGGCGGTGCACTCCTTCGTCGCCGGATCGAGATAGGCGTTCACCGAGTAGCACTTGGCGCTGGTCATGGGCACCGGCCACAGCCCCGTGGCGCTGACCCGGGGCAAAAGACCCAGCTGGATGTCGATGCCCGCCTGGCGGTACCCCTCCCAGGACCAGGGCCCGTTGATGATGTAGGCCGCCTGCCCGGTCTTGAACATGGTGTCGGCCAGGGGGTAGTCGCACTCCCGGGGCATGACGTCCATTCCCCGCAGCTTCTGCATGAAGGCCAGGGCCCCGACCATGGCCGGAGTATCGAGGGTGGGCACGGCGTGGTCGTCCATGACCCAGCCGCCGAAACCGCCGAGCCAGGGCACCAGCCAGAACGGTTCGAGCAGGTTGAACACCAGACCGTACTGATCGGTCTTGCCGTCACCGTCCAGATCGCGCGTCAGGGCCTGGAGCTGGGCCACCCAGTCGTCGGTATTGTCGGGGATGGTGTCGACCAGGGCCATGTTGGCCACCAGGGTCAGGTGGTTGCCGACCTGGTCCGGCAGACCCCAGATCTTCCCGTCCAGCTCGGGCAGGGCCGAGCGGTCGAAGCGGGCGATGTCCTGCGGCGGCAACAGGTCCTCGATGGGCATCAGCAGGCCCATGATCTGGTAGGGACCGATCTTGTCGGCCGGGCCGTACACCATGCTGGGGCCGCCGTAGGCCAGGGCCGCGGTCTGGAACTGGGTCTGCAGATCCTCGGTCCGGTAGTGGACCCGCTGGATATCGAAGGCCGCGAACTCGGGATGCCGGGCGCGAAACTGGTCGACATGCTTGTCGAAAAGCATCTGTTCCTGGGGATCCATCTGTTCCCATATGACCACGCTGCGGCTGCGATCCACATGGCCGCAGGATACAAGAAGAGACAGGGACATCAGCCCTGCCGCCCAGGAAGCCATACGCAACCGCAATCCTTCACCGTTCATGGAAGACAACACTACACCGTTTTTCGTTGAAGAACAATAACGGTTCCTGTATCTTCCCTGCCAATGTGACTGTTCAGCCCACCCCAGATCCATGGATTGACGGTTCCACCATGCCCAAGAATCCCCTTCGCCCTTCACCCTCCGGGGCCCTGGCCATCGTAACCCTGGTGTTGATGGCGCTGACCGCCTGCGCCGCCCTGGCCGTTCCCTACCACGCCCCGACCATCGACGGCGTTATCACCGCCGACGGGACGGACTGGGACCCGGCCGACCTGGTGGTGAACGACCGGGCCGATGACAACACCACGCGCACGGCGAACATCCGCAACCTGTGGTGCACCTGGGACGAGGAAAACCTGTACCTGGCAGTCACATACCAGGATTTCGGCACCGACGAGGCCCTGGCCGTGTATGTGGATCTGGACAAGGGCATCGGCCTGCGCTCGGCGGCGGACCTGGACACCTACGCCGGGAATTTCCTGCTGCCCGAGGGCCACGGCATCGACCTGGTCCTGGGACGGATGCCCGGCGACAGCGCCGATCTGGGCGGTCCCGCCCCCGGCGTGAGGCTTGTGAACGACAACGGCGGCGCCACCCTGGACATCACCGACCAGGTCACGGTGGCCCAGGCCTTCGGGGTGGGCAAGGACGCCGACGCCCTGCCCTTCTGGTTCAACGCCGAGTTCGCCATTCCCTGGTCCCTGATCTATGCCGACGGGATGCCTTCCTACGCGGTGCTGAAGGCCGTGGCCCTGGTCACCAAGGCCAGCGCCGAGCTCAACGGCATCGACTCGGCCCCCGACAACGCCGGTCTGGACGGGGGTGACGCCCAGGTGGCGCTCACGAACCTGCACGCCTCAATCCTGGATGACGACGGCGACGGCGTGGCTGATCCGGCGGTCGGATCCATCTCCGGCACGGTCACCCTGCCCGGCGATGACGGCACGACCTCCGTGACCGCAGAGGCCGTCATCACCGGGTTCGCCGGCCGGAACCCCGGCACGGCGCTTTCGACGGTGACCACCGAACCCGGCCTGACCGCCTACACCCTGCCTCGCCTGCCCGACGGCAACTATGCGGTCACGGTTTCGGCCACGGGCTACCTGCCCGCCTCCGGCACGTTCACCGTCAGCGGCGGCGGCGCCGTCACCGGCGCCGACTTCACCCTCGAACGCGCCACGGCCATCCGCGGCGCCGTGACCTTCGCCTCCGGCCCCGGCGCTGCCGGCACCCTGACCCTCCTGGACGCCGGCGACAACGTCGTGCAGAGCATGGACTTCACCCCCGCGGGCGGCCCCTACGTCTTCTACGTGGAATCCGGGCAGTACACCGTGCGCGCCGAGGCCGACACCTACCTGCCGGCCGAGCGGACCGTCACCGTCAGCGCAGGCACGGACGTCACGGGAGTGGACTTCGACCTCGTGCGGCAGACGGAGATCAGCGGCACCGTGGGCTTCGACTCCGGTCCCGGGGCCGCCGGCACCCTGCGTCTGCTGGACAGCGACGGCAATGAGCTCGATTTCGCCGATTTTCCCGCCAGCGGCGGGGATTTCGCCTTCTTCACCGCCACCGGCGGCGACTTCACCCTGTCGGCCTCGGCGCCGACCTACATCACCACCGAACTGCCGGTCGCCGTTACCGCCGGCACGGACATCACCGGCCTGGAGATGATCCTGCCGCGGGCCGCCCGGGTGTCCGGCGCCATCGCTTTCGAGGGGCCGGCAACCGCCGGCCGCCTGGAGCTCCATGACGAACTGACCGGCGCACTACGCGACACCAGTTCCTTCTCGGCTCCCGGGGACTCGTTCTCCTTCTACCTGGAGCCCGGCAGCTACCGCCTGAGCCTGACGGCCACCGGGTACGTGCCCCTGGAACCGGTCGTCACGGTGGGGCAGGCGGACCTGCCCCTGGGGACGCTGATCCTGCAGGCCGTCCGTGCCGACCACCTGGAGATCGTGGACGATCAGGGCGAAACCCAGGACGGGGTGCGCGGCACGGTGTCCATCCCCGAGGATGATCTGTGGTTCCTGACGCCGGTGATGCTGGCCGCGCGCGATTCGGCCGGGCGTGACGACCTGTACGACCTGGACGGAAACCTCACCGATTTCCGGCTGAGCGCCCTGAAGATGGATGACCAGAGCTCGCCGAGAGGCCATCCGGTGTTCTTCGCCTCCGAAGACCTGGCCGATACCGCCTCTACGGTGGATTTCCGGGACGGGCGGGCATCCTTCTGGATGACCAACACCGCCGTGGAGGTCCTGCGCGTGTACCTGGCCCAGCCCAACAAGGACCCCATCGCCGGGCGTATCATCGTCGCCTTCCAGGATCCCCAGCCGACGACCGTGGTCCTGACCGCCGACGCCGACAGCCTGGTGGCCGACGGTGCGACTACCGTGACCGTCACCGCCCAGCTCTACGACTCGGCCGACAACCCTAGCCGGATCGCCGATGTCCCGGTCACCTTCGCCGTAGCGGCCGCCTCCACCGGCACCGGGCGCTTCGCCGTACCCACCGTAACCACCAACGCCGATGGGCAGGCGCAGGCCGAGCTGTCGGCCACGGGTTCGGGTACGCTGCTGGTCACCGTCTCGGTCGTCATCGACAACCGCGTCCTGACGGTGGTCGGCGGGACCGTGGACAGCATCTTCAGGCACCTGTACCTGACCGCCCTGGCCGGTCCCCCCGTGAGCTGGCAAGTGGAGCTGCCGGCGAACCTGAGCGACCTCGTCCATCCGGTGGCCGTCTCCGCCCAGCTCGTCGATGTCTTCGGCAACCCCTCGCCCGTCTTCGGCGAGAGCTTCACCTTCAACGCCGACCCTCCGGATCTGGGCACCTTCGAACCCGCCACAGCGCCGACGGACAGCTCCGGCAAGGCCACCAGCTCCTTCATCCCCGGCGGAACCGCCGGTCTGGTCACCCTCGGCGGTCAGGGGGGCGACATGTCCGTCCAGGAGACCGGCCTGCGCCTGCGTGACGTGATGGTGATCACCGATCCCGACTGGCGGCACGAGCCCGGCACCAGGCACACCTTCCCGCCCACCGACCTGACGGCCCTGGTGGTGGACAACGACCTGGACAAGCTGATCCTGGAGATCCCCTTCGCCTCGGACTGGGGCGGCCTGCAGCTCCATGTGATCTTCGAGACCAATTTCGACCCCGCAGGAGCCGGCAGCGACCCCTTCGTGCAACCGGTCGACTACGGCCACGCCCTGAAACCGGACTACGCCATCACCTGCAAGTACAGCGCCGACGACTACGGGGATTTCCGGCGCTGGAACACCACCCTGGGGGCCTGGGAATGGTATGACCCCGACAACGACTCCTACACCACGGCCCAGGGCTTCAACATCGAGAACCGCTGGACCAGCAAGGGTCTCGACGCCTTCCACATCGAGATCCCCTGGGCCGCGTTCGGCGCCCGTCCGGATTCCCTGCTGCTGGAAACCTACCTGACCCAGGACGACGGCGGCGTCAAGCGCTCGGCCTTCGATTCGGCGCCCCAGGACTCGACCCTGGATCTGACCTTCGACTACATCGATCCCGGCCCCGGCGACTGGGACGCGGCCCTGGGTCCGGTGACCCTTTCGGTCTGGGGCGGCCCCTACGTGGTCAAGACCGACTTCCCCAGCCCGCCGGTGATTTCGGAGGTCCAGGTCACGCCCGAGGCGGTGGACGCCGGGCAGATGATCACCCTGACTGCACGCGTCACCGACGGCGGCGACGGCATCGGCGACGTGCTGGCTGATCTGGCGACCGTCGGAGGCGGTTCGCTGACCCGGATGTACGACGACGGAAATGCCGCGCACGGCGACCAGACCGCCGGCGACGGCGTCTACAGCCTGCAGACCCTGATCCCGGTGGGCAACCCCGGCGGCGAACAGGATCTGGTGGTCTCGGCCTTCGACCGCGGCAACACGAGCGGGGCCACCGCGGCGGTCACGGTGAGGGTCACCGCCGTGGTCGAACCCATCCTCCAGGTCTCCGACCCGGTCGGCGACGACCACGGCCCCAATCAGCCGGGTACCGCACGGAAGTTCTACACCTACCCCACGAACATCGTGTTCGGACCGGGATCCTTCGACCTGACGGGGCTGACCATCTACGAGACCAGCGCCACCGTCGGCGGTCAGACCATCGACATGATCGCCTTCCAGGTGAGCCTGGGCGATTTCCCCGATCCGGCCGACCCCAGCACCGCCGACTGGAACCCGCTGTACGCCGAGCTGAACATCCAGAAGATCGACATCCTCATCGACAGCGCACCCGGCGGCGCCACGGCCACCCTGCCCAACCGCCAGGCCGCTTTCCAGCCTTGGGACGCCTGGGACTACGCGGTGATCATGGACGGCTGGTACAAGGCCGTCATTCCCAGCCTGGGCCAGAACACCCTGCAGTCCTGGCGTGACAACGCCCTGCGCACGGACCAGGACATCATCCTGCTGGGCGATCCCCAGCTGAATACCGTGACGGCCCTGGTATCAAGGGCCGCACTGGGCGATCCCACGGCCCAGGAGATCCTGGGCTGGGACATCGCCGTCTGCCTGGCCGGCCATGACTTCGGTGGCGAGGAGGTCCTGGGCGGCATCCGCTGGGTGAACGAAGCCCGCAGCGAATGGAACTTCGGCGGCGGCCAGAACTCCGACCGCGACTCGAACCTCATGGACCTGCTGCTGGTCCCCGGTTCGGGCCACCAGCCGGGCAAGACCCAGGAGGAGATCCTGGACTACGAGTCCCCAGCGGCCCTGGAGCGGTTGAACCAGGGATTGACCCCGGTGGCCATCGAGATGAGCGCCTTCGAGGACACGGGCCCGCCGGTCATCGACACCGGCAGCGGCAACTCCATCGTCACCAGCATCGTGCCCCTGGCGGACGCGGCCATCGCCATGTCCGTGCACATCAGCGACGACGACCGGGTGGCCCATGCGGAGATGCGCTACCGCAGCTCCGACTTCGCCAGCCAGGGCTGGGATCGCGAGGTTCCCATGGGCGCCCTGGGCGGCGACCGCTGGGTCGTCGACATCCTGCCTTCGTGGCTGGACTCCAACCTCATCTACTCGCCCATCGACAGCAGCCGCTACCTCGAGTTCCAGGTCTCGGCCACCGACGCCCAGGACAAGGTCTCGATCTCCCCGGTGACGACCCTGCAGCTCTACACCGGACAACCTTGTGTTCCCAGCCTGGAGATGATGGGGGGGCCGGACATCACCCTGCAACAGGTCGACGGATCCCAGCTGACCATCCCTGATCAACTGCGGCGAAGGCTCATCGCCGCCCACGTCGACCAGGCCATGCCGGGTTCCGGTGCCGACCCCGATACGTTGGGTCCGTACCTCGCCGCCGACTGGAGGCTCTGCAACATCCCCGCCGTCCTGCAGGACGCACCCTCGGTGCCGCCGGGAAGGCCCCTGGGCGTTTTCCGCGAATTCGACCTGAAGACCCTGGGCCCCGGGGCGACCGTGAATCCCGTGGACAGCCGCCTGCCCTCGACGGCCGAGCTCTCCCTGCACTACCCCCAGGCCTGGGTGCCGCGCGGTGCCGACGAGACACGGATCGGCATGTACGAGTACAACGCCACCAGCAACCGCTGGCTGCTGATCGGCGGCACGGTCTCGACCACGGGCAACCTGGTGACCGCCACCGTCACCCACACAGGAACCTACGGCCTTTTTCACACCGACGGGTTGAACAAGAACGACGGGGAAGTGATCTCCGGAATTCTGATCTCACCCAACCCGTTCTCCCCCAACGGGGACGGGCTGTACGACGAGACCAACATCTCGTTCTACCTCGACCGCGAGGCCACCGTCACGGTGTCGATCTTCAACGCCCAGGGCAACCGCAAGAACGTCCTGCAGCAGACCTTCCACTACGCGGGAGACGAGCAGGAAGGCAGGGTACCTCACCGCGTGCCCGGTCTGGTCTGGGACGGGCGGGACTTCGGCGGCGAGATCGTGCCTTACGGCGTCTATATCCTGCGCATCGAGACCACCTACAACCAGGCCGGCGGCACCCGCACCATCCGCAGCAACCATTCCCTGGCGGTGATCAAATGATGAAGCGACTTCTGCCACGCCTCGCCGCACGGGGACTGCTCACCGCCTGCGCCCTGTCCGTGCTGTGGCCCGCATCCGCCCGGGCCGACTTCCGCCATCAGCACATGGGCGCCCGGCCCAAAGCCATGGGCTCGGCCTACGTCTCCCTGGTCGACGACGCCAATGCGGTGTACTGGAATCCCGCAGGGTTGGTGCGCAACCCCGGAACCTCGGTCATGGCCACCAGGGCCTGGCTATTCGGCCTGAGCGACATCAGCAACGACTACCTGGCCGTGGCCGTGCCACACCCCGGGGGCCTCTCCTTCGGGGCCAGCTGGGTCCGTCTGGGCATCGACGATATCTACTCCGAGGACACCCTCAACCTGGCCGCCGCCGCTCCCCTGTCCTTCCTGCCGGGCCTGTCCGTGGGGATCACGGGCAAGATGTTCCTGCTGGATGCCCCCGGCTACCGCCAGTACAACGACCCCAACTACCAGGGCGCCGACCACGATTTCAGCTTCGACCTCGGCTGGCTCTACGACAGCCATGAGGCCTGGACCCTGGGCGGGGTCGTGTACAACGTCCTGTCGCCCACCCTGCAGCTGATAAGCACCACCTCCGACCCCGACCCCGTCTACACCGAGTGGGCCCTGGGCGGAAGCTATCTGTTCCGCGAAACCCTGCTGGTGACCATGGACATGCGCAACAGGGAAGGGGATTGGACCGATACCGTGCTGGACTGGGGCACGGAGATATGGTTCTACAACACCCTCGTGCTGCGCTCGGGCATGGATGCCGGCACGGTAACCCTGGGCGCCGGGCTGCAGGACAAGCACTGGCGGCTGGACCTGGCCCTGGAAACCAACAACAAGCTGGGCGATGTCTACATGCTCTCTTTCACCCTGAGGAAGTGACAGGCCACCGATGCGACTGACAAGCGACATGCTCGACAAGGGCCTGCGAGGCCTGGCCTGCGCCGCCTGCTCCGTGCTGCTGCCGGCTGTATTGCTGGGGGCCGCGACGCCACGTCAGACCCTGGCCGGAAACCGCCTGGAGGGCTACTATTCCCTGTCCATCGCCGCCCAGAAGGATGATACCCGCTGGCATTTCGGCAGCCCCGACGAGAACGGCATCCCCAGCCACTACGCCGAGTTGAAGTTCTTCTCCAACCCCAACGACCAGCTGGAGGTCTTCAGCAAGCTGCGCGCCTGGTCGAACCGGGACGACAACAGCACCTCGCAGGTGGAGTTCTACCAGCCGCCCTGGTATAACGCCGAGGGGCACATCAAGCTGCGCGACAAGAAATGGGAATCCTACATCTTCTACCGGCAGAACCGATTCTACATCAACGACGAGCCCTTATTGCGGCTAGTCGACGACAACAAGCTGAAGAACGATTCCTACGGCCCACTGGCCCAGGGTGTACGCTTGGATTTCTGGGACACGGATTTCCTGGGAGTCAAGGGTCTGGGCGGAACCATGATCGTCAGCGACTCGGGCAGCACCGTGCCCTTCGGCGACACCTATTACATTACCCGCCTGCGGCACAAGGCCTGGGGACAGCGGATCACCTCCGGCGCCATGTACCTGCGCAAGGATTACGGACCCGACGACACGGGCAAGCAAAACAACCAGGTGTATTCCGCCGACGTGACCTTTTCGCCGCGCAATCTCGTCGACACGGGGTTGAGGCTGGGGCCGATCAACCTCGAGCAGTCGCGCTGGACGGCCGAGGCCGCCTGGAGCGTCAGGCCGGGTGACGAGGAGTTCAGCGGCGCCTCGCGCGCCCGCGCCCGCGCCTTCGCCCTCGAGACCCGCAACATCGTCGTCGGGGACGTGACGCTGAACGCCTGGTACAACGACTTCGGCGAGGATTTCCGCAGCTACCTGTCACGGCGCTTCGACGACGACCACGAGTACAATCGCGTCCAGAAACACGCCGAGGCCTACTGGCTGGTGCCGAAGAAATCCGTGACCGCCAAGGTCACCTACGACCACTACCGCAAGCGCATCGCGGACGAACCGGGGGGCGGCCTGCGTCCGGCCACCGAGTGGTACGCCGAGCTCTACATGGAGTACATCAACGGTTTCAAGTCCCGCTTCGCCTACAAGCGGTGGCACGGTTACGACGCCGCCCTGGAAGTGAACGACTTCTACACCTATCCGGACTGGTTCGGCGAGATCTCGGTGGAGAACTTCCTGGCCAAAATCCGCATCCAGGGCCGCGTGCACGACGCGGGCACCTTCCGCCAGGTGACCGCCTGGGGCTTCGACATGCAGGTGAACATCACCGACAAGCTCAAGGGCTACCTCAGGGCCATGAACGTCAACGAGAAAACCGAGGCCCGGCAGACCCTGTTCGCCCAGCTCAAGTACGACCTGGGCTGGGGCGCCGACCTCTACTTCGAATACGGAGATCCGGGCCAGTCCGACAACCTTGTCTACACCGACTGGTTCGTGAACGAGAGCAATGGAGACAACCTGCGCGACCGGATCAAGCTGATCCTGTCGACCTGGTTCTAGAAGGATTTCCAATGCCGGCGCCGGCGGGAGCCGGCGGGCACGGTTCATCAACCGCAGCGGGAGACTGCCATGAGCGTCAACGCCAACCGAAATCATTCCACCCTGTGCCACGGCCCGGGCCGCCATCTGGCCTGCCTGCTGGCCGCGGCCCTGCTCCTGGGCGCCTTCCCGGTCGCGGCGGCCCCGGCACCCGGCGACGGCGGGGTGCTCTTCACCTACATCGCTCCCGACGCCCGGACGGTGCATCTGGCCGGCGACTTCAACGGCTGGGACGCCACGGCCCTGCCCCTGATCAAGGGAGACGACGGCGTGTGGTCGGTGACGGTGGCCCTGCCCCCCGGCGAACATGAATACAAGTTCGTCGTGGACGACCAGTGGCTGGAAGATCCCGACAACCCCCGGCGTCGGTCCGACCCCTTCGGAGGCTACAACTCCGTGGTGACCATACAGGACGACGGTACGCCCGAGACCGCCCCCGCGGCCAAGGTCGAGGCGCCGAAATCCGCCGGTGCCGAGCCCACCACCGACCTCGGCAAGATCAGTGTGGGCCGCCCCAGGGCCACGGCCGACGGCATCCTCTTCACCTATCGCGATCCCGGCGCGGGAGCGGTGTTCCTGGCCGGCAGCTTCAACGGCTGGAACGCCACAGATACGCCGCTGAAGAACGACGGCCAAGGCAACTGGGCCGTGGCCAAGAAGCTGGACGCCGGCAGTTACGAGTACAAGTTCGTGGTGGACGGCAACTGGGTGGCCGATCCCGAGAACCCCGACACGAGCGCCGATCCCTACGGCGGCGTGAATTCCCTCGTGACGGTGGACGCCAAAGGCAAGGTCGTGGCCGCGGCCTCCGCCCCGACCTCCGTCGAAAGCGTCGTCACCACCCTGGCCACGAAGATGACCATGAGCGGCCGTTACCTGACGCGTTTCGAGATGGCCAAGAACATCCAGCAAGACCCCCGTTACCGCCTGCTGCGTCCTTCCCAGAGCGTGGACCTGAACTTCAACACCCAGGTCAACGACCTGGTGAACGCCTACACGCGCCTGCGCATGGACAGCAACGAGAACGTGATCCTCAACAACATCACCGGCAACCTGGACGAGGCATCCCTCTTCGTGCACCCGGACAAGTTCTCCATCGATGCCTACTGGAACCGGGAGATCTTCACCAGCGGCGACCCCATGAACCTGGTGGGCAACATCGACTACGAGGCGACCATCGGCAACGATCACCTGCCCCTGGGCAAGGGCACGGCCGGCGCCCTGGTCGAAGCCGACCCCTTCGGCATCCATTTCCAGGGCCTTTTCGCCAACGTCCACAACTACGACTACTACAACGATCCGCAGTTGTTCGACAACACCGGCGGGGACCGCTTCTGGATACGCTTATCCCGCAAGCTGGGCAACCTGGAGCTCGGCACCCCCATCTGGCTACAGCGCGAACTGATCTGGATGAACTTCGAGTCCATCGTCGGCCAGCCTTCGACGGGAATTCCCGCTCTCGACGACCACCTGGCCCGCACCGGCGACGCCAGCACGTGGTTCGAGACCGAATCCCACGACTACAAGCTGGGGTTGGACGCCACCTTGCCCCTGCACGACGACACCATGTCCCTGGGCGCCGAGGTACTCTACGTGGATTACCTGGACCGCTTCGTGGCGGGCAACCAGTCCGGCCAGAACAACGATAACGGGGCCATCGACGTGCCCTTCAACGAGCGCGACGCCGTGATGGCCTCCCTGCGCTGGGACTACCATCCCGACGTGGAAACCTCCGTGCGTCTGCAGCACACCTATCGTGACATGGACGGCGCCACACCCGAGCA
>CAYPVD010000073.1:0-12378 GCA_964414055.1 uncultured Fibrobacteraceae bacterium
CGGGGTACTCATCTACCTGTTCGCTCCGGTCCAGAACGCCGTCGAAATCAGGCAGGGTTAACCCGGATAATTCATGGAGGAGCTACTGCGGAGGGTCAACGGCCAGCGGTAGGAACTCCAGCAGCAGCTTGGCCATGCGGTCGCGCACCATGGCTCCGACCTCCACCACGTCACTGTGGGACAGCTCCGGCTGACCGGTCTCGCGGGCGGGATTGGTGATGCAGGACAGCCCCACCGGCGCCACACCCAAACGTTTGAGCAACACCGTTTCCGGGGCCGTGGACATGCCCACCGCGTCGCAGCCGATGCGGCGCAGCATGCCGATCTCGGCCTTGGCCTCGTAGGCGGGCCCGGACATGCTGGCGTAGGTGCCGCTGTGCATGGGCACCCCGCAACGGGCGGCGGCCTCGACCAGCTTACGGGCCAGGGCCGGATCGTACAGGTCGGCCAGTCCGCCCAGGCGGCCTACGGCCGCGGCCTCGGGACCGCCCATGGGCTCGGCCAGCAGGCCGCGCAATGGGTCGTGGAAATGCAGGTCAAGCTGATCGCGGATGGCCATCAGGTCGCCGGGGGCGAAGTAGCGGTTCAGCCCCCCCGCGGCGTTGGTCACCACCGCCGTCTCGACGCCCAGACAGGCCAGCACCGCCGTGGGCAGCAGCAGCTCGTCATGGGGCAATCCCTCGTAGGGATGCAACCGGCCCTGCATGACGATCACCGGGACTCCGGCCGCCGTGCCGCAGACCAGGCGGCCGCTGTGTTCGGCGACGGTCGGCGAGTGGAAACCGGGGATGTCCCCGTAGTCGATGCGCCCGGCGTCCTCTACCGCGTCGGCGAAGTTGCCCAGGCCGCTGCCCAGGACCAGGCCCACCCGCCCCTCGAAACCGCGCTTCCGGAGGAAATCGACCGCCGCGGCCACCCGGTCGCGCCAGCGATCCGACAACAGGGCCAAACGGTCGCTCATGTCCTTCCCTTCTTGGTGCTGTCCAGGTCGAACTTGTCCCGCAGGCTGCGGAAGGTGGCCAGGACATCCTGGATCATCCTGGATCATCCCGCCCTTCTTCTCCTCGGGCATGAACGCGCTCTTGAACCCGTTGAGCAGCAGGTTCTCGGTCTCCAGCAGGGTGAAGTCGAAGGTGTCCACGGCCAGGCGCAGTTCCTTCAGCGGCGTCGTGCGGGCGAAGAGGGTGTTGTCGGTGTTCAGCGTCACCCGCAGGCCCTCGCGCATGTAGAAGCGCAGGGGGTGGTCGGCCGGGTTCTCGACGACGCAGCTCTGCAGGTTGCTGCTCAGGCAGATCTCCAGGGGAATGCGATGGTCTGCCACGTAGGCCATGAGATCCCGGTCCTCCTCCAGGCGCACCCCGTGGCCGATGCGGTTGGCCCCGCAGCGGTGCAGGGCCTGGTGGATGGACTCGGGTCCGAAGCCCTCGCCGGCGTGGATGGTGACGTTCTGGTTGTGGTTCATCACGTGGTAGAAAGCCTCGAGGTGGCGCTTGGCCGGATGATCCTCCTCGGCTCCGGCCAGGTCGAAGGCGACCACGCCCCGGTCCTTCCAGTCCACCGCCAGCTTCGCCAGTTCCAGGGAAAGCTCCGGAGCGATGGTCCGGATCCCGGTGATGATGATGCCCGCCTTGATGCCGTGCGCCTTTTCGGCCGCGTCCAGGCCGCACCGTACCGCCGCCACCGCCTGATCCTGGGTCAACCCCTGCTCGGTGTGCTGCAGGGGACAAAAACGGACTTCCAGGTACCACACGCCCTCGGCCGCGAAATCCTCGGCCAGCTCCCGGGCCACCCTCTCCAGGTTCTCGGCCGTCTGCAGCACCGCCAGGGTGTGATCGAAATAACTGAGAAACTCGTTCACCCGGCACTCGCGGTCGGCGGGAAAGTACCGCGCCCTGATCCCCGCCTCGTCCGCGGGCATCTCCATGCCGACCGCCGTGCCCAGCTCGCGGAACGTCTCCAGGCGCAGGCTCCCGTCCAGGTGGCAGTGCAGATCGGTCTTGGGCAGGGCGCGCAGAAGCTCGTCGGTAATCTCCGCCCCCCGCAACAGGTCGCTGGGTCGATATTCACCTGCAGTCACGATATCTCTTTCCTCCCTGCGGCGGTCAGCCGCGTGGATGTTCATGCTTCTCGAGGTGGGCGTCCCGGATCATCTGCAACAGCCGGACCTGTTCCGCCTCGTCGTCCCGCAGGTTCACCTGCTCGGTGTCGATGATCCTGACCGGGCACAGGGCCGGTGCGCGCTCGATCCAGTCCCCGTAGGCCTCATGCAGCCGGCGCAGGAAATCCAGGGGAATTTCCGACTCGCACTCGCGGCCCCGCTGCCTGACCCGCTCCAGGGCCGTCTCGGGCCGGCAACTCAGGTAGATGATCAGGTCCGGCGGCTGCAGGAACGAGGCCATGTTGCGGAAGATCTCGCGGTAGTTCTCGTAGTCCCGGTCGTCCATGCAGCCGATGCGGTGCAGGGTCGGGGCGAAGATCTCCACGTCCTCGTAGATGGTGCGGTCCTGCACGGCGGAGCCGGGTTCGTCCAGGATCTTCTTCTGGATCTCGAAGCGCTTGCTCAGGAAATAGACCTGCAGGTGGAAGCTCCACCGCTTCATGTCCTGGTAGTAGTCGTCCAGGTAGGGATTGTTGATCACCGGCTCGAAGAACATCCGCCAGCCGAAGACCTCGCCGATCATGGTCGTGACCATGCTCTTGCCCACGCCGATGTTGCCGGCCACCGACACGAAGAACGGCGTGGAGGGGATCTCCTGGCGGGGAAACTGCTTCTTGAGGGACGTGAACTCCACGACCTCGCCTCCCTGACCCGGATGAACGGTTGCACGCCCGGCCGGGGTCACCCCCGGCCGGTTCGTCAAGGAATCAAATTGTAACGGGTTAATCGGTGCTGTGCCAGCCGGAATCGCAATCCTCGTGCCGGTACCGCTTCACCCGCGAGGATCACCGGATGGCGATCCTTGTCGGGTGCAAGCAGAACAGCAACTCTCGGAATGGAACATCTTCCTAGTTGGGCGGCGGCGGGGGTTCCTGGTTCAGGAAGATGTAATGCTCGCTGCTGATGAACTTGCGGACCTCGCCGGACCCCGGCAACACCATGTACACGTACGCCGCGTAGTCCACGTCCTCGGCACCGCTTCCGATACGGACATCCACCACGGCCAGGGATACGGGACCAGGTGTGTTCTCCTCATCACCGAAGGCCAGCTCGAAGAGACCGTCGGGCTGGAAGACCTGCACCCGGTTGTTGCCGGTATCGGCCACGAAGATGCGCCCGCTCCCGTCCACGACGACGTCCTGCGGGGCCGTGAACGCTCCCACGGCGTTGCTGGGACCGCCCACCCAGTCCGACTGGCCGCAGGCTGCCGCATCGCCCAGCACGAAGTCGGCCGCCGCCGGCGGAACGCAGGTGGGGTCATGGAACAGGGCCGCGTGCCCCCGCCAGGGATCCTGGTCCCCCGTCTCGGGCGTCGTATCCTCGAGGTCGGGCTCGCTGACGAAGCGTATGACCCAGTTGCGGCTGGAATCGGCGTCGCAGACCAGCAGGCTGTCCTCGCTGTCGGTGGCCATGCCGGCGGGCACGTGGACGAACCGGGCGGCGTCCCCGTCGCTGCGGGCCAGGATCCCGTAGGCGGACAGACCGTTGAAGTCGTCGAAGGCGAAGCGGTGGATCACACCGGCGACCGGGTCGGACACGAAAAGGAACGTGCGCGCCCCCGGCTCCTCCTCGATGCCGACGGGATTGGTGGCCATGGCCACGCCTCCCTGCACGCCCGGCACCGCCGAGGAACCCAGGTAGGCCAGATCGGCCGTGGCATACCAGCTGATCTCACCGACGGCCTGCTCGTACACGAAGACCAGCTCCCCGCTGCCGTCCACGCACATGGCGCGGGGATCGGCCAGGTCGCCGGCGGCGGCGATGCGGCCGTATTCCTGGTCCCGCTTGGTCAGGGAGTCGGCCGTCAGCACGAAGATGCTGCCCTGGGCCTGGGCCACCTGCAACGGATCCTGATCGGGGTAGCTGTCGTCCAGGATGTAGGCGCTGACGGAGAACAACCCCGAGGGCTCGGGGATGGTGATCTTTTCCCCGCAACCGCCCATTACCCCGGCCATAAGGACTCCGGCCAGAACCGCGGCCGTACCCAGGTTTCGGTGCCTGCTCATCGCAACCCCCTCCTGCGCCAGGCATCGGGATCCTTGCGCTTGTGCAGGGGAGACAGATCCACCGATATGTAGTGGACCGTCCCGAAGCTGCCCAGATCGCTGAAGGCGTAGTCGATGCGCACCAGGAACTGCTTGCGCTTGAGTTGCAGGCCGAACCCGGCGGCGAAGCCGCCCTCCTGCCGGCTGGTCTCGTAGCCCGAACGCAGGAAGAGCATCTTGCGCAGGCCCAGCTCGCCGCCGAAGCGGAAGCTCTCCTTGTAATCCGACGGATGGTTGAAATCCGCCGTGGTCATCAGGTCCACGTTGGGACTCAGCGTCCAGGTGTTGGCCACCCCGAACGAGCCCACCGTGGGCGAGGGGAAGCTCTGGAACTCCGCCGTGGGCGTGTAGCCGTCCGGCAGGGACGGCGGCGTGCCCGAGGGCTTCAGGTCGCTGCCGAAGTTGCGCACCGAGAATCCGATGCGCAGGTCCTGCCAGCCCACCAGGTACAGGATGCCCAGGTCCGCCAGCAGGGACTTGATCTGGTACTCGTCCAGGTTCTCCTGGTAGTACTTGACGGTCCCGCCGATGGAGAAACGGTCGGTCATGGCCCGCGCGACGGTGCCGCCGAGGAAGAACTGGTTGGCGTTGAAGTACTGCCCCGTGCCCTCCTGGTGGTACTCGTCGGTGCGCAGGATGTCGCCGGACCGCAGCACGCCCATGGTCAGGCCGAAGCCGAAGTTCTGCCGCCGGTGGTTGATGGACACGAAATCCAGGTCGATGTCGGCGGTGTAGGCCACGTGGGACGCGAAGTAGTTGACCCTGCCGGGCGTCCGCATGACCCCGGCGGGGTTCCAGAACAGCGTCGAGCCGTCGGTGGCCGCCGCGGAATAGGCCTTGCCCAGGGCGACGGCCCGGGCGCCCACGGGGATGCGCAGGAACTGGCCGCCGGCCGTGCCCACGTTGTCCTCGCCGTACAGGCGCAGGATGTCCCCCGCCCCGGCCGGGCCGGCCGTCCAGAGCATCAGGCCGATCATCAGGGCCGCGCCGAACCTCCACCGGATGGTTGAGACAGGGTTGACTACCATGAGTAGCTCACCCCCCACAGGACCAGGCGGGGATTCTCGATGTAGCTGGGATCCACGACGCCCTTGGCGTATTCCTCGCTGTCGGTCGTCAGCGGATCCTCCTCGGTGGACCAGCGATCCTCCCAGCTGGGATTATAGTCGCCCACCTCGTATCCCTCGCCGGTCCAGGGGTTGACCCGGCGATAGTTCTTGTGGTTCAGGAGGTTGCGGATCTCCAGGTACATGGTCAGCTTCCGGCGGTCGGCCAGCTTCCAGAACTTGTTCAGGCGCACGTTGATGGAGCTCTTGTAGGGCCCGGTCTCGCTGTTGAAGTCCCCGAACACGTACTCCCCCGGCCCCTTGTAGAAACGGGGGGTGTACCGTTGCCCCGCCTCGGCGCGGGCCAGCAGGTTCACGCTCCAGTTCGGGGGCAGGCGCCAGCCGAGAATCTGCGGCCGGTCCTTTTCCTGCACCGTGAAATCGACGTTCACGCTGAAGGTCCAGGGCTTGTCCCAGATCAGGGGGCTGCGCGTCAGGCCGCCGATGCTGGCGGTCGGCGTGTAGGCCTCGTCGTAGATGGCCTGCAGGTAGGCCTCGTCGGCGTTGCTGTTGGTCCCGGTGGTGCGCTGCAGCTCCAGGCTGCCCGAGCCGCTCAGCCAGCGGGTCGTGCGCTTGATCACGCTGAACTCCACGCCCAGGCTGCGGGCGGAGTCCCCGTTGAAGTACCTGACCGGCTGAATGGTCACGGTGCCGGTGTCGTTGGGATCGGGCGTCTCGTCCGCGCCGATATCCACCGAGCCCAGACCCACGCTCTTGGCGTAGTCGTAGATGTCGCGGTTGTAGAAGGTGACGCCCATGCTCCACAGCCCGCCGAACTCGTGCTGGATGCCTGTCTCGTACTCGACGGTCACCTTGGGATCCAGGTTGGGATTGCCCAGCAGCTGGACCTCGGTGGCGGTCTGGGTCTCCAGCTGGGGATAGACGTAGGCGAAGCGCGGCCACTGGCTGAAATGACCGTAGTTGAAGAAGAACTTGTCGCGCTCGGTCACAGGGAAGCTCACGCCCAGCCGCGGGGAGAGCCGCATCTTCCAGCGCCGCCCCATGAAACCGATGGTGTCCTCCTGGAACTGGTCCGCCATGTCCTGGTAGATGAACAGGTAGTCCTCGTTGTGGTCCATCACGTACTCGACCTCGCGGCCCGGGGCCCACAGGTCGGCACGCATCCCCGCGTTCACGATCATGCCGTGATAGTCCAGGGTGTCCTGGAAATACACGGCGCCGGTGATGGGATGGGCGGTGAAGATGTCCTCCTTGATGCCCAGCTTGCCCGGCGGCGGCGACCCCAGGGAGGACTGCAGGTCGATCAGCTGCATCTCGGTGAACGACAGGTCGAACCCCGTCTTGAACGTGTTGTTGCCCGCCCCCATGAAGGAATAGGCGCCCTTGGCCGTGTACGATTCGGAGTAGTGGTCGTGCCAGCGGTCGGCGCTGCCGAAGGCCTGGCCGCTGGGAATGGGCGGCGCGTTGATGTGGCTGTAGGTCGTGAAGTCGTCGTTGCCGTTGACGTTGGAGTGCTGGCGATTGAAGTTGCGGCCAAGGGTCAGCTCCAGCCACGAGTTCTCGTTCAGCACCTGCCGGTAGAAGATCTGGTTGAGGATGTTCTCGTTGGTGAACACCAGATACTGGTCCAGATTGTCCAGGAACGGCCTCGGGTAGCCCTCGCCCGGCAGGTTGAAGCCCTGGCTGATGGCCACCTGGCGGCTGTTGTTGATGCTGATCTTGTGCGAGGGCGTGATGTTCCAGGTCCACTTGAGCAGGCCGTTCCAGTCGTTCTTCTGCCGCGGGGACCAGAAATCCTGGGTGTACACGGGAGATTCGAGCTTGTTCTGCCGGCTGTAGATGGGCAGATAGCCGTCGCGGATGTCCATGGACCCGGCCACCAGCATGTACTGGGTGCCCGGCAGGTGCAGGCCCAGCTTGTCCAGGGCGCCGCTGATCGGATCGGGGCCGGACATGCTCAGCTTGACGATGTCGATGTTGTTGGGCTCGGTGAAATCGGTGAGGGTGCGCCAGTCGCGGGAGTCGCTCTTGTCCACCGGTTCCCACAGGTAGTCGCGCTTGAAGCTGGCCTTGCCCTCGAAGCGGTCGCTGCCCTCCTTGGTGGTGACCTTGACCACGCCGCTGACGGCCTGGCCGTACTCGGCGTTGAAGCCGCCGGTCAGCACCTGGATCTCGTTGATGATCGACGGATCGATCTGGTAGCCGTATCCGCCGCCGGCCAGGGGATCGTTCACGTTCATGCCGTCGACCACGAACATGGTGTCGTCGGCCCGACCGCCGCGGATGTGGATCTCGTTGTCCTGCAGCGTCACCCCCGGCTGCTGGGCGATCATGTCCACCACCTGATCCAGGGGCATGGCTTCCATCTGCTTGCTGCCCAGGAAATGCGCACTGCCGGTCCGGTCCACCTCGATCAGGGCCCTTTCGGCCGCCACCTCGAACGGCTCGGCCATGATGGCGTGGACCTCGAGGTGGAAATCCAGGTTCACGATCTCGCCCGGGCCCACTGTCACCGTCTTCTCGCCCATGCCGTAGCTGATGTACGAGGCCTTGACCGTGTAGGTGCCCGGCCGCAGTCCCTTGATGATGTAGAAGCCGTCGGTAAAAGCCATGGTGCCGATGTTGGTGCCGGCGATGAAGACGTTGGTGTAGGGCATGGTCTCGCCGCTCTCGGCGTCGAAGATGCGGCCCTTGATGGTCGCCGGGGCCAGGGGCGAGACGACCTGCTTGGTCGCCTGGGCTCCGGCCGGACCCGGCACCATGCACACCGCAATCGCCAGCAGCAGGATCAATCTGCGCAGGTTGATCACGGCGCCACCCCCAGTTCCGTATCCAGCAGCACGGACAGGGCGGCCTTGACCTCGTCGGGGTCGAACTGGTCCAGCAGCAGGCTCACCGTGATCACATCGGCGGTCTCGGACACCGAGGTTTCGGGCACCCTCACGGCCACGATGGGATCGAACGGCGGCCGGGGACGGCGGGGGTCGCCGTAGCAGTCCTCGCAGTATTCCATGCGGTACAGGGCCTCGGAGCCGGGCAGGGGCACGATGCCCAGGCCGATGGGACTTGTACCGACCGCCGTCATGGTCGGCAGGCCAGGTTTCTCGCCCAGGGCCTGCTGGCCGGCGATGCCGCCGAATTCCGAGGGCGGAGCAGGGGTCGGGCTGATGCCCAGCACGCTCTGCACGAACACTCCCGGCAGCTTGGACGCCCCTCCGGCCACGGCCTTGGTAATCAGCAGGAACTTGCCCGGATCGGCGCCGTCGGTCCCCTCGACATACTGCTCGATGGTGCCGTCGCGGGCCGCGGCGGTTACCAGGATGAGGCTGTTGGAGCCGCCGTCGGTCCACATGACCGCATCGAACAGGCGCATGGTCTCCAGCAGCACGAATGCGCGGTCGGGGAAACCGAACCAGAAGTCGTAGACGTCCCAGCCGCCGTCGCCGTAGTGCTCGTCCAGGAAGCCCCGGTAGAAGGCGCGGCCGCCTGTCGAGGTGTTGTCGAAGATGTACAGCACCTTGCCGCGGGGGGCCCGCACCTGCCAGCTATAAGTGAACAGGGCCTCGCCGCCGGCCTCGTCGCTCACCTTCACCTGCAGCGTACGCTCGCCCGGCAGGGCGTCCTTGATCAGGATCTCGAACTCCCGCACCTCGCTGCCCAGATCCGGGAAGGGTTGGCGGATCCACGCCGTGTTGGGGTCGGCCAGGGGATCGTCCACGTCGTAAACCTGCTCCGGGTCGCCGTCGGCCACGGTGTACAGGAAGTAGTCGTCCATGGTGGAGGCGCCGTCCAGATCCAGGGCGAACAGCCGGAAGTTGTCGACCCCCCAGTTCCAGTACGTGGTGTCGGCTCCGGCCTCGCCGCCGGCGGTGATCTCGCGCTGCATGTTCACCAGGGGCTCGTAGTCCGACATGAAATTCACAACCGGCGGGAAGTTCCGCAGGGGCACGTACTGCACGAGGGTGTCGCTCAGGGCGCCACGGTTGTCCCGGCAGGCGATAAAGAAGGTGGCCTCGGAGGTGCCGTCCTCGCCGGTGATGAAGGTCATGGTCGTGTCTGTACGCGTGGTCGTGGTCCACGGCGCCGGTTCGTCCCGGTGGTTGCGGATGGAGACGTAGTACTCGGTCACCCAGCCGTCGGGATCGGTGCCGCTCCAGGTGAAGTTGCGCTCGAAGTAGCTGGTCGGATTCAGCGCGTCGCCCGGGTTCACCGGTCCCACGAAGAAGCGCACCGAGGGGCTCTGGTTGGGCACCGAATCGGGATCGAAGGGATCGTTGGCCGCACAGCCGATCAACCAGACCGCCAGGCCCAGGGCCGCGGCCATGACGATTGTCGGCAGGATCGCCCGGTTGCGTCTCATTTGATGATCACCAGCTTCCCGCGCTGGATCTCGCCCGTCTCGCTGTCCTTGACGACATAGACGTACAGCCCCGAGGCGATGGCCCGCACGGGTTCGCTGAGCAGATCCCAGGGTTCCTGGCCGCTGACCGGGTCGTCGTGGTACAGGGTCCTGACCACTTCCCCGGCCAGGTTGAAGACCTGGATCCGACAGCGGGGCGGCAGGCCAGTGAACCAGATCTTGCGCCCCAGTTCGATCTCGCCGCTGCGGCTATCGAACATGGAACCAGCCCGGTAGGGGTTGGGGTAGACCCCGATGGTCGCCCGGTTGCCGCCGCCGGCCGGAGCGGGCCCGGGGTGGACCAGGCGGGCGTTCTCGTTGAACCCGCTCTGGAACTCGGGCAGCCCCTCCTCCAGGTCCGGCGCGCTGAACGACACCACCGAGTACCAGTAGGGGAAGCCGTCCAGCAGACCCGTGTCGACGAACTCGCGCCGGCCGCTGCCGTCCAGGGGCGGCAGGCCGGTGTCGAACCCCACGCCGTCGATCTTGTCGAACTGGGCCACCAGGGTGGCGATGGAGTAGGGGTTCTCGTTGATCACCTGGCCCTGGTAGCGGTAGATGCGGTAGCCCTGGAAATCGCCCTGGCCGGTGATGGTCGAGATGTGCTGCTCGGGCGAACGCAAGGGGCTGTCCGACGGCAGGGGATTGCCGTCCGTATCGAGGGAATCGCCTGGGGCCCAGCGGAGGATCACCGAGTCGTTCTCGAACGCGAAATCCAGCGTCGGCGAGGGCGGACCGGCGGGAATGGAGAAACCGTCGTCGTAGGCGACCTGGGCCACCTTGCTGTTGGCCAGCAGGCCCAGCGAGTCGGGGCCGCAGGTGATGGCGAAGGTCACGTGCACGGTGTCGTCCGGGGCCAGGTACGGGAACGGACCGGTGGCCAGCAGGCCCACCCAGTCCGAGGCGATGGTGTAGTCGATCTCCTGGGTCTCGCCCACGGTGAACGCGCCGTCGCCCATGATCTGGTACTTGCCCGGCAACAGGTGCTCGTGGTCCACGTCGTCGTCCGCATAGTACTCGTCATCCTTGGCCGGCACGTGCCGGAACTGCCACGAGTTGTAGGACACGGGGGGCGTGCCCTCGGCCGGTTCGACCGCCGGTATCGTCCCCAGCAGCCGGCACCCGACCCAGCTGGTGGCCAGGCCCTCGTCCCCGTCATCGTCGTGCTCGTACATCATCCAGATCTTGTCGTCGTCCTCGGGCACGTACTGGTCGGGAAGGTCCCATCCGGGCGGACCCCAGGCGCCGTTCTGGTCGTCGTAGTAGTTCCAGCCCTGGGCCGCCTGGGGATCGTAGGGGTTGTTCTGCTCGGTGTTGCCCACGCTCGTGTCGTTCCAGAACCCCACGTAGACGTTCCGCAGCTCCCCGCCGGAGATGTTGATGATGCTGTAGTCGAGGATGACGAAGTCGTCGGCGTAGGGACTGCCCCAGGCCAGAGCCCGCAGCACGACCTTCAGCCCCAGGGGCACGTGGTTGCCCGACTCGACCCGGGCGTAGTCGTTGAACACCACCTGGATGTGCTGGGTCGCCAGGGCCGCGGGGTTGAAGTTGTCGCTGTTCTGGCTGTTGGACCAGATCAGCACGGGTTCGTCGGGATCGTCCGTGAACTCGCGGATCTCGTCCCCGGCCACCAGGTTCGAGGCGTCCTGGGCTCCGGTGGAGACGTGGATGGTCCCGTCGGGGGTGACCGCCCCCACCCAGATGCCGCCCAGGAACATGTGCTCCACGTTGGAGTTGAGGGGATACTCGCAGGAAGGCTGGTACGGGGAGACGAACCCGTTGCCGACGTAGCCGAGGTTGGTGATGGTCAAGCCGATGATGCCCACGCTGGTGTACATGTCGGACCGGGGAGAAGCCTGCAGCGTGGAGGGACAAGCGGCCACGAGCCCGCAAAGAGCCGTCAACAGCAGCGTTTTGACAATGCGGCGCAATACTATCTCCGCGGGCAGGGGCGGGGTGAACAGGCAGCCGGGACACGGAACCGGACCCCCGGGGGGAGCCCGGCCTACCGTGAAATTCGTGCCTGCGAAAGTAGCCCCTGGGGCCGGGGATTGTCAACGGTAATGGGGGATTTGTGCTAGGATTTCGTTCATGGTGAAGGTGGAAATCAGTTTCGACACGACCTTGACCGACCTGTTGCGTCTGCGGCGGGGTCGCAAGGGACTCTCCATCCTCGGTCGGGACGCCTCCGGCACGGTGCTTGAGTTCCGGCTGGACGCCCCGGCCGGCCTGAAGGATCTCATCGAGTCCGTCGGCATCCCCCACTGCGAGATCGGCGCCGTAGGCGGCGACCTGTCCTCTTCCGACGGTCTCGTGCTAGACGGCTACCACGTCAACGTGGCCGCGGTGCAGCCTTTCTTCCTGCCGGATGTGAGCTTCCTGTGCGACGGCCACCTGGGCCGGCTGGCCCGCTGGCTGCGCCTGCTGGGGTTCGACACCCTGTGGGATCCAGCCTGGAGCGAGGCCGAGGTCGCCCGCCGCGGAGTCAACGAGGGCCGTACGGTGCTGTCGCGCAGCCGCAGTCTGCTCAAGCGCCGGGAGCTGACGCGAGCCATGCTCGTGCGCCCGGACGACCCCCAGGAGCAGGTCCGGCAGGTGGCGACCCGTTTCCTGCTGGCCGGTCGGGAGCACCGGTTCAGCCGCTGCAGCGTGTGCAACGGCGAGATCGAACCGGTGTCCAAGGCCGAGGTCCTGGCGCTGATCCCGCCG
>CAYPVD010000074.1:0-12354 GCA_964414055.1 uncultured Fibrobacteraceae bacterium
AAGCCGTGGCGGCAACCTGACCTCGGCTACCGGCCAGATCTATGCCTTGCGCCGCCACCTCTACCAGCCCTGTCCACCGGGTGTGACCGACGATTTCTTCATCTCCACCGGCGCCATAGCAGGCGGCATGCGCCTGGTCTTCGAGCCCCGCGCCCACGGTTCGGGCCCTGTCGCCCCGGCCGAGCGCGAGTTCGACCGCAAGGTGCGCATCTCCTCGGCGGGTTTTGCGGCCCTGCGCCTGCGCAGTGATCTGCTGAATCCCTTCAAACACGGATTCTACGCCGTGCAGCTATTGACGCACAAGGTGCTGCGCCGGATGATCCTGGTGCCGCTCGTACTGCTGATGATCAGCGCGCCCGTCCTGTGGGCAGACGCTTCGGGCTGGTGGCGATGGTTCTACGGCCTGGCCGCCCTGGGCCTGCTGGCCCTGCAAGGAGCGGCCCTGGCCGGCTGGCTCCTGCGTGGTACGCGCTGGAGCCAGACCAAGCTGCTGAGCCTGCCGCTGTACTTCGACATGGTGAACATCGCCGCCATGATCGGGCTGTTCAACATGCTGCGGGGCATCGCCACCTACGACCGCTGGAACACCCGGCGCGACCAGGAATCTTCATGACCCGTCACCATTGCATGCATGTTTCCATGCCGCCGCGGTAATCATCCCTCACATTCAGCCATCACCCGGCAGGATCGCCCTGAGATCCGCCATGTACCGCGCAAACTCCCGTTTGCCCCGGGCGGTCATCTTCACCAGGGTCACCGGTTTCTTGCCCTCGAAGGTCTTGGTGATGGAGATCAGCCCGCCCTCGGCGAGCTTGGTGAGGTTGACCGACAGGGTCCCGTCTGTCAGGTCGAGGGTCCGGCGGATGGCGGGGAAGGTCTGGGCACGGCCGCTGCGCAGCAGGAAGGACAGGATCAGCAGTCTGACCCGGCCGTGAATCAGGGGTGATAACGGCGGCCGGCCGCCGGGACCCTTCGCCGTCTTGGCTTGTCGCGCCACGCCCTCGGCCTCCCTGCCGGGCGTCTCCGCCGCTGCCCCGTCTTCAGGCAACATCCTTGTCTCAAGCAGACGGGTCGCGCTGGTCGGGGACCGACGAGGTCGGGCGAGTTGTTGAACAACGTCGGCCCCCGGGTCTCAGGAACGGCCACCATGCCTTTTCCTGATGCGGGTCCTGCTCTGATCGGCGCCGAGGCGCTCACCGAATCCCTCGGTCCGCATCCTTGCGGACTTCCTGATTCGATGAGGGGGCGGCTGGCACCCAGGACCAGTTGTCCGCCCCCCTGTCGCCGTCCGGAGTTCCGTCTCCGACCCTACAGGGATCCCATGTTCGCTCCGTCGGGATCCGGCTCCACCATCGCGTTGGACCTGATCCGCCTTTACGGCCGCGGATCTCTCCGGCGGCGACCACCCGTCCGGACATCCTTGTCCAACACGGGCCTCCCGATCGCACGCATTACTTTAATATTTCAAGTTCTTTACTTATTCAAGTAAAAAACGCCGCCGGCCTGAAGTTTTTTTCCAGGCCCGGAACCGGCCCCTCGGCAGGCGGCCTCCTGCTCCGGTAATCGGTGTTGTTACAGCGTGTTGGACAATCGGGGATATGGCGGGGCCACCGTAGTGTCGCCTACCCTTCCATCGGTCCTTCCCTTTCCGGCAAGGTTCGCTTTTCGAGGTCGAACCCGGTGGACCATGTGATATGTCGGTACACTGGATTTACCCCCCGAATACACTATCTTGGCGGCAAAGCTCGGACACCCCCGGAACCGGACGTTAAGGAGGCCCCCGTATGAAGAAGACCGACAAGCTCATCGCCATGGAAGACAGGTACGGCGCCCACAACTACCACCCTCTGGACATCGTCATCAAGAAGGCCGAGGGCGTGTGGGTCGAGGACGTCGAGGGCAACCGCTTCATGGATTTCCTGGCCGCCTACAGCGCCGTCAACCAGGGCCACTGCCACCCGCGGCTGCTGAAGGCCCTGCGCCGCCAGGCCGCCAAGGTCACCCTGACCAGCCGCGCCTTCCGCAACGACCAGTTGCCCCTGTTCTGCAAGGAAGTCTGCGAGCTGACCGGGTACGACAAGGTGCTGCCCATGAACTCGGGCGCCGAGGCCGTGGAGACCGCCATCAAGGCCGTGCGCAAGTGGGGCGAGAAGGTCAAGGGCATCCGAAAGAACAAGACCGAGATCATCGTCTGCGCGGACAACTTCCACGGCCGCACTACCACCATCGTCGGTTTTTCCACCGAGGAGCAGTACAAGGACGGCTTCGGCCCCTTCACCCCCGGCTTCAAGATCATCCCCTTCGGCGACACGGGGGCCCTCGAGGCGGCCATCACCAAGAACACGGCGGCCTTCCTGGTCGAGCCCGTCCAGGGCGAAGCGGGCATCAACGTGCCCCCCAAGGGTTTCCTCAAGAAGGCCGCGGCGATCTGCAAAAAGCACAACGTGCTGCTGATCTGCGACGAGATCCAGTCGGGCCTGGGCCGCACCGGCAAGCTGTTCGCCTTCGAGCACGACGGCATCCATCCCGACGGCGTGATCATCGGCAAGGCCCTCAGCGGCGGCTTCTACCCCGTCTCGGCCTTCCTCAGCAGCGATGAGATCATGGGTGTCTTCCATCCCGGCGACCACGGCTCGACCTTCGGCGGCAACCCCCTGGGCATGGCCGTGGCCCGCGAGGCCCTGCGTGTGCTGCAGGAGGAGAAGCTGGTGGAGAACAGCGCCAAGCTCGGGCCCTGGTTCATGGACGAGCTGCGCAAGATCAAGAGCAAGAGCATCAAGAAGGTGCGCGGCCGCGGCCTGTTCATCGGCCTGGTCCTGGACCGGCCGGCGCGCCCCTACTGCGAGGCTTTGATGGCCGAGGGCATGCTCTGCAAGGAGACCCACGAGAACGTGATCCGCTTCGCCCCACCGCTGGTAATCACCAAGCGCGAACTGAACATGGCCCTGCGCAAGGTCAAGAAGGTGTTCAAGCAGATCGACGGGTGATCATCCCGCCTGACTCATGTGCAAAAGGGCCCGTTCAAGCGGGCCCTTTTGGCATAAAACAGCCCGGATACCGCTGGCCGTGCAGCGGCACCGCGATGCTCCCCGGGGGAAATCCCCTTCTGTTTGACTTATCATCATACTGCGGGGATCTAGATCCCCGCAGACTCGCCATTTGCATTCGGGGGAGCATTCGGGCGCCCTTGCCTCTCCTCAGGGTTTCCTGTAGGATGTCCGAGTCATCCCCCCACCACCACCCCGAACTGCAACCCGGAGAACGCCCCCATGCGCCGATTGCTCTGCCTGCTGCTGCCGGCCTTCTTGCTGGCCGGTTGCGGCGAACCCATTTCCGGAGATACCGCCATGCCCGATTCCGACCTCAATGCCGTCATCCAGGCCGGCCTGGACGACACCTACGCCTACGACCTGCTGGGCGAGCTGTGCGACACCGTGGGCCCACGCCTGGCCGGATCCGAGGGTTATGACCGGGCCGTGGTCTGGGCCCGGCGCGTCATGAAGGAAGCCGGCTGCGACAGCGTGTGGACCGAGCCGGTCACCGTGCCCCACTGGACCCGCGGCCACGAGTGGGGCCGGGTCACAGGTCCGATACCCTTCGACCTGGACCTGTGCGCCATGGGCCTGAGCGACGGCACCGGACAGGGCGAGATCGAGGCCGAGGTCATGGCCGTGCGCGACTTCGACGAGCTGGAACGGCGCTCAGAAGAGGCCGCGGGAAAGATCGTCCTGTTCAACCCGCCCTGGGAGGGTTACGGCAAGACCGTCCGCTACCGCACCGGCGGCGCCAGCGCGGCGGCCCGGCACGGGGCCGTGGCCTGCCTGATCCGCTCGGTCACCGACCGCAGCCTGGGCGCTCCCCATACCGGCATGATGCACTACGCCGACGACGCGCCCCGCATCCCCATCGCCGCGGTAACGGTGGAAAACGCCACGCGCCTGTACCGCATGTGCGGCCGCGGCATGCATCCGCGTGTGCGCCTGCACCTCGAAGCGCAAAACCGCGGCGAGACCACCGACTACAACGTCATCGGCGAGATCCGCGGCAGCGGGAAGCCCGAACAGATCATCCTTGTGGGCGGCCATCTGGATTCCTGGGACCTGGCGCCCGCCGCCCACGACGACGGTGCAGGGATCGCCCTGGTCCTGGCCTCGGCGCGGCTTTTGCTGCAACAAGGCCGGCGGCCGCAGCGTACCATCCGGGTCGTGTTCTACGCCTGTGAGGAGATGGGCGGCTACGGCGGCCGTGCCTACCTCGAGGCCCACCGCGCGGAGCTGGACCGTCACGTGCTGGTGCTGGAGAGCGACTCGGGCGGCTTCGCCCCCCGCGGCTTCAGCGTCCAGGCCGACAGTTCCGTGACCGCCCGTATCGCCGCCCTAGCCGCACCCCTGGCCCGCCTCGCACCGGACCACTGGTCCGTCAGGCGCGGTCACGCGGGCGTGGACGTGGGTCCGCTGGCCGGAGCCGGCATCCCGGGCGTCGGCCACCACGTGGACGGCGCCGGATACTTCGCCCTGCACCACAGCCGGGCCGATACCTACGACAAGGTCGATCCCCGCGAGATGGCCCGCAACACCGCCGCCATCGCCGGTCTGATCCATGCCGTCGATCGTTTACCCGAGCCCTTGCTGTCCTCGGGGACAGCCGGAGGAAACCGATGAAGAGCCGCTTTTTGATCCTGACGACCATGCTGCTTGCGTGCTGCGGCGCACCGGCCTGGGCCGCGAACACCACCGATCCCGTCCTGGGCGAACCCGACCACACCGACATGCGCCTGCTGCGCAATCCCGACATCCACGGCGACATGATCGTCTTCACCTACGCCGGCAACCTGTGGACCGTCGGCAGCAAGGGCGGCCAGGCCCGGCGTCTGACCAGTTCCGAGGGCTACCAGAGCCAGCCCAAGTTCAGCCCCGACGGCAAGTACATCGCCTTCTCGGGCAACTACGACGGCAACAACGACGTCTACGTCATCCCCGCCGGCGGCGGCGAGCCCACCCGCCTGACCTTCCATCCGGGCTGGGACCGGGTCATCGACTGGCAGCCCGACGGTCGGAGCGTGCGCTTCCAGTCCCCGCGCCAGAGCCGCACCGGCCGCGATCTGCAGCTGTTCACCGTGGACATGCAGGGCGAATTGCCCCGCCGCATCCCCCTGCCCACCGCCGGCCTTTCGAGTTACAGCCCCGACGGCGTGAAGATCGCCTTCAACCGCATCAGCCGGGAGAACCGCACCTGGAAGCGCTACAAGGGCGGCATGGCCCAGGACATCTGGATCTACGATTTCCACGCCGGCAAGACCCGCCGCCTGACCGACTGGGTGGGCACGGACAACTATCCCATGTGGCAGGGCCGGACCGTGTACTTCACCAGCGACCGAGGCGGCAACCTGCAGATCTGGGCCCACGACCTGGATACGGACGAGGAGCACCAGGTCACCCATCACCCCGAGTACGACGTGAAGTTCCCCAGCCAGGGGCCCGGCGCCATCGTCTACGAGTGCGGCGGCTGGCTGTGGGTGCTTGACCTGCAGACCGAGCAGAGCACCCGGTTGAAGATCTCGCTGTACAGCGACAACACCATCGCCCGTCCCCGGCTCAAGAGCGTGGACAAGCTCATCGACGGGGCCGGAATCGGTCCGGACGCCAACCGTGCGGTGTTCTCCGCCCGCGGCGACATCTTCACCGTGCCGGCGGAGAAGGGCCCGGTGCGCAACCTCACCCAGACCCCCGGCATCCGTGAACGCGGGCCCGTGTGGTCGCCCGACGGCAAGTGGGTCGCCTACCTGGGCGACGGGCAGAGGGCGAAGGATCCCCGTGCCGGCTACGAGGTCTACCTGCGGCCTGCCGACGGTCAGGGCAAGGAGAAGATGCTGACCCACAAGGACTTCGCCTGGCCCCGACGCCTCATGTGGTCGCCGGACAGCAAGCACCTGCTCATGAACGACGCGGCCATGAACCTGTGGCTGATCGACGCCGACAGCGGCAAGCTCAAGAAGATCGACCAGGGTCTGACCGGGATCATCAACGACTTCGGCTGGAGCCCGGGCTCGGACTGGGTGGTGTACGCCCGCACCGACGAGAACGACTTCAACTCCATCTTCCTGTACAAACTCGGCAGCGGCAAGACCCACCGGGTGACCACCGACTTCACCAACGATTCCAACCCCTGCTTCGACGACAAGGGCGACTATCTGTTCTTCGTGTCCGCCCGCAACTTCAATCCCACCCTCGGCGGGTTCGACCTCAAGCCGCTGTGGACCAACATGGACGGCCTGTACGTGGTCCCCCTGCGCAAGGACGTGGCCCATCCGTTCCCGCCCGAGAGCGACGAGGTGGCCGTCAAGAGCGGCGACAAGGACAAGGACGCCGACAAGAAGGACGAGAAGGACGACAAGGATGACGAGGGCGACAAGGACGAGGATCTCAAGATCACCATCGACCTGGACGGTCTGGCCGAACGGACCATCGCCCTGGATGTCTCCCCCGGCAACTACTACGGCCTGAGCTTCGCCAACGACAAGCTGTTCTACATGGACCGCCCGTTCACTCCCGGCGGCACCTCCGGCGATCAGCGCCCCACCACCAGCCTGAAGTTCTTCGACATGAAGGAGCGCGAGACCGAGACCGTCCTGAAGAAATGCCGGAGCTACGAGCTGGCCGACGGCGGCAAGAAGGTCTTCTACAACGCCGGCGGCAGCTTCGGCATCGTCGACGCCAAGGCCGACCAGAAGCCCGCCGACAAGCCCCTGCGCACCGCCGAGATGAAGGCCCGGGTCGATCCGCGGGCCGAGTGGCAGGAGATGTTTCGCGATGCCTGGGGGCAGGAGAAGGACTTCTTCTACGATCCGGGCATGCACGGGGTGGACTGGGATCATATGTACGAGCGCTACGGACAGCTCGTGCCCTACGTGGCCCACGGCGTGGACTTCAGCTACCTGATCGGTGAGCTGATCGGCGAGCTGAACTGCTCCCACAGCTACGTGCGTCCCGGGGACGTGCCCCGGCCCGACCGCATCGGCACCGGCCTGCTGGGCTGCGACTTCACCCTGGACCGGGAAAACGGGATGTACCGTTTCGCGCGCATCTTCACCGACCGCGACTGGAACGGAGGCACCCCTCTGCCCCTGAACCAGCCCGGCAGCGAGGTGAAGCAGGACGAGTACCTGCTGGCGGTCAACGGCATCGCCTTGAAGGCGCCGGTGAACCCGTACAGCCTGCTGGTGGACACCGCCGGCAAGGAGGTCGTGCTGAAGGTCGGCCCCAACCCCGACGGCAAGAACAGCCGCGAGATCACCGTGGTCCCGGTGGCCAGCGAGCACGACATGCGCTACGAGGCCTGGGTGCAGCACAACCGCCGCCGGGTGGATGAGCTCTCGGACGGCCGGATCGGCTACCTGCACCTGCCCAACACCGCCGTGGGCGGACAGCAGGGCTTCGCCAAGGGCTACTACCCCAACCTGCGCAAGGAAGGGCTGATCATCGACGAGCGCTTCAACGGCGGCGGCTTCATCCCCGACTTCTTCATGAACATCCTGCGCCAGAAGCTGGTCAACCTGTGGAAGCCTCGCTACGGCAGGGACTGGCGCACGCCGGGCACGGCCTTCGTCGGGCACATGGCCATGATCAGCAACGGCTACGCCGGCAGCGGCGGCGACGCCCTGCCGTACTACTTCAAGCACTACGACCTGGGCCCGGTGATCGGCGAACGCACCTGGGGCGGTCTGGTGGGCATCAGCGGCGGCCTGCGCCTGATGGACGGCGGCGCGGTCACCGTTCCCACCTTCGGGATCTTCGATCTGAACGGCAAGTGGGACGTGGAGAACCACGGGGTGGACCCGGACATCGAGATCGACAACCTGCCCGAGGACGAGATGGCGGGTCGCGATCCCCAGCTGGAGAAGGCCGTGGCGTACCTGCTGAACAAGATCAAGACCGAGCCCGTCCAGGTGCCCACGGTCAAGCAGTTCCCGCGCGACAAGAACTAACTGGCCCCTCGACCGACGGCGCCGCCCCCCGGGGCGGCGCCGATTTTCCCGGAAGGATGACATGGCACGCAACGTGGAGATCAAGGCTCGCCTGAACGATGCGGCCACCGTGGCCCGCCGCGCCCGCGAGCTGGCCACCGAACCCGAAACCATCATCAGACAGAAGGACACCTTCTTCGCGTGCCCCTCCGGCAGGCTCAAACTGCGGGAATTCGGCGACGGCACCGGCGAGCTGATCTATTACGACCGCCCCGACCAGGCCGGGCCCAAGGTCTCCGACTACGCCCTGGCGCCCACGGCCCGTCCCCAGGCCCTGCTGAGGGTGTTGTGCGCCGCCTATCCTGTTCTGGGCGTGGTGGAGAAATCCCGTACCCTGTTGTTGCGCGGCCGTACCCGCATCCACCTGGACGAAGTGAAAGGCCTGGGCTCGTTCCTGGAACTGGAGGTCGTGCTGCGACCGGAAGAACCGGTAGCGGACGGCGAAGCCGAAGCCCGTCGGCTCATGGCCGACCTGGGCGTCGCCGCGGACGACCTGGTGGAGACCGCCTACATCGACCTCATTGCGAAGACCTGACAACGGCCACGCGGGAACCTGCATCCCTGCCGCGGGTATCATCCGCATATTTCCCTGCTGTTGATCCCGCACCATCGCCCTGGTGCAGAAAGGGCGACCATCATGAAAAACCTGTCTATCCTCGTTCTCCTTCTCATCCTCCTTGCCCCCCAGGCCTCTCTGGGGAACACATGGCCCGGCCCCGGCGATGAGCCTGCCTACTCCCTGCTCGATTCGGTGGTGGTGACTGAAATCAGCGTCAAACTGCCCACGGACCCCGGGCAACTGAATAAGACCCTGTGGAAGGATTTCGCGGGCCGGGACGCCGACCATGCCTGGTCGAGCATCACCGTACCGGTGGCCGCCGATGCCTGGACCCCGTTCCGCGACCGACTGCTGGCCAAGGCTCATGACCTGTTCCCCGCGGACAGGAGCCTCCGGCGCGTTCTGATTGCGGTCATGAATTCGGAGGGGTATTCCGAGGGGAATGAATTGCTCCTGCCCCACGCCGCTTACCGGCTCGATCACCAGGGCGGCAAGATGTGGGTCGTCGTGTGCGCCAGGGGATCAAGAATCATGTTCGGCGGCCCGGACCGGAATCCCCGACCAGCCAGAATGGAGCACATCGCGATCTGGGCCATCGACGCCGAAACCATGGAAACCGTTGCCTTTTCCACTTGCCGGTAGAGGGTTCACCGCTGCTGCCGTTTCCTCTCGATCTGCTGCAGCAACCGCGCGATATCCTGATTGTCGGGCACCAGACGGGCCGCCTCGGCGAGGTCGGCGGCCGCCCGCTCGAGATCTCCCCGGTGCATGTTCAGCAGCCCGCGGTTGTACCAGGCCGCGACCAGCCCGGGATCCAGTTCGATGGCCCGGGTCAGGGCTTCTTCCGCTCCGGCGTTGTCCCCGCTGCGTACCATGACCAGCCCCAGGTCGCTCCAGGTCTGCGCCCTGTCCGGAGCCAGCTCCACGGCCTTGCGCAGGTGGGTCAGGGCCTCGTCGTATCCTTCTTCCAGGATGAGCAGATGGCCCAGCTCGGCCTCCAACCGACCATCAGGCAGGCCCAGGTCCGTCAGGTCCTTGGAGGCTCGCCGCAGGTCCTGCAGGGCCCGCCTGTTGTTGCCCGTGGCCGCGAAAACCAGGCCCTTGGCCCGCCGGGCCCAGGCCGTATCCAGGTTCAGACGCACACACATCCCCGCGGCGTTGACCGTTTCACCGGCCCACAGATCCCTTTCCGGTCCCGGGTCCGCCCGGTCGAACTTTTCCAGGGCCAGGGCCGTGTAGGCGGACAAGGACCCCGTCACGTAGGCATTCTGCATGCCCAGCCAAACGGGCATGGCCGAAGCCCTGGGTCCCGGCGCCAACCGCGCGTGAATCACCTTGCCCAGGCAACCCGTGTCGCCCAGGGGCAGGGCGGCGGCGGCTTCCCGGTGCCATCTGACGGCGAAGGACCACTCGTGCAGACGCTCCGCAGTGCGGGCCATGTCCATCCAGCACTCCGAGGCATGATTTCCACGCGGGTGCAGCGACGGCATGAAGCTGAAGGCCTCCCGGTCCAGGCCGCGGGAAATCTCCAGGCAGGCCTTGATCCAGACGGGTTCGAAGGCGAAGCCGTCCGACCGGAGGATATCCCCGGCGATGGAACGCGCCCTGCCCGTATGACCCAGGCGGGCCTCGAGCAGGCCCGTGATCACCCGCGCCGCATCGTTACCCGGTTCCGGGTCGTAGACCATGCGCGCCCAGCGCAGGCCCTTGCTCCATTCGCCGCGGTCGTAGTGGTACCAGGCGCGCAACAAGGACAGGCGCCGGGTCAGGGCCGTCTCGTTCTCCTGATCCGCAGTCAGGGCGGAGATGGCCCGGGAGGCATTGTCCAGCGCCGACTCTGTCTTCGCATCCGTCGCCACCCAGTGCAACAGCTCGGCCAGATCGAGCCAGCCTTCCGCCAGACCGGGATCCTGCCCCACGGCCCGACCCAGGAAGGACAGCCGTCTCTCCGGGTGCGACGTGTGCCGGGCCCTGTCCAGAAGCTCGACCGCCCGCCCGTGGCGCAGGGCCTGTTCCCCAGGAGGCAGGGCCCGGAACAGTTCCAGACTGATGTTGTCGGCGGCCAGGGCGTCCGGGCTCAGGACGGCTTCCGGGCAACCTGTCGTGGCCGGTCCCGTGCAACCGGGCACGAGCAACCCGGGCAGAACCACAAGCAGCGCACACCAGGCGACAAGACCCGTCCGGATTCCAGAGGGCGTATACCTTGTGCTCATGCGACGCCCTTTCACGGCCGGGCCCACCGGCCCTACCTGTGGAACAACCGGTCCATCCAGTTGCCCTTGAGGATATCCTCCCTGGTCACCACGGGCACCGACCCGAGGACCTGGCCGGCGAAGACCGCCTCGGCCCTTCCCACCTCCGTCCCTGCGGGCTGCGGGGCCTGAATCTTGTCCGGCAGATCGTATCTCAGGGAAACCTGGTCCTGGAAATCGCGCAGGACGCTCACCTTCAGGGGAGCCCCGTAGGCCAGGGTGGTCTGCTTGGTCTTGCCCCCCGTGACGGGGTAGGGATCGGGCAGGGGCAGGCCGGCCTCCGCCACCAGGGGCACCTGCGTGTACATGTTGAAGCCGTAGCTGAGCAGACGCGTGCTCTCGGTGGCCCGCGCCTTGTCCGAGGAGCAGCCCATGACCACGGAGATCAGGCGCTTGCCCTTCTGGATGGCGGTGGCGGTGACGCAGAAACCCGCCGGGCCGGTGTAACCCGTCTTCAGCCCATCCAGTCCGCGGTACGTCCCCACCAGGTGGTTGGGGTTGGTGAGGATGAACTTCCCGTCGCGAAAAGGTGCGTTCTTGGTGGCCGCCCACTCCAGGGCCTCCGGATGCTTGATCAACTGCCGCGCCAGGATGGACAGGTCCCTCGCGGTGGTCAGGTCGGGCTTCTGATGCCATCCTGGCGGCAGGCCGTGGACCGAGTGGAATTCCGTATCGTCCATGCCCAGTTCCCGGGCGCGCATGTTCATCAGGTCCACGAAGGCCTCGGTGGAACCCGCCACGTGCTCGGCCAGGGCCGTGGCCGCATCGTTGGCTGAATGGATGGCCAGGGCCATGAGCAGTTCACGGACCGTGAAGACCTCCCCCTGCTTCAGATAGACCTGGGAGCCCCCCATCTTGCTGGCCTTGGCCGACACCTTGACCGGGTCGTCGAAGTTCAGGTCGCCCTCGGCCACGCGCTCGAGGACCAGCAACTCGGTCATCATCTTGAGCATGGAGGCCGGCTGCCGCCGGTCCCGCTCGTGGTAGGCCACCAGGGGCCAGCCGGTGTCCGCGTCGATGACGTAGGCCGCCTTGAAATCCCCCGTCAAGGTGGCCGGAGGCGGCGGCCCCTCGACCCGGGCCGGGACGGCCGCCCCGGTTTCCGGTGTGGCGGCGGGTTCGGCACCGGGATCCGCACCAGGATCCGCGGCCATGGCCGACCCGCAAACCAGCAGCAATACGACAACCAGCCGGAAAATCCGGCCGTGGACAAACAGACGCGCAGTCATCCCATTCATGTTCAGGCTCCATCCCGAGTCGAGGTCTTGATGTATTCCGCCGCTATAATGCACCGGATCCCGTCCAGGTGCCATGACAAGATGGGGGTGTATCCTTAGCCCCGGCGCCACACGAAGACGCTCCCGGAATGGACGTCGGGCTCGAAAGGGTTCTCCTGGAAATCCGCGAAATGCCCCAGCAGCTCGAACCCGGCCGCCTGGTGCCCCAGCAGGTACTCCACGCTCATGTGCGGAGAGAGCCGGACCTCGCCCTGGAACAGCGCCTTGCCCTGGGCCACGAGC
>CAYPVD010000075.1:0-12329 GCA_964414055.1 uncultured Fibrobacteraceae bacterium
GGGGCCGGTCCACGTGGCCATCTACAACCTGCGGGGACGGCTGGTGCGCATCCTGGCCGACGAGAACCTGCCTGCGGGCCGTTATTCGCGGTCCTGGAACGGGCGCGGTGATGACGGAACCACGGTTCCCAGCGGGATCTATTTCGCCCGCTTGACCAGCGGCAACCGGAAAGTAACCACCAAGTTGACCCTCGTGAAGTAAGGGCCGGCGGATCGGTTTTCCGCACTACCGGGTTGCTTTTTCCCCCCGAAACGGTAGTTTGAGGGGCAAACCTTGGCCTGCCGTGCGGTCGCCGCAGCGGTATGCGCCGCGGACCCGGTTCATGCTGCTGCCATGTTTCGGTCCCGAGAATCAAGAGCAGCGTGAGAAGGAATTTGCGACATGATTGATGCCGGCAAGACCGTCAAGGTCCATTACAAAGGCACCCTGGCCGACGGAACCGTGTTCGACAGCTCAGAGGGCCGTGACCCCATCGAGTTCGTCATCGGCGAAGGCAACGTGATTCCCGGTTTCGAAAACGCCGTCGCCTCCATGGCGGTGGAAGAGACCCGGACCATCACCATCCCCTGCGCCGAGGCCTACGGCGAGACTCGCGAGGAGATGATCGGCCAGATCCCCCGTACCAATCTTCCCGACGACATGGAACCTGAAGTGGGCATGATGCTCCAGATGAACTCCCCTGAAGGATCCATCCCCGTGCGGATCGTCGAGCTCGACGGTGAAATGGTCACCCTGGATGCCAACCATCCCCTGGCGGGCCATGACCTGACCTTCGAGCTGACGCTGGTGGCCGTCAACTGATCGACCGGGGCCCGCGCCCCGTGGACGCGCACATGAACCGTCTGCTCACAGCCCTGCGGAACTACCGGAACGCCCTGCTGCCCGTCAGCGGGGCGGTCTTTCTCAACCTGCCCCTGCTGCTGGCGATCTTCTGGCGCAACCAGCCGGGCACCTCGCCCACGGCCTTGAACACCCTCTATGTGACGGGGGTCGCGCTGGGGTACTACCTGCTGCCCCTGCTCATCGTCCTGGTGGTCGCGAGTCTGACCGCCCTGTTTTCCCGCCGCGGCGCGCTGATCCTGGCCGTCGTCCTGCTGGGCGCGTTCATCTTCTACATGCTGGCCGACAGCATCGTGTTCGGCATCTACAAGTTCCACATCGACCTGTTCTGGATGGACTTCGTGGTGCACAACGCCGGCGGCATGGGGATCTCGGCGGGCATGATGCTGAAGGCGGCGGCCGTGCTGGCCGTGGTGATGGCCCTGGAATTCGGGCTGATCCGCCTGGCCGGACACTGGTTGCACCGGGCGCGCTTCGTCTGGCTCATGGTGGCGCTTTCGCTGGTGCTGTTTGCGGCCAGCCAGGTGATGCACATCCTGGCCTACGAGAAGGATGATTCGCGCATCACCGCCCTGACCCCGGGGCTGCCCTTCTACATGCCCTTCACCTCCCACAAGCACGCCGTCCGCTACGGGGACAAGGTGCCTCTGTTCGCCGATGAGGAAGGCGGAGCCCCGGACGGATCATCCGGTTCCGCCCACGGCGCGTTCCACTACCCCTTGAACCCGCCCCGGCTGGCCCCGGTCCCCCGGGACTCCCTGCCCAACATCCTGCTGCTGGTGCTGGAAAGCTGGCGCGCGGACGAGATGAACGAGCGCGTCTGCCCCCGCATCCGGGACCTGGGCACCAGGTCCACGGTGTGCCGCAACCACTTCAGCTCCGGCAATTCCACCGTGGCGGGGATATTCGGCCTGTTCTACGGCATCGAGCCCACCTACTGGGACGAGGTCAAGGCCAACAGCGAGGCCATCCACAACCCGGTCCTCATCGACATCCTCCAGGACCGGGACTACGGCCTGGGGATCTTCGCCCGCTCGAAATTCCGGCGGCACAAGATCAAGGATACGGTTTTCCGGGGCATCGAGGTGCACGAGGATTTCGCGGGCAAGACGTTCGCCGCCCAGGACCGGGACCTGACCGATCAGCTGCTGGCCTTCATCGACCGACAGGACCGGGCGGGGCAGCCGTTCATGGCCCTGGCCTTCTTCAAGGCCTCGCATTTCGACTATTCCTGCGACAAGGAGCACGCGATCTTCCAGCCGGCCAAGAAGCTGAACATGGCCGTGGCCGACCGGATCAAGGACATGACGCCCTACCTGAACCGCTACCGCAACGCCGTCCATTTCGACGATGTCCAGATCGGCCGTATCCTGGACGACCTGCAGCGGCGCGGCATGATGGACAACACCATCATCGTCGTGACCTCCGACCACGCCGAGGAGTTCAACGACAGCGGGGACAACTACTGGGGCCACGGCAGCAACTTCACCCGTTACCAGACCCAGGTCCCGTTCATCCTCTACCTGCCCGGTCGCGGGCCGCGCGTGCTGGATGAGGTCACCAGCCACCTGGACCTTGTGCCCACCCTGGTGAAGAACTACCTGGGCTGCACCAACCCGATCACCGACTACAGCGACGGGCTGGACCTGCTCGGACCGTTGCCCGCGCAGCGGGCCCTGATCATCGCCAGCTACTACAATCACGCCGTGGTGTTGGGGGATGATGTCTACGCTTCATGTCCCATGCAGGTGCGCAAGTACAAGGTCTACGACTCGACGCTCAAGGCCGGGCCGCCCTCCATGGACCTGATGCGCGAGGCGCTGGCGGACATGGCGCGCTTCTACCGGAATTCAGGTTCCCCGAAGATTCCCGCGGCCGAAACGGCCACCGTCAAATCTCGTCCAGGGCCTCTCCCGCACGCAGACGCCGACGCAGCTCCATAAGACGCTCATCCAGGGCCTTGAGCTCGTCCAGGTTGGCGCGCTCCCTGGCGCTGGGGGCGATGACCTTGACCATGGCTCCGTTCTCGATCACAACCCGCCGGTCGCCCATCAGGGCCAGGATGGGATCGTGGGTCGCCATCAGGACGATCTTCTCCTGCTTGATGAGGATATCCAGGGCCTGCCGGCGGTCGATGCCGGCGTTCTCGATCTCGTCGATGAGCACCACCGGGCTGGCGCTCAGCACGGCCGTGTCGGCGATCATCAGGGCGCGGGACTGGCCGCCCGAAAGGCTGGTCACCGGGGTATCGAGGGCGAACGGCTCACCCGCCAGCTCGTTGGCCCAGTTCCAGATGCGCTGGATCTTGTCCCGAGGGTCGGCCGCCTGACGGGATTCGGCGTGCAGGATCAGGAATTCCTCCACCGCGAGGTCCATGACGAAGTTCATGTTCTGGCTGAGCTGGGCCACCAGCTTGGGCCCGGACCCGAAGCGCCAACGGTCGTCCGGCTCCTCACCGTCGATCAGGACGTGGCGCCCGGTGGGCGTGTCGCCGCGGGCCACCCACTCTATGTCCGCCAGCAGGCGGCTCTTGCCGCTGCCGGTGGGCCCGACGATGCAGATCACCTCGCCGACCCTGATGGTCAGTTCCTGCACCTTCTCGGGGCTGCCGTCCTTGGCCTGGCCTCCCTTGATGGTCAGCTCGCGGACCTCGTCCTCCCGGGTGCCCAGGAAGGATTCCATGGCCGCGATGAACTCCGCCAGCTCATGCAGCAGGCCGTCGTCCAGGGCCTCGGCCAGCGGAACCTGGGGAGTGTCCAGCAATCCGGCCAATTCCCTGTCCTCCAGGAACTGGGAAAGGAACGGCCAGCGCCCCAGCGCAGCCTCCACCGTCAATCCGGCCGGGATTCCGCTCATGATCCGCCTCCGGATACACCCGGAGCGCCCGGTCCGCCGTCGGTCTTGGTCCCGGTGGGCAGGTCCAGGTCCATCTTACGCACGTTGCCCATCTGGTAGTCCGCGCCGATGCGGGTCTCGCCCAGGCAGTAGGAGCACAGTGCCGCCGGCATGGAGAAGCGCAGCTTTAGACCCTCGACCGTGGTGGTCTCCTTGGTTCCTGTCCACAGGGTGCCCAGCTCGAAGCTGCCCTGGCCGGTGATGCCGTTGACGTGCATGATCGCCGCCTTGGGGTTGACCATGCGGACCCGCGCGGCGAACACCTCGCGCTCGGCCTGGCTGACGATGTCCCCCTTGGTGATCACGACCACGTCCGCGGCTTTGAGCATGGGGCCGATCTTGCGCGGGGCGTCGGTGCCGCTGAGGTTGTCGATGACGCAGACGGCCAGGACCTCGCGGATGTGCGGCGAACAGCGGTTGCACAGTCCGGCGCTTTCGCTGACCAGCACGTCCAGGCCCTCGGCCAGCCCCCACTGCACGCATTCCTCCACGTTGCTGACGAAGTAGTGGTCCGGGCACAGGGCCCCGGCCAGGCCCTTGCGCACGGCGATGCCCTGCTTGCGGTACAGGGCGTCGTCGTCGGTGGCCAGGCAATCGAACTTCACCACCCCGACCTTGCTGCCGGCCTGCTTGATGTGCTCGAGGGTCTTGATGATGACGGCGGTCTTGCCCACCGCCGGCGGCCCACTGACGGTCACGAATCTCATACTATGCGCCTGCCTGGTTGAAGACGGCATTGACCCGGGGAATCAGCTCGCCCAGGTCGTGCTCCATGATGAAGTCCCAGCCCAGCCACAGGAAGGGCGCGTGGTCCGGGACCTTGTTCTCCACCTCGGGATGGCAGCTGGGGAACAGCCCCTTGTGGGCCAGGATCTCGCCCGCTTCCCGGGAAGCGAAGAAATCGGCCACCCGCGCCGCCTCCGCGCCCGCCTTCCGTTTCAGCAACATGAAGATGGGGCTGATGACGGCTCCCTCGGCGGGCCAGACGATCTCCGCGTCGGGGTTGAATCCGGCCATGCGGCTGAAGAAGTAGGGGATGACCGAAACCGTGGGCCCCTCGCCCTTGCGGGCGGCGAAACGGCCCGCCACCTGGCTGGGATGCATCCCCCGCTGCAGATTGCGGCCCAGGGCGGCCACACCCTCTTCCCCGAACTCCTTCCAGATGGTCAGCAGGATCCCGTTGAACAGGTCGAAGTCGCCGACCGGCAGGGCCAGACGGCCCGCGAACCGCTCGTCCAGGACCTCCGCCCAGGAACGGGGCACGTCCTCTCCTTCGGCCAGCCGGGTTCGGTCCACCAGCAGCACCGCCGGCACCACCGCCAGCATGGAATAGAAACCCCGGGGATCCTGGAGGTCGTAGTCCTTGAACAGGGGGTTCTGCCCCTTCCAGTCGTGGCTGATCGTGAAGACGCCCTGGTCCCGAAAGCGCGCCATGTTGCGGCGGTCGAAGAAGGCCTCGAAGCCCGCGGACAGGAAGATGTCCGGCAGATCGTCTTCGTCCCGAATCCCCTGCAGGGCCTTGTCCAGCACGTCGGCTCCCACCGAAGCGGCCACCAGGTTGACGCCCACGGTCTTGCCCGTCTCCTCGGTGATCTCGCGGCACACCCGGTCGCAGGCCTCCAGCAGGGGAATGCGCACGGGGCAGGGCAAAAGGCCCGCCACCTTGATATCGCCGTGTCGAGGGAAGATCCCCGCAGAATCGTCGGCCATCTCCAGGGTGACATCCACCCTGTCCGCCTCTTCCTCGATGGCGCTTTCCAGCAGGGCGGTAAAGGTGGCCAGGTCCTTGCTCTTCATCTTCACGGCCTGTTGCAGGGTCACCATCTTGCCGTGGGTCGTGCGCTTGGTCTCGTCGCCCACGTGTTCGAAGCCGTTGGCCACGAACACGGCGATGGTGGCGGGGTTCTGCTCGGTGATCTCGAAGAGGGTCATTTCAGGGGTGATGACCCCCGGTTGCGTGCTCATGTCGGGTTCCTTTCCAGGACGGCCTTAGCCGATTGACTACTAAAAGGGTATTTTTGTCTAAATTTAACCCCTCCCGCTCCGGCGGCAAGCCCGAACCCGGCATTTTTCAGGAGAAAACGATGTGGGCCGCCACCAGGGCCAGGCCGAGGCCGGCGCCGAACCAGCCGATGGCCCGTTCCTCCACCCGCACCAGGACCGTCCCCAACCGCCAACCGCGGCGACGCCAGGTCGGCACGGCCACCACCAAAAAGGCGCACACGATGACCAGGGAAGTCAGTATCAGGTACGGCGTCCCGGCGAAAACCAGGTTGGCCAGGATGGTGGCGGGTATGGTCGCCAGCATGGCCGCCCACACCAGGCGGCGCGAGGGATTCCGCAGGAAGACCGCCGCGGCGATCAGCACCACGAACCCGTTCTTGATGAAGTAGCTGGTCTTCTTGAAGAACGGATCCAGGGGGAAGGTCGGGTTGTCCATCTTGATGTACGTGAACACGAACCCGAACAGGATACCCACCAGCAACACCACCAGGATGGCCCGTCGTCCCATGGCCACCACCTGCTGTTCCGATGCGCCCGGATTGATGCGCCGCCGGTAGAAATCGATGGACCACAGGGTCGATATCGAGTTGAAGATGGAATCGACGCTGCTCATCAGGGAGGCGAACAGGCCGCAAAGCACCAGCCCGCGGATACCCGGCGACAGCAGCAGGTTCACCAGCTTCAGATAGGCCTGGTCGGGATCCTTGAGTTGACCGCCCTCGCCCAGAATCACCACCAGGGCGATGCCCGGCAGCACCAGCATGGCCGCGGTGACGAACTTGAAGACCCCGCCCACCAGCAAACCGATCTGCGCGTCGCGCAGACTGCGGGCGGCCAGGGACCGCTGCAGGATCACCTGGTTGCACCCCCAGTACTGCAGGTTCAGCAACAGCATGGCCGAGATCCCCAGCCAGGGCAGCTGCGGGTGGGAGTTGGGCAGGTGCAGGTGCATCTTGTCCGGCGCCAGGGCGAAAAGCTGCGCCGGTCCCCCGGCGCGGTTCACCGCCAGCACCGTCAGGGTGAGCCCCCCGCCCAGCAGCAGCAGGAATTGCACGATGTCCGTGCGCACGACGGCGCCCAGACCGCCGTACCAGGTGTACAGGGCCGAGATCCCCCCCAGCAGCACGATCATGACGCAGATCCTCAGCACCGGCGAACCGCCCACGGCCGCCTGCAACGCGTCTCCATACAGGACCTCCAGGGCGTAGCCGCCCCAGAACAGAGTGCCTCCCAGGTAGAGGGTCCCGTACAGGAACATGGTCAGCAGGGAATAGGTCGTCGCCACCCCCGCACCGAATTTCTGCTCGAAGAACTGGCTGATGGTCACCACGCGGGCGCGCAAGTAGAGGGGGACGAAGACGAAGGCCGCCAGCAGCAGGCCGAACACGGCGTTCAACTCGAAGTTGGCCTGGGCCAGGCCGAAGGCGTAGGACGCCCCGATGACGGCCAGGAAATGACCGGCGTGCAGGTTGGTCGCGATGGTCGAGGCCGCGATGGAGTACCACGGCAGGTCGCGCCCGCCCACGAAGTACTCGTCGATGCCCGCAGAGGGACTCAGACGGGTACGCAAGGCGACGACCATGATCACCGCGAAGTAGACCAGGATGATGGCGATGTCGAGCAATGTCCCGGCCTACCTCTGGATCTCGATTTCCCCCATGCTCTGACGCTTGCTGATGTGCAGCACCGGCAGGGGGTTTTCTCCCGTGGGTGCGGCGATATCCCCGGCCGGAACCGCCGCCCCGTCGACCTTCATGTCCCGGGGTACCGTCACGCTCATGCCGCCCATGCGCACCGACAGGGTGACCCGGCAATCGCGGAGCCAATTGCCCGTGAGATCCACATCGCCGCCGCCCATGCGGCACCCGATGTCCAGGACCGCGGGACTGGCGTTGCCCACCGCGACCGCCTCCACGCCTCCCATGGAGCCCTGGATGGACAGGCGATCCATGGGTTCGCGCAGGGGCTCGCTGAAGCCGAAGGAGAAGCCGCCCTTGTCGTAGCTGAAAATCGCCTCCTTCAACCACAAGCCGCCCAGCTCGGCCTCCATACCGCCTGCGGTCACATGGGCCTCCAGGCTCAGGGGCACATCCCCGGGCAGGAACACCTGGACCTCGGGCCGTGAGCCCTTCATGAACAGGCCGCGGAACATGGCCTGCATGCCGGTCAGGTGACGATGGAAGCTGATCCGGTACACCCAGCTCGAATCCGGCTGGATAGTGAATTTCTCCCCTATGGTGTAGGCCTCGGCATCGAAGCGGGCCCTGGCGGCAAGGCCCTCGCCTTCGGGTGCGGGGCTGAGGGTGAAGGAGCCGTGGGAAAGGTCCAGGACCACCCGGCCCGGATGGCTCCGCCAGGGGAAATCCGGCGTCGCAAGACTGGAATCGGCTGCGGCTTCGGCATCCTGCAAGGCCAGCATGCGGTCCTGCACGTCCTGATGACGGGAACTGTTCCAGCCGACGAGGACCAGCACGCCCGTGATCACGATCACCACCAGGAGCACTCCCAGACAGCCCAGGCAACCGGTCTTGAAACAGCCGCGCTCGCCACTCATGTCAATCCTCTTTCATTTCCTGCGGTGCTCCTACCCTGAGACCTTCATGGTCCGGGCGCCCAGCCACGCGAACACGATCCCGAAAACCAGCAACACTCCCGCGGGCAACACGATGGCATCGATCCCACCCCCGAAGGTGACCACCCCGTGCAGGGCCTTCATGGCCCAGAACGTGGGGAAGAAGCCGCCCAGGATCTGCGCCCCGCGGGGCATGATCTCCAGGGGCCACCAGCATCCGCCCAAAGCGGCGAACACCATGCCCACCAGCCAGCCCAGGCTCTCGGCCTGCTGGGTCGTGCGGAACAGCCCGCCCAGCAACAGGGTCACGCCGGCCACGGAAAAAGCGTAAGGCACGAGGGCCGCGATCACCACCCAGTACCTCGGACCCCAGGAGAAATCGATGCCGAACAGGCCCCAGTGGCCAATGGCCTGCCCGGCCGCCATCAGGACCAGGGCCTGCACCATGCCCACCAGGACCAGATGCAACAGCTTGCCGGTCATGATCTCGCCGCGGCTGAACGTGGTGGTGGCCAGGCGGGACAGGGTGCCGCCAAGCTTCTCGCGGGTCAGGGATTCGGCGCCGCCGATGGCCACGGTCATCACCATGAACATGGTCAGCATACCGGGCACCGATTGCCCGGCGCCCGAGGGCACGGGCCGCCCCGTGCCGGCGAACTCCTGCTCCACGGTGATCCTGGGCTGCTCCCTCATCAGGGCCAGCAGGCTGTCCCTGTCCGTCGGGACCACCCTCAACGACGGGTCCAGGCCCTCCGCCGTCGAATCCGGCGCCGCATTGCCCCACCGGATCAAGGCCCCCAGGAACCGGGCCTGAACCTGGCGCAGTCTCACCTCGGCGGCGGCATCGTACTGAAGGTCGCTGCTCGCTCTCTTGGTCAGCAGCAGTCGTACCTTGCGGCGGGCGAGCACGTCGTCGGTGAACCCGGCGGGGATGACCAGACGCCGGATGTAGCCGGTGGAATCGGCCGCTGCGGGATCCAGGACCGTGATATCGAACTTGCCGGTCTTGAGCTGGTCGATGAGAGCCCGGCTCAGGAACCCGCCGTCGGCGTCGATCACCTGCAGGGATACGCTCACGTCGGTCGGACCGCCCCCGTTCAGCACCACGCTGAAGAACAGCATGAACAACACCGGCATCACGAACATGAAGAAGATGTTCTCGCGCCCCACGAGGAACAGGCGGCTGTCGTGCAGGGCCAGGTGGAGCACACGTCTCATGCCGCCAGCCTCCGGAAGCGGCGCACCAGCAACGCATGGGCCAAGAACGTCAGCAGCACGCCCGCCCCCGCCAGTACGGCCAGGTTACCGGCCACGTCGCCCGTGCCCGCCCCCTGGAACAGGACCCGTGAGAAGCCGTCGATGGCCCAGTAGTTCAGGGTGTAGTCGGCCAGCCCGCGCATGGCGGCCGGCAGCTGCTGCAGGGGCACCATGCTGCCCCCCAACGCACTCATGCCCATGACGATCAGCCAGGAGAAGATGCCCGCCTGCTTCTCGTTGCCGGACAGGCCCATGATCACAGCCACCAGACCGCAGGCCGCCAGGTTGAATACCAGCCCCAGCAGGATCGCGGCCCAGGGATCGGCCGGTACCGCGAGCCAGCCCAGGGCCAGCCCCGTGACCGCCAGCATCGCCATCACCACCAGCCCCAGCACCACGCTGAACAGGAACTTGGCCGCGATGATGTGCGCCACCGGCAGGGGTGAGGCCAACTGGCGGCGCAGCATGCCGCTGTTGCGCTCCTCGAACAGGTCGCCGATGGAACGGACCGCCACGAACAGCAGGGCCATCACCGTGGTCATCATCAGCACGTACCCGAACACCCCGCCTCCGGACAGGCCGCCCCCCCGTCCCTGTTCGGCTTCCTTGGCGCTTTCGATCTCGACCAGAGGGGGAAACAGATAGTCGCCGGCGCCGGACAGACGCTCGGTGATGCGCCCGGCCAGGGCACCCACCTTGGCCGCCGGGGGAATCTCCTTGGCGTCGATCATCTCCTTGACCAGCCCCAGTTCCCCGCCCAGCAGGCGGGATCCCTCGTCCAGGTAGGTGGCCACCAATTCACCGCCCAGCACCACGATCTCGGGCTTGATGCCCTCGGCAGGGTTGCGCACGATGCGGATAACCGTCGGTTCGTTCTCCAGCAGGGCCCGCGAAAAGCCCTCGGGGATGATCACCAGGGCGCTGGCCTTGCCCTTGGCCATCAGTTCGCGGCCCTCGGCGCCGACTTCCCGCACCTCGAGATAGCCCTCGCTCCGGGGGGAACCCAGGGCGTCGACCAGGGCGTTGGACAGGAAACCATCCGGATCGAGGTTCTCCACCAGGATCCCGATGGAGGGAAACCTGTGGGAGCCGCCGCCCCCGAAGACGCTGCCCAGGGCCAGGCTCATGAACAGGGGAAAGGCGACCATGACCAGGGTCGAGGCGGGCCGGCGCAGACGCCGGTGCAGGTCCTTGCGGATCAACGGCCACATGAGGCCACCCCTTCGCTGGTGCGACCCGGCGCGCTCAATCCCGCAGCTCCCGGCCCGTGAGGTTGAGGAACAGGTCCTCCAGGTTGGGCTCCTTGATGGTGATGTCGTCGAACGTCAGGCCCGCCTGGAACAATCCCTCGAGGGCCTGGCCGACCCCGCTGGCTTCACGGCCCACCAGCAACATGCCCCGGTCGTCGCTGATCTCCACTGCCTGCAGCCCGGCCACCGTCCCCACGGCCGACGCCAGCTCCCCGGCCTTGAACCTGCCCTGCACCGTCAGCAGGCTGCCTTCGCCGAGCCTGGCCTTCAACTCCCTCACGGTGCCCTCGGCCAGGATCCGGCCGTGATCGATGATGGCCAGGCGGTCGCACAGCGCCTCGGCCTCCTCCAGGTAATGCGTCGTGTAGAGCACCGTACGGCCACGGGCGACGATCTGCTCCACGATATCCAGGATCTTGTGCCGAGCCTGGGGATCGATGCCCACGGTGGGCTCATCCAGCAGGATCAGCTGCGGGTCGTGGACCAGGCCCATGGCCAGGTTCAGCCGGCGCTTCATCCCCCCGGAGAAGTTCTTCACCGGTTCGGCGGCGCGATCCTCCAGACCGACCTGCTCCAGCAGCATGTTCACGCGGTCCCTCAGGTCCTTCCCCTTCAGGCCGTAGATGCCGCCCCAGAACTCGAGGTTCGTCCGGGCGCCGAGCTCCTCGTAGACCGCCACCTCCTGGGGCACGACTCCCAGGCGACGTTTCACCGCCCGGGGGTCGTCCGCGATGCTCGTACCGCCGACCAGCACCTCGCCCTCGGTGGGCCGGAGCAGGCCGCAGATCATGCTGATGGTGGTGGTCTTGCCGGCGCCGTTGGGGCCGAGAAAGCCGTAGATCTCGCCTTCGTTCACGGTGAACGAGATCCCGTCCACGGCGGTCAGATCGCCGAAGACCTTGCGCAGGTCGCGAACTTCAAGGACAGGTGTCATGGGATCCTCGCCGTTGGTGGTGGGCCGCAAGCGGCCGGTCCGTGGTCGTGCCACGCGGTGATCCTAGCCGTCAAAGCATATCCGGGCAACGGGGATTCGTACGTAGCACACGGCGGCAGGTTGCAGGAGATTTCCCTCAGCCAAAGTCAGCGCACCAGGGTCACCTTGCGGGTCACCCGTTCGGATCCCGCCTGCAGACTCAGCAGATAGACCCCCGACGCGGCGTTTCCGCCGGTGGCCAGGGTGCCGTCCCATCGGACATGATGTTCTCCCGCGGGCCGGTGACCCTCCACCAGGGTCCTGACCAGGGCGCCGCGCAGGTCGTAGACGTTCAGCCGCACCGGAGCCCCTTCGTAAAGTGTGTAGCTGATCTCCACCTGCTCCGCACCGGGGTTCAGGGGAATCCTGCGCATCCTGGCCGTGCGCACCCGGGGTCCGGCGCCGGGCTCGACCCCCGTGGGAAAATCCACCACCGCGGACCAGATGCTCAGCTCGCCGGCGTCCATGCGGGTCCAGATGGGATAGATCCTGCCCGCCTGGGCGGCCACGCCGATGTAGTCGCCGAAGAACACCCTC
>CAYPVD010000076.1:0-4506 GCA_964414055.1 uncultured Fibrobacteraceae bacterium
AAGCGGAAGCACAAGTGGTGAGACAAGAGGAAGAGGACGGCGTTCGGGCCACCCATCCGCCGGGTGTATTCGGCATCCAGGGTGATGTCCCCGATGCCGCCGGCCTAGGCATCGAAGCCGAAATAATGGCGGGTATAGTTAAAGATCAGGGGCACATGGGCCTTGAAGGCCAAGGCCTTGGAAACCCGGTAGGAAGGCGTCAGGACGCCGGACTGGATGTCCGAGGTCACGTCCACATAGGCGCTGATCCCCAGCGGCCCCGCCTGCGCCTCCTCGGCTTCACCTTCGGGTGAGACGAATTCATCGGCCGTGGGTACGACCAGGGGCGACACGATCGCATCGAATTCCTGACCGCCATCTCCATCATCCCCGTCCCCGATGAAGTCCTGGCCCGTCTGGGCGAAAACCAGCCCCGGCACCAGCAACAGCATCAAAACGATTCCCGATCCCGTACGTTTCCAGGCGTGGTCCGGCATGTCCGCTCCTCTCAGGATGTCGTACTCTGGCGGGGTGACCCCGGGGTCCGACCCCGTTCGATGTCCCGCCTTGAAAAACATGGCCTGTCATGACCGTGGGGTGATACCATCGGACGCGGGACAACCATTTGCAATCAAATCCTAACCAGGAGGGATTCCATGACCAGGATCCGTATCTGCGTGGTCGGAGCGGTGTTGCTGCTGTCCGCACTGGCCCTGGCCGCAGCCGGAGTCATGAGCATCCAGGTCCGCACGGGTAAGCTCCGCGCGCGGCCCTCGTTTCTCGGACAGGTCATCGCCTCGGTGGCCTACGGCGATCGCGTGTCCGTGCTGGACGAGAAAGGCGGCTGGATCCAGATCCACACCAGCGGCGGCCGGACCGGATGGATCCACCAGTCGGCCCTGACCACCAAGAAGGTCGCCTTGAAGGCGGGGGACGCCGACGTGGCCACCGGCGCTTCGGGTTCGGAGCTGGCCCTGGCCGGCAAGGGTTTCAACGATGAGGTGGAAGCGGAATTCCGCAGCGAGAATCCTGATCTGGACTACACCTGGGTGGATAGGATGGAAACCTTCCGCATCACTCCCGAACAGGCCCGGCGCTTCCTGGCCGAAGGCAAGGTCGCCGGCAAGGGAGGTGCGCGATGACCAGCCGTAATCCCCTGCGGACCGCTGTTTTCTCCCTGGCGTTGATCGTCCTGTCCGGGTGCAGCACCGTGACCAAGATCGGTACCCAGATCGGACAGGGCTCGGGCGTCATCAGCGAGGAACAGGCCACGTCCATCAACAAGACCAGCGCCGCCCTGGAAAAGACCTTCGCCGACATCACGCCCGAGCAGGAGTACTACATCGGCCGCGCCGTGGCCGCCACCATCCTGCAGACCTATCCACCCCTGGACGATCCCGACGCCAACCATTACCTGAACGAGCTGGGCCAGACCCTGGCCATGGCCTCGGACCGCCCCGAGACCTTCGGGGGCTATCATTTCCTGCTGCTGGACAGCGACCAGATCAACGCTTTCGCCGCCCCCGGCGGCCTGATCCTCGTCTGCAAGGGACTGGTTTCCTGCTGCCGCAACGAGGACGAGCTGGCGGCGGTCCTGGCCCACGAGATCGGCCACGTCCAGGACAAGGACGGTCTGCGGGCCATCAAGAAGAGCCGTCTGACCAGCGCCCTGACCACCATCGGGGTCGAGGCCGGCCGCAACCTGGGCGGCGACAAGGTCAAGGAGCTGACCGAGCAGTTCGCCGGCGGCATCCAGGACATCATCCACACCCTGGTGACCAGCGGTTACGCCCGCGGGCAGGAGTACCAGGCGGACGCCGTCTCGGCGGAGATCCTGCGGCGGGTGGGGTACGATCCCGGTGCGCTGGTTTCCATGCTGGAGGAGATGAACCGACGCTGGAACCCCCACGGACCGGGGTTCGCCCGTACCCATCCCGCACCCCGAGACCGCATCGAGCATGTGAAGCCTCTGGCGGGCACGGTGACGGATGACGCCTCGAGGCGGATTACCCAGCAACGTTTCACCGCGGCCATGAGCGGCATCTAGGTGATGAAGGCGATGAACTCCTCTCACAGGCATGGTCTGCTGATCGGTCTGGCGGCGGGGATCCTGGGCCTCGCCCTGTGGTTCGGCCATGCCCTCGACGGCGTGGAGAACATCACCTGGGGCTGGCGGGTACGTGCCCTGGCCCGGCCCGCTCCCGCCACCGAGCGCATCGTGCTGATCCTGCTGGACCAGCCCAGCCTGGACTGGGGCGAGAGGGAAAACGGCCTGCCCTGGCCCTGGCCGCGGGAGGTCTACGCGCCCATCCTGGATTTCTGTCGCCGCGGCGGGGCCTCGGTCACGGCCTTCGACGTGCTCTTCACCGAACCGTCGGCCTACGGCGTGGAGGATGACCGGGCCCTGGGCGAGGCCATCGCCCGCAACGGAAACTTCGTCGGCGCGAGGTTCCTCAAGCTGGACACCGGAGGGCGTGAAGCGGTCGGCTGCGACGAGCCCGTCCCCGAGGTGGCCGACGCCGCGCGCCTGCTGGCCAACGTCAGCGCGGTCCCCGATGCGGACGGGGTGTTCCGGCGCGCCCTGCCGACCTTCCGCTGGCAGGGCCGGGAGATCCCGGCCCTGGGCGTGGCCGCCTGGCTGGTAGACCGGAACCTGGGCGCCGCAACGCTGGACTCGGCCCTGGCGACGGTGCCCCTGGCGCCGGACCGCCCGGCGCTGCTGAGGTTCCGCGGGCCATCCACCGTGTACCGGACCTTCAACGCCGCGGAGATCATCCAGTCCGAGCTGCGCCTCGAAGCGGGCGAAAAACCGGCCGTCGACCCCGACCTGCTGCACGGCAAGATCGTCCTGTTCGGTTTCAGCGCCCCGGGTCTGCTGGACCAGCGCGCCACGCCCGTCGACCGTGTGAGCCCCGGCCTGATGATCCACGCCGCCATGCTGGACAACCTGCTGCAGGGTGATTTCCTCCGTCCGGCTCCCCCCCTCGGCGTGGCGATCGGCAGCCTGGCCGTGGCCCTGCTGGCAGGTTGGCTGGGCGTGACGGTCCACCGGGCATTCCTGGTGGTGCCGGTGGCGGGGATTCTCATGATCCTGCCCCTGGCCGTGGGTTTCGCCCTGTACGGGCCGGGGGTGTGGTGGCCCGTGGTACCCGGTTCCCTGGGTGCGGCGGTGGCCGTCTTCGGGGGCGTCATCCGCAACTACGTGGTCGAGGGTCGCCAGAAGCGCTTCATCCGGCAGGCCTTCCGGCATTACCTCAGCCCGGAGGTCATCGCCAGGATCATGGACGACCCCGACGCCTTGAAGCTGGGGGGAGTGCGGCGCGAACTGACCATCATGTTCTCCGACCTGGAAGGATTCACCTCCCTGTCCGAAGGCCTGGAACCCGAAGACCTGACCACCCTGCTCAATGACTACCTCACGGACATGACCGACATCATCCTGGCCGAGGGCGGCACCCTGGACAAGTACGAGGGCGATGCCATCATGGCCTTCTGGAACGCACCGCTGGACCAGCCGGATCATGCGGCGCGTGCCTGCCGGGCCGCCGTGCGCTGTCAACAACGTCTGGCCGCGCGCGCCGAGGAATTCCAGGCCCGGTGCGGCCGCCCCCTGCGCGCCCGCATCGGCCTGCACACCGGCGAGGTCATCGTGGGCAACATGGGATCGCGCCAGCGCTTCGACTACACGGTGCTGGGGGACGCGGCCAACCTCGCCTCGCGCCTCGAGGGCGCCAACAAGGCCTTCGGCACCGCAGTGATGATCAGCGAGGCCACACGTACGGCCGCGGGCGACGGGTTCCTGGTCCGCCCGCTCGGCCGGGTCCGGGTGGTCGGCCGCCGGGAACCGGTCCCCGTGTTCGAACTGGCCGGCCTGGCCGGCGACCCCGAACCGGATTCCTGGTCTGCGTTCGCCGCGGCCCTGGCCGCCTGGAACGCCGGGGACCTGGACAAGGCGCGGAACCTGTTCGCGGCCCTGGACGAGGATCCGGCCGCCCGGCATTGCACCGAGATGATCGACCAGCCCGGGGTCTGGATCCTGGACAGCAAGTAATTCTGACCTGATCGCGGAGGCGGCAGCATGAAGATCCTGTTCGGCGGCGTACGCGGCTCGACCCCTTGCGCCGAACCCGAGACGACCCGCTACGGCGGCCACACGACCTGCCTCCTGGTGACGGGCCGGGGGGGCGAGCTGCTGTTGCTGGATGCCGGCAGCGGCATCCGCACCGTGGCCCCGCAGCTGGAGACGGTCGCGGCGACGGGTGCGGGATCCGACCAGGAACCCCACCGGCTTTTCATCCTGCTGACCCACCTGCACCTGGATCATCTGCTGGGGCTGCCCATGCTGCCGGTTCTCCACGATGAACGCTGGCACGTGACCATCGCCGGCGTGCGACCGGCCGCCGGAGGGTCTCTCCGGGACGTCCTGGACCGGTTGCTCTCGCCCCCGGTGTGGCCTTTCGTCCTGGAGGACTTCGCCGCGACGGTCCGGGTCCGCGAACTGGATCCCCCAGAGGGAGACTCCCCGGC
>CAYPVD010000076.1:4606-12226 GCA_964414055.1 uncultured Fibrobacteraceae bacterium
TCGCCGCGACGGTCCGGGTCCGCGAACTGGATCCCCCAGAGGGAGACTCCCCGGCAGCAGCCCCGTCCCTGCCCCCGTCCCTGCCCCTCTCCCTGTCCCTGGGCGGACTGGAAATCCACGGGGTGCCCGTTCCCCATCCCAACAGCTGCACGGCCTGGCGCATCGACGAGGCGGCCACCCAGACATCCTTGGTCTTCGCCACGGACATGGAATGGTCGGCCGCCGATGCCCGGAAACGGCAGCAGTTCCTGGATCTCTGTGCCCGTCCGCAGCCGACCGACCTGCTGGTCATGGACGGCCACTTCGCCCCCGACGAACTTGCCGCCAGAGCGGGCTGGGGCCACAGCTCCACCGCCGAGTGCGTCGACGTGGCCCGCCGCAGCGGCGCCGGGCGTCTGCTGGTCACCCACCACGCCCCCGGCAACGGCGATGAACGCCTCGACGCCATGGCGACCGAGGTGCGAGGTCTGTGGAAACACGCGGATCTGGCCCGCCAGGGTCAGGAAATCGACCTGGATCCGGATGCATCATCCCGAAAGGAATCCCGCTCGTGAGTGTCTACACGCCGGTCATGCTGGAAATCACCGTCATGTTCCTGATCTGGGCCACCGCGACCCTGTCCACCTCACGGTACAGGCGGCGGCTCAACACGCACTACGAGGGGCCCCCTCCCCTCGGCGCCGCCCTGCGCAACATCCCGGCCCATGTTTCCCGGCCGGTGCTGGTGCTGCTGATGACCAGGCTCTTGCTGGTGCTCGCCGATACCTGGCATCCCACCATGATCTGGATCCAGGATCATCAAACCCATCTGGTGGCCTGGCAGGTCTTCTGGCTCGGCCTGGGTGGGCTGGCCCTGCTCGAGGGCTGCCTGCACGCCCTGTTCAGCTGGCGACAGCGCGCCTTCCCCGTGCCGGACCTGTTGCTGGACATCATCCGCGGAGTGCTGGTAGCCGCCCTGGCCTTGCTGGTGCTGAGGGTCGAACTGGGTTTCGACATCGGTCCCCTGCTGGCCTCCACCGCCCTGGTGACCGCCGTGGCCGGTTTCGCCCTGCAGGGTGTGCTGGGAAACCTGATGGCCGGCATGTCCCTCCACCTCGTCCGCACCCTGCAACCGGGAGTCTGGGTCGAGGTGGACGGCGTCGAGGGCCGCATCGTGCGCACCAACTGGCGCGAGACACGCATCCGCACGCGTGGCGGACACCTCTACATCATCCCCAACGCCAACATCGCAGCCTCCAAGATCCACAACTACGCCGAGCCGACCCCCCTGCGGCGCCACGTGGTCAACGTCGGCGCCAGCTACAGCGACGCCCCCGACGAAGTCATGGCTGCCATGGAGGAGGCCGCCCGGGCCGTTCCCGAGGTTCGCACCACTCCGGCCCCCGAGGCCATGATCACCGAGTTCCAGGACTACGGAATCAACTACCGGCTGGAGTTCTGGACGACGGAGCTGCACCGGCACAACCCCATCGACGGCGCGGTCAACCGGATGATCTGGTATCAGTTCAAGCGCCGGGGCATCGAGATCCCCTTCCCCATGAGCGACAAGCTGCTCAACGACTTCATGGCCGTGGTCTACAACCAGCGGCGTCTGCCCCCCCTGGAGGAAGACCTGACCAGAACGGTGGACGACCTGCTGGCCAGCGAACTCTGCACCCGCCTGCTGACCGACGAACAGGGAGAGCTGATGCTGGATCGCGACGATCTGGCCCGGATCGCGCCCCTGGTCCGGCGCCTGCCCTTCACCGAAGGGGAAACCCTTTGTGCCCAGGGGGATGCCGGGGAGATCTTCTGGATCATCGCCGCCGGGAAGCTGCGCGGCAAGGTGGAGAAGGACGGGCACATCGCCGCCGAGTTCGAGTTGGGACCCGGTGCCATCGTCGGCGAGATGAGCACCCTGACCTGCCTGCCCCGCAGCGCCACCCTGACCACCACCACCGGCACCGAGTTGCTGGAATTCGGCCCCGAAGCCTTCAAGGCCCTGCTGGAACTGCACCCGGACATCCCCGAAAAGCTGGCCGCCCTGGCCGCCGAACGGGCCGCGGAGAACATGGCCGCCCTGGAAGAACTGGCCCGCAACATGGAGAACAAACAGGAGGTCGTCCTGGAAAAGCGGGGCATCCTGGGGCGTTTGAAGAGGATCATGGGACGGGTGGGATAACACCTCCGTCAACAGGCCTGTGTTTGGCAAAAACGGGCTCGAATCTGCGATTAAAGGCCGTTTTCTCCACTATCGGTCCCCCGGGGGGTGCAATCGGGAGGACCGATCAATAGGCTGATCATCTCGGATTTTCTGAAGTTTTTTCGTTTTCACCCTTGCGTTTTCGCCAAATTTTCGCTAACATATCAATCTACTGCACCAGACCTCCCGGTAACCACCAGGAGGAAGAGTATGCCCATTCCCACCGTTCTGCCGGAATTCCGCCCCGATCAACCCGCCGCCGAGGTGAATGCCGCCCTCAAGCAGGCCGTCCACACCATGGACCGAGCCCGTCACTGTGCGGTCCTGTGGTTCGCCGATGTGCTGAGCCGTGGCCTGTACCGCGACCTCGGTTACGCCACCATGCACATCTATGCCCGGAAGGAGCTGGGATTCTCCAAGACCCGCACCGGGGACTTCATGCGCATGGCGCGCAGATTGGACGACCTCCCCCTGGTAAAACAGGGCCTGGCCAGCGGCAAGCTGGGGTATACCAAGGCCCGGGAAATCCTCAAGGTGGCCACGCCCGCCACGGAGAAATCATGGGTCAAGGCGGCAACCACCCTGCCGCGCCGCAAGTTGGAGCAGAAGGTGGCCCGTGTGCGAAAATCCGCTGACCGAACCCTTCATAACCCCGGCCAACTCTCCCTGATCCCTCAGTCTGGTGATGAGCGCCACCTGGCCACCGAAGTCCCGGTGAGGCTTACACTGGAAATGACCCCGGAGCAATTCGCTCGTTACGAGGCCTTGTGTGAAAAGTTGGTCAAGGGCGGACACACTTCCGATCGCGTGGAGCAGATCCTGGCGGGACTGCAGGCGCTGACTCACCCGGTGGGTTCTGCGCCTGAAGAGGCCGGAAACCCGGCCGCGGTCACCTCGCCCACTGCGGTCAACACCGTCGCCCCGGTCCCAGCATCCGGCCAACCGAACACAGGCACCCCCCGGGGGACCCACTTCCAGGTTTTCGTGCACCAATGCCCTGATTGCGGCCGGTTATCGGTCCCCACCAGCCGCGGGGACCTGCCCCTGGGCCGGGCGGATTCCGAGCGAATCCTGTGCGACGCCCGCATCGATGACCCGCGCCTCGGCATCAATCGTCATGCCATCGCGCCCTCGGTGCGCCGCCGGGTATTGGCTCGCGACGGTCACCGTTGCCAGGCCCCGGGCTGCACCAACACACGCTTCCTGGAGGTCCATCACATCACGCCACGGTCGCAAGGCGGATCCAATGACGCGTCCAACCTGATCACCCTCTGCTCGGCATGTCACCGGCACACTCACCGTCATGCCTTCCCGCATTCGGTGCAAACGGTCTCTGGTGGTCAGAATGCCGAATAAGAGCATGGAAACGGCAGCATGGAAGTAATGTTGGAATATATCGCTCCGGTCGGATCATTCGTACTCGCACGGCACCGCGCAGATCAACACGAACGGTTCCTCGCCCATATTGCGGAACTGATGGACAGCTCCCGGTGCCACGAAAGCGAAGTCCCCCGCGGCGATGGGGTTCAGCTTGCGGGTGATCATGGACGTCCTTCCGGTTGTGGAATGGGCGGCTGCTGAGTATTGTCGACATGGTAGGATGGAATTCGGCATGAGGCAGGGGGAATTCGGGTATTACGCCGCTTTCCGGGAGAATGACACCGATGAGGACTATCCATGGATGATCTTGTTGTCGATGCAAGGGTGACCATTCCCGCCACCGAGTTGGAGATCACCGCCAGCCGATCTTCCGGACCAGGCGGCCAGCACGTCAACACCGCCGACACCCGGATCCAGATACGATGGAACATTCCGACCTCTACGGCCCTGACCGAGGTTCTGCGGCAGCGCTTGCTGAAGGCCCTCCAATCCCGCCTGACCGTCGGCGGCGACCTGATCCTCTCCTGTGACACTCACCGCAGCCAGCGCCGCAACAGGGAGGAAGCGCTGCAGCGGCTGGCGGCCCTCGTTCGAGCGGCCCTGGTTCCTCCTCGACCCCGAAAAAAGACCCGGCCCAGCGCTGCGGCCCGGCGTCGGCGCCTGGAAGCCAAGCGTAGGAACGCCTTGCGCAAGAAAAACCGGCAAAAGGTCCGAGATCAGGACTGATCACGCCGTTCATCCATGATCCGCAGGATTCCCATTGTAATCGCAAAATCCACCGGCAGGTCTGGTCACAAAAGCTCAAATCTGGTATAATAAGCAGAAACCATGAGCATCTCGTCTACGCAACCATGTGACCTCATGGATCCTGGGGGCTTGTGACCGACGCCGTCACAACCAAGGGGAGAACTCCGGCACCGAAGGTTTCGTGTTCGCCCGCTGACTTTTCGCCCGCATCCGCAAAGGTGTACCCGCCATGAAACGCATTTTCCTGTCGTCTTCCCTGGTCGGCGCCGTCCTGCTGGCCGGTTTGTTCCTGTTCGTCGGCCGGGGACCCTCCGGACAGTCCGCCGACTGGTTCCGGACCAGGCATGATCAGCTGGAGAAACAGCTGCGGCACGCCGCGCCCCATTCCGATCGGGCCTTCAAGCTGCAGATGAAGATCGACCGCCTGGATGCCTACCGGGAAAGCCGTCCCCAGCCGGGTTTCCCCGACGAGTTCGCCCGCATTCTCTACGAGATGAAGATTCCCAGTGATCGCACCGCCCCCGAGTACACCCCCGGGTACCAGAGCCGTGAGCTGGCCAAGGCCCCCCGGCAGCAGTACACCGACAAGGCCCTGACCTGGACCGCTCGCGGTCCGGGGAACGTCGCCGGCCGCGCCCGCGGCATCATCGTCGACCCCGATGACCCCACCGGCCTGACCTGGTTCATCGCCAGCGTGGGCGGCGGGGTGTGGAAGACCGCCGACGGCGGCACGACCTGGCAGGTACTGACGGACGACATGCCCAACCTGGCCGTCCAGTCCCTGGCCATGGCCGCCAGCGATCACGACGTCATGTACGCCGGCACCGGCGAGAGCTTCTACAACATCGACACCATGAACGGCAACGGGATCCTCAAGACCACCGACCGGGGCGTCACCTGGACCCAGCTGGCCTCGACCCTGGACGATCCCCGTTTCAACAACGTCTCGCGGATCATCGTCTCGCCCACCGACCCGGACCTGGTGCTCGCCTCGGCGACCACCGGTCGCTACAAGCAGACCATCTCGGCCACCTCCAGCATCTTCCGCTCCACCGACGGCGGCGCCACTTGGACCGAGGTCCACAACGAGGCGGCCAACGAGATCCAGCAGATCATCGCCGACCCCACCGACTTCGACATCCAGTACGCCTGCGTGCGCAACTTCGGCATCATCAAGTCCACCGACGCGGGGCTGACCTGGACCGCCTCCAGCGGAGGCATCACCGACACCAACGGCCGTTTCGAGATGGCCATCTCCCCGGTCGACCACAACTACCTCTACGCGGCCTCGGAGGGCTCCTCCCACTCCATGCTGTGGGTCTCCTGGGACGGCGGCGCGACCTGGAACGAAACCGTCGAGAACAGCGGCACCGAGCCCGGCTGGCTGGGCGCCCAGGGGTGGTACGACAACACCATCATCTGCCATCCCACCGACCCGACCCTGGTGTACGTGGGCGGCACCGAGCTGTACCGGATCCAGCTGGACGCCGTCGGCTCGACGGGCCGGACCTCGACCCCCATGGCCAGCTATTCCTATCCCCATCCTGACCACCACTTCCTGCAGATCATCCAGCCGCAAGGCGGCACCTGGTTCCTGCTGGGGACCAACGACGGCGGCCTGACCCGCACCAACAGCGAGGAAACCGGATTCACCATGCCCGTCCACGGCATGATCACCACCCAGTTCTACGGCGTGGACAAGCGCCCCGGAGGCAACGCCTACATCGGCGGCATGCAGGACAATGGCACCTGGCGCTCGCCTGCCGATGCCACCATCGCCGACGACTGGACTCCCCAGATCGGCGGCGACGGTTACGAGACCGACTGGCACTTCGACGACCCCCTGAAGATCCTGGGCGGGTACCAGTACAACGGCCTGATGCGGTCGCTGGATGGGGGCGTCACCTGGGAGTCCGCAGCCAACGGACTGGGTGACACCGGCAGCGGCGCGGCCCCGTTCATCACCAAGATCGGCCAGAGCAACGCCCGGCCCGACGTCGTGTTCGCCGTGGGCGCCCAGGGCGTCTGGCGTTCCACCGACTTCGGCGCCAGCTGGAGCCTCTCCACCACGCCGTCCTCCGACTGGGGCGCCCTCAGCTCGTTCCACGACGTGCGGGTCTCTCCCGCCGATCCCGACGTGGTCTGGGCCGGCTCGCGCATGGATGACGACGGCAGCATCGTGGTCTCCACCGACGGCGGCGCCACCTTCACCGGCACCACCGATTACACCGATGTGACCATGGGCCGCATCTCCGGCCTGGCCGCCGATCCCTTCGACGCCAACACCGCCTACGTGCTGTTCTCGTACGCCACCAGGCCCAAGATCCTCAAGACCACGGACCTGGGAGCCACCTGGACCGACATCTCCGGCTTCGGCACCGGTTCGACCAGCACCAACGGCTTCCCCGACGTGGCCGTGTACGACCTCCTCGTCTGGCCCAACGATCCCGACCGGATCTGGGTAGGCACCGAGATCGGCCTGGTCGAATCCACCGACGGCGGCGCCACCTGGGCCCTGGCCAACAACGGCCTGCCCGCCGTGGGAATCTGGATGCTGCGTGCGGTGGAGGACCAGATCGTGGTCGCCACCCACGGCCGCGGCATCTGGACCACCACCGATCCCGCGCTGGAAACAGGGCGGACGTTCAACCCCCTGCTGGAAAACCTCTACCAGACGCCCAGCGGGCCCATGACCATCGAGATGAACCTGCGCAGCGCGTACGACTCCACCCGGGTCTACGTGGACGGCGCCCTGGTCCAGACCTATCCGGCCAACACCCCGCGCCAGCTGGAGAGTCTCGATGTTCCGGTGCTCACCGACGGCACCCGATCAGTCTTCACCCGCGGCTTCAAGGACGGGACGATCTATGATTCGGTCACCCGTACCCTGACCGTCTACGCCCTCAGCGAGCCCCGGTACGAATACGCCAGCCCCCTGGACGACGGCAACGACTGGGCCATGACCGAGTTCTCCATCGAGACGCCGGGCGGTTTCTCCAACCCCGCCCTGCACACCACCCACTTCTACACCAACAACAGCAGCCCGGTGGCCATGCTGACGGTGCCCATCAAGATCTCCTCGCCCACCAACCTGTCCTTCGACGAGATCGCCCTGGTCGAGCCCGGCGACGCCGGCACCGTCTTCGGCGACTATGGATTCTGGGACTACGTGACGGTGGAGGGATCCCTGGACGGCGTCACCTGGCAGGCCGTAGACGGCGGCTGGGACTGCCGGGAATATTCCGACTGGCAGAGCGCCTACGACGGCGGCCTGGCGGGCACCGAGGGTCTGTACCACAACCGGACCATCA
>CAYPVD010000077.1:0-12210 GCA_964414055.1 uncultured Fibrobacteraceae bacterium
GCGCCGAGGTTGCCGAAAGCGATGGTCGCCGCTTCCACGCAGGCGTCGACGGTGGCGAACACGCCCTCGGTCAGGGGCCCCGCCGATGACGGCACTGATTCCTGGACCGTTGTTCGGGCCACGTAACCGCCCAGTGTCCCGTTCGAGGGTGACGAAGGAATCGCCGTGGAAGAGCCCGATGACGCTCCCAGCCGCACCGCCAGCTCGCGGGCGATGAGATCGACCTGGCTGTCGGTCAGCCGGCTCATCCGTCACGCCCCTTGCGATACCTGAGTTCCCCGTCGATGTCCCAGCTGTCCACGATGGCCATGACCACCGCATCGACGGGCTTGCCCTCGGTGGCCTTGGTCTGCCGGGCCGAGGATCCGGCAGCATAGAGGACGAACTCCCCCTCGCCCGCTCCTACGGCATCGACCGCCACGACCGTCGCGCCCGTGAGCTTGCCGTCGGGACCGGCCAGGCCGAGCATCAGGAGCTTGAAGCCCTCCATGCTCTCCTCCTTGCGCGAGGCCACCACCGTTCCCAGCACCTTGGCCAGATTCATGGCGCCTACGCCTCGTCCTGGCGACCCAGGGGGATCACCGTGTCGACGTTGGCGTGCGGACGGGCGATGACGTGCACGGCCACGACTTCACCGACACGGGTCGCGGCGGTCTGACCGGCGTCGCAGGCCGCCTTGACCGCGGCCACGTCCCCGCGCACCACGGCAGTGGTGTAACCGCCGCCGGTCTTCTCGTAGCTCACGAGGTCCACCCTCGCGGCCTTGACCATGGCGTCGGCGGCCTCGACCGTCGCCGCGAAGCTCCTGCATTCGATCATTCCCAGGGCATCAGCCATCGTTCTTCCTCCTTCAAGGGTTACTTGCGCTTGGTTTGGCTCACCTCACGGCCGCCGATCGCCTCGAGGGCGGCCACGGCGGCGGGTCTCGCCACCGTCACGTCCTTCTCTTCGCCTCCGATGTACAAACGCCCGAAGCTGCCGAACGAACGGACCTCCAGGATGTTGATGTCGGCGGCCTTCTCGGCCTCGTTGGCGGCCAGGGCCGCGTAGGCCGCCGGCTCGCACTCCAGCACGAACAGGGTCTGTCCGGCCAGGATCAGGTTGCCGTGGCGCATGCGGTTGATGAGCATGCACTGATGGTCGTCCAGGTGCCGCACGACCTGGTCCGAGACGATGCGCGGCTTGAGCCGCTGATCCTCGCTCAGTTCCAGGGCTTCCAGGATGGCCCGGCCGGCCTGGCGCACGTCCGCCTGGCTATCCGAATGCACCTCGAGCATGCCGAAGTGCCGCTCGACGATCTGCATCCCCGGCGTCACGTTGGTGGACTTGAGGGCGATGTCCGTGACCCGGTTGATCTCGATGCCGGGAGCGATCTCCACGAACAGGCTCGCCTGCCCCACCTTGGGCAGGAAACCCTTGGCGATGGTCGCCTGGAAGGAGGCGAACTGGGGCTGCAGGCTGTCGATGATGCAATAGGCTCTCAAATCCACCATGATGGCAACTCCCCGCGCCTCTCAGGCGCTGACCGAAACCTGGCCGGCTTCCTGGACTATGGCGATGCTGGCGCTGGCGCCGATACGGGTGGCGCCCGCCTCGATCATGCGCTTGGCATCGGTGAATGAACGAATCCCGCCGCTGGCCTTGACCTCCATGCCCGCGCCACGGACCACCGAGGCCATCAGGGCCACATCCTCGGCCGTGGCCCCGCCCGAAGCGAAGCCGGTGGAGGTCTTGACGAAGTTCGCCCGCGCCCTGCGCGCCAGCTCGCAGGCCCGGACCTTCTCGTCGTCGGTCAACAGGGCGGTCTCGATGATCACCTTGCTGACCGCGCTGCCGTCGCGGCAGGCGTCGGTCACCGCCAGGATGTCCTTCAGGACGAAGTCGTCGTCTCCCGACTTGAGGCGGCCCACGTTGATGACCATGTCGATCTCCTTGGCGCCGTCGCGGATGGCCTTGCGGGCCTCCATGCCCTTGATGTCCGGGGTGTTGGCGCCCAGAGGGAATCCGACCACCGAACAGGTCAGAACGCCCGAGCCGCGCAAACCCGCGGCGACCCTCGCCACCCAGCAGGGGTTGACGCACACCGACCGGAAACCGAATTCCCTCGCCTCGGCGATCACCTTGTCGACCATCTCGCGGGTGGCGTCGGGCTTCAGGATGGTGTGGTCGATGAACTTGGCGATGTCCTGGGGAATGCTGCCGGGACTGTCGGGGCCGGAGCTGAGACGCCCGGCTCCCAGTTCCAGGAAACGCCTGGCGGTATCCGGGCACTCGCCCACGCAGGGCGCCCCATGGTCCACGCTCAGGGTCTGCCCCCCCAGCAGGGACTGCAGCCGCTGTACGATGCGCTGGATATCCTGATCGTTGAGATCCGGATCCGCCCCACCCCCGGGCCCGGCCGCGGCGGCCGCCGGTGTTCCCGTCTGGCTTTCCATGATCATGGCCACCCTCTTCTTGTGTCGGGGTTCCGTGCACTCGGTTTCCAGAAACACATCCACGATCTGGGCCGCAAGGTTGGCCCCGATCAGGCCGGCCCCCAAGGTCAAGACGTTGGCGTCGTTGTGCTCGCGGCCGTTGCGGGCGCTGGACAGATCGTAGGCCATGGCCGCCCGCACGCCAGGCACCTTGTTGGCCACCATGGACGAACCGATGCCCGCCCCGTCGATCATGATGCCGCGCTCGGCCCTTCCCTCGGCCACGGCCTCGGCCACCTTGCGCGCGAACACGGGGTAATCCACCGCCTGGGTGGAATCCGTGCCCATGTCCAGCACCTGATGACCCTTGCCCTTCAGGTGGTCGATCAGCTGCTGCTTCAACTGATAACCACCGTGATCGGCACCGATGGCAATGTTCATGTTCGCCTCCTCCGCATGACCCGCTCTCTCACCAGACCCTGCCGCCGTCATCCCTGCGGACCGAAGACCTGGACCGGGTTTCGGCGTCGTCCCCCTTTTTCAGGGCCCGTTCCAGGCGACGCACATAGGCCGATAGGGCCTGGCGACCCGAGTCGGTCAAACGGAACCGGGTCACCCTGCGCCCCCCCAGGGGAACCTTTTCCCCTGCGATGTAGCCGGCGTCCTTCAATTTGCGGGTCTGCACATGCAGATTGCCGTCCGCCAGCCTTGTTTCCTCCCGCAGGTCCGAAAACAACCACGGGTTCCCATCGGCCAGGGTCGCCAGAATCGCAACTCGTGCCGGAGCCGCCAACATGGGATCCAGTTCCTCGAACTTCATATGACTAAACCCGTCCGTTACTCCAGTCCTTATTCAAGTAATATCGGCATTTGCTTTTTCAGATAAAGTAAATAAAGGGTAATTCGCCTTTTTACAAGGGTTCTTTTTCACTTTATTTAATTAAGTAATCCTTGTGCCGCTGAAATTGTGTTCACCCTTCAGTTACCATGACCGAATCCTCTCCTTCACGGATGTAACCTGCTGTCAAATGGACGGTTGCCTGCGCCCTCCTGGCTCCGGCAACCTCGGCATTCCGACCTGTCCGCCCTCCATGGCTCCCAAGTCTCCATGACGCCATTTGACAGCAGGTTACATCCGTGAAGGCGAGGATTCGACATCCAGTTTAAATGGGCGGACACAATTTCAGCGGCACAAGGAAAATATTGGCGTTGACCCCGTTGAAAGTGGACGCGGAAATCATAAATAGCAAAATAATCACAGGAATCCCCGGAATTCCCGTGCTCCAACCGGTTATGTATGATAATATTCCTTGATCGTGCTCTTACCCCACGACCTGGAGGGAAACATCCATGCGCCCTAGAAAACGAGACCTGGGTACCCGTCTGCTCAATTTGACGGTCCTGATGGCCTTTATCCTCACTCCCTGCCTTGTGACCGCAGCCACCAGAACCGTCATCGCCGAACTCTGGTCTGCCGACGGCTGACCCTACTGTCCTTCCGCGGTCGCGGGATTCAACGATATGGAATCGATGCACGGACCCACCGAGTTCCTGCCCATGACATTCTACTTCACCGCCCCCTACGCCCTGCCCGAGGGCAACGACCGGGCAACCTGGTACGGATTCAGCGGCACCCCCTCGGTCATGTTCGACGGGGTGATCGCCGAGGTCGGCGGCATGTCCAGCGGCACCATGTACCCCACCTACAACGCCGATTACAACACCCGTAGCTCAATCGCCAGCCCCCTGATCATCAACGGGGCCTACACCGTCCTGAACGGACAGGTGAACGCATCATTCACCATCCAGGTCGACTTGGCGGTGACCGGGACCAACACCCTGCATGTTTTCGTCTGCCAGGAGGGCCTGCACGGCCAGAGCAACATGGTGGTCGATGTGCTTGACACCGAACCGTTCACCTTGACCACCGTCGGTCAAACCACGGTCGCGACCCGGTCCTTCACCATGGATGCTTCCTGGACCGAATCGGATCTGCGCATCATCGCCCTGGTCCAGAACGACAACACCAAGGAGATCCTCCAGTCCTGCCAGGCCGTGCCCGATTACGCCTGCACCGTGGTCGTCGACTGCGTACCCGACGGAGTCGAGGCCGGCTGGCGCCTGCAAGGACCCTCGGGACTGGACATGGACGGCACCGGCGACTTGACCCTGAATCTGTTCGAGGCCGGCCAGTTCACCCTCACCTGGGACAGTGTCCCCTGGTGGACCTCCCCCGCGGTCAATCCCCAGACCCAGACCGTGGCCGAGGACGGCACCATCACCTTCACCGGCTCCTATGCCGATGGTCCCTTCCTGCCCGATACCGCTCTACCCCTGGGCGATCCCGGCGTCGGCTGCAGTGTCAGCCTGGTCGATGTCGACGAGGACGGGGACCTGGACATCCACCTGGTGAACAACGGTTCGGCCGACCGGTTGCTGAGCAACGACGGCCACGGCATCTTCACCGACATAGCCGCCGGGCCTGTGGCCGACACCGGTGCGGGACGCAGCTGCGCCTGGGCCGACTTCAACGGCGACGGACACCTGGACATGTACCTGGTCAAGGAGAACGAGGCCAACATCCTCCTGGCCGGCGATGGAACCGGAGCCTTCACCCTTGATCCCGCCTACGGGATCGGGGACACCGGTCCCGGGTATGCCGCCGCCTGGTTCGACTACGAGCACGACGGCGACCTGGACCTCTACATCGTCCAGCACGGAGCCGAAAACGGCTTGCTCCAGAATATCGGGGACCCAGGCGTCGGTTTCGTGATCTTCTCGCCCGTCGCGGGCACGCCGGCCAACAACCTGGGCAACGGAACCTCCATCACCATGACCGACGGCAACCAGGACGGGATCCCAGACCGGTACGTCACCAACCAGTACAACGCCAACCTCTACCTGGAGGACACGGCCATCGGTTTCAACGACATCACCGGCAATACGGGTCTCGGTGACATCAACAACAGCACCGGCGCGGCCTGGGGGGATTTCGACAACGATGGCGACATGGACCTTTACATCGCCAACGAAGGCAATCCGGACAAGTTCTACCGCTGCACAGGGTCCTTCTATTACACCCTCGATCCCGATCCTGTCGTCTCCGACAACGGCAACGGCCGCGGAGTGGCCTGGGTGGACGTGGACAACGACGGCTGGCTGGACCTGTACGTGGTCCGGAACGGACAACAGGACCTGATGCTGATCAACGATCAGGCCGGTGGTTTCTTCCGCGTGCCCGTGGGCGTGGACGAGGCGGGCGGCCCCGGCAACGGCGTGGTCTGCGGGGATGTGGACGGGGATCACCGCCCGGACGTGTTCATCTCCCGCGAGGGCACGGCCGACGTGCTGTTGCACAACATGCGCGGGGTGGGCAACCACTGGCTCGAGATAGCCCTCCAGGCCTCGGGCGCCAATACCAGCGCCCTGGGAGCCATGATCAAGGTCACCGCCGGCGGCATCACCCAGACCCGTTTGGTGGTCTCGGGCACCGGCTACATGTGCAACGCCCCGCTGCGGAAACACTTCGGCCTGGGGTCCGCCTCCACAATCGACCAGGTGGAGATACGCTGGCCGGATGGTGAGGTCCAGACCTTCGGCGGTTTCCGCGCCAACCTCACCCTGCATGTGGTGCAGGGGGAAAACCCGCTGAGCGGCGTCGGCGATGCGGTACCGGCGGTCACCCGTCTGGACGGGGCCTACCCCAACCCCTTCAACCCCCGCACCGCCTTCAGCTTCTCACTGGCCCATGACGACCATGTCCTGTTGCAGGTCTTCGATGTCCGCGGCCGCTTGGTGCGCTCGGTGGTGGATGCCGACCTGCCGGCCGGGGATTTCCGGGGCACCTACGTGTGGGACGGCACGGACAACCAGGGCCGGACGGTGACCAGCGGGACCTATTTCTACCGCCTGACCACCGGCGGAGGATTTACGGACACTGGCAAGATGCTGTTACTGAAGTAGTTGTCATCACACAGGGGCGTCGCGGGACGCCCCTGTTTCCTGTTTCACAAATAAAGTACCAATTTAATCCTATATTTTTCTTGCTCGGGAAACTGTTCGATGCTAACTTGTCTACAGAAACAGTACCGTTTTTGTTCTCTTTTGAGGAGCAACCATGATCCGCCTGGGAAAACTGACCGACTACGGCGTGGGCCTGATGACCCGCATGGCGCGGGACGGAGCCTATGACCGCACCAATGCCCGCCGCCTGTCCGGGCGCACGGGCATGCCGCTGCCCACGGTCAGCAAGATCCTCAAGCTGCTGTGCCAGGCCGGGCTGCTGGAATCCCGTCGCGGCGTCGGCGGCGGCTACACCCTGGCCCGCGACCCCGGCGACATCACCCTGGCCGACATGGTCCACGCCCTGGAAGGATCTCCGGCCCTGACCGAATGCGCCAATGAAGGTCGCTGCAGCTGCCGGTATCTGAACAACTGCGGCCTGCAACAGCAGTGGGCGAGCATCAACAGCCGCCTGCAGGCCACCCTGGAGAGCGTGACCCTGGCCCAGATGGCCATCGAATCCACCCCCGAAAGCTCATCCCCGCAGGGGAACGGAGTGCCGCGATGAACGACGAAAAGCAACTGCTGGACGACCTGTCCCGCCAGCAATACAAGTGGGGCTTCGTGACCGACATCGAGTCGGATACCGTGCCGCCGGGCCTGAGCGAGGATGTGATCCGCTTCATCTCGGCCGTCAAGCGCGAACCCGAGTGGATGCTGGAGTTCCGGCTCAAGGCCTACCGCCACTGGCTGACCCTCACGCCTCCCACCTGGCAGAAAGTTCAGTTCCCGGCCGTGGACTTCCAGGCCATCAGCTACTACTCGGCGCCCAGGCAGAAGAAGAAACTGGACAGCCTGGACGAGGTCGATCCCGAGCTGCTGGACACCTACGAGAAGCTGGGGATCTCCCTGACCGAGCAGAAACGCCTGGCCGGCGTGGCCGTGGACGCGGTGTTCGACAGCGTCTCGGTGGCCACGACCCACCAGGAGAAGCTCGCCAGGATGGGCGTGATCTTCATGCCCATCAGCGAGGCCGTGCAGAAGCACCCCGAGCTCGTGCGCAGGTACCTGGGCAAGGTCATACCCTACACCGACAACTTCTACGCGGCCCTGAACTCGGCCGTGTTCACCGACGGCTCCTTCGTCTACATCCCCAAGGGCCTGAAGTGCCCCCTGGAGCTGTCGACATACTTCCGCATCAACGCCGAGAACACAGGCCAGTTCGAGCGCACCCTCATCGTGGCCGACGAGGAGGCCTACGTCAGCTACCTCGAGGGCTGCACGGCCCCCCAGCGCGACGAGAACCAGCTGCACGCCGCCGTGGTGGAGCTCTACGCCCACACCGACGCGGGCATCAAGTACAGCACGGTGCAGAACTGGTACCCCGGCGACGAGAACGGCCAGGGCGGCATCTACAACTTCGTGACCAAGCGCGGCCTGTGCGCCGGCGACAGGTCGCGCATCTCATGGACCCAGGTCGAGACGGGGTCGGCCATCACCTGGAAGTACCCCAGCTGCGTGCTGAAGGGCGACGATTCGGTGGGCGAGTTCTACAGCGTGGCCCTGACCAACAACCGCCAACAGGCCGACACCGGCACCAAGATGATCCACCTGGGCCGGAACACCCGCAGCACCATCATCAGCAAGGGGATCTCCGCCGGGCACGCCGATCAGACGTACCGCGGTCTGGTGCGCATGGGCAGGAACGCCCACGGCGCACGCAACTTCACCCAGTGCGACTCCATGCTGCTGGGCGACAAATGCGGAGCCCACACCTTCCCCTACATCGAATCCCACAACGCCTCGTCCCAGGTCGAGCACGAGGCCACGACCACGCGCATCGGCGCCGATCAGATCTTCTACTGCAACCAGCGGGGCATCGCCACCGAGGACGCGGTATCCATGATCGTCGGCGGCTTCTGCCGCGAGGTCTTCCAGGAACTGCCCATGGAATTCGCCGTCGAGGCCCAGAAGCTGCTGAGCGTGAGCCTCGAGGGCAGCGTCGGATAGGACAACGAACCGCCCCGCCGGGGCCCAAGGAGCCGAGAGACATGCTGAAGATCCGGAACCTGCACGCCGCCATCGACGGCAAACCCATCCTCAAGGGGATCGATCTGGAGATCGCCCCGGGCGAGGTGCACGCCGTCATGGGCCCCAACGGCTCGGGCAAGAGCACCCTCTCCCAGGTCCTGGCCGGCAACGAGGACTACGAGGTCACCGCCGGCACCGTCACCTACCGCGGTCGGAACCTGCTGGAGCTGCCGGTTGAGGAGCGCGCCCGCGAGGGCATCTTCCTGGCCTTCCAGTACCCGGTGGAGATCCCCGGCTTCGCCAACGCCGAGTTCCTGCGTGCGGCGGTCAACGCCCACCGCAAGCACCGGGGGGAGCCCGAGCTGGACGCCTTCGACTTCAGTCGCTTCGCCCAGGAGAAGATCGACCGGCTGGAACTGGACCCCAAGCTCCTGACGCGCTCCCTGAACGCCGGGTTCTCCGGCGGGGAGAAGAAGCGCAACGAGGTGCTGCAGATGACCCTGCTGGAGCCCAAGCTCGCCATCCTGGACGAGACGGACTCGGGGCTGGACATCGACGCGCTGAAGGTCGTGGCCAAGGGAGTCAACTCCCTGCGCGGGCCCGAAACCGGCTTCCTGGTCATCACACACTACCAGCGCCTGCTGGACCACATCGTGCCGGACCGCGTGCACGTGCTGGCCGATGGCCGCATCGTCAAGAGCGGCGGCAAGGAGCTGGCCCTGGAACTGGAAGCCAAGGGCTACGGCTGGCTGGACGAGGAGACCGCGGCGGCCGCCACCGGGGAGGTCGGCGCATGAAGACCCTGACCGTTGCCGGTTTCGACCTGCAGGGACGCGAGGACTGGAAATTCGCGGATCCCGCCCCTTTGGTGGGCGGACGCTTTCCCACCTGTCCCGACGGCGCCCGACCGGCGGGCAAGCTGCCCCTGCTACCGGGCTGCAACGGTACCCGCCGCCTCGTGATCTGGAACGGGATGGTCCTGCCGGATTCGACCGAGGATCCGGGCGATCCGCCTTCCGGAGTGGTTCTCGCCCCCCTGGCCGAGGCCAGGGCTACTCCGGAATTCGGATCCCTGGCCCGAACCGAGGCCGGGCCGTTGGCCGCCCTCAACCGGGAGCACATGCAAGACGCCCTGCTCATCGAGCTGGGACAGGATGCCACGCCCGACCATCCGCTGGAGCTGATCTTCGTCACCGACAGCCAGGCCGCAACCAGGCTCGTGGCCCCCCGCGTGCTGATCATCACTGCCGCGGACAGCCGCGCCGTGGTCATCGAACGGCACCTGGACCTGGGTCATGGCGAGGTGCTCAACGTCCCGGTCACCGAGATCTTCTGCGCCCCCGGTGCCGAACTGACCCATCTGAAGCTGGTCAACGGCGGCGACAAGGCCATGCACTACGGCAGCACTTTCGTACGCCAGGATGCGGGTAGCCGGTACACCTCGGGCGAATTCCTGCTGGGCGGCGCACGCATCCGACGAGAGCTGCACGTCCGTCTGGCCGGCGCCGAAGCCGCCTGCGACCTGTCGGGACTTTCCCTCGCCGACGGCCTGCGACACACCGACGTGCGCACCCGCGTTCACCACGACGTGCCCGGCTGCGCCACCGACGAGCTCTACAAGGGCATCTTCGCCGACCGGGGCCAGGGCGTCTTCGACGGCCTGATCCGCGTCGCTCCCGGCGCCCAGCAGACCCGCGCCTTCCAGACCAACCGCAACCTTCTGCTGGGCGACGACGCGGTCAGCTACAGCATCCCGCGGCTGGAGATCTACGCCGACGACGTCAAGTGCAGCCACGGCTCGACCACCGGCCAGCTCGGACGCGAGGAGATGTTCTACCTGCGTAGCCGCGGCTTCGACGCCGCCCTGGCGCGCCGCATGCTGTCCTACGCCTTCGCCAGCGAGGTGCTGGAACGCGTTCCGGTGGCCGAACTGCGCGAGGAACTGACCACGGAGATCCACCGGATCCTGGACGGGGTGCAGGCATGAAAAACACCGTGCGCAACCAGGAGGTCGTGAACCGGGTCGTCCGCTGGCGGGATGATTTCCCCGTCTTCGCGGACCGGGACCTCGTCTACCTGGACAGCGCGGCCAGCGCCCAGAAACCGGCCGTGGTCCTGGATGCCATGCGCGAGTTCGACGCCCACCACTACGCCAACATCCACCGCGGCGTCTACAGGCTGAGCGAGGATGCCACGGCCCGTTACGAACAGGCCCGCGCCACCGTGAGCCGTTTCCTGCACGCAGGCAGCGAGCGCGAGATCATCTTCACCCGGGGCGCCACCGAGGCCGTCAACCTCGTAGCCCACAGCTTTGCCCGGCCCCGGCTGGGCCCCGGGGACGAGATCCTCGTCACCCACCTGGAGCACCACGCCAACATCGTGCCCTGGCAGCTCATCTGTGAACAGACCGGTGCCGGGCTGAAGGTCGCCCCGGTGACCGACAGCGGCGAGGTGGACCTGGAGGCCTTCGCCTCCCTGCTCGGCCCGCGCACGAAACTGGCCGCCTTCGCCCACGTCTCCAACGCCCTGGGCACGATCAACCCCGTGCGCGAGATGACCGCCCTGGCCCACGACCACGGCGTGCCGGTGCTGGTGGACGGCGCCCAGGCGGTGCCGCACCTGCCGGTGGACGTGCAGGAGATCGGCTGCGACTTCTACGTCTTTTCCGGCCACAAGCTGTACGGACCCACGGGGATCGGCGCCCTTTACGGCCGCAGGGAACACCTGGAGGCCATGCCCCCGTACCAGGGGGGCGGGGACATGATCCTGTCGGTCACCTTCGAGAAGACCACCTACGCTCCGATGCCCCAGAAGTTCGAGGCGGGCACGCCCCATATCACCGGCGCCGTAGGCCTGGCTGCGGCCATCGACTACCTGACGGGTCTCGGCTGGTCCGCCCTCACGGCCCACCAGCAGGAACTGCAGGACCACGCCGAAGCCCTGCTGACGAGCATCCCCGGCCTGCGGCTGATCGGCACCGCACTTCGGCGCGCCGGGCTGTTCTCCTTTGTCATGGACGGGGTGCACCCCCACGACATCGGCACCTTCCTGGCCGCCGAGCACATCGCAGTGCGCAGTGGACACCACTGCGCCCAGCCGATCATGGAACGCTTCGGGGTGCCGGCGACCACGCGCGCCTCCCTGGGCCTGTACAACACACGCGAGGACCTGGACACCCTGCACGCGGCCCTGCTGCGTCTGAAGGAGTTTTTCGACGTATGAACCAACTGCGCGACCTGTACCAACAGCTCGTCCTGGATCACGGACGCCACCCCCGCAACAAGCACGCCATGGACGAATGTTCCGACGGAGCCCAGTGCCGCCATACCGAGGGCTACAACCCTTTGTGTGGTGACAAGCTGACCCTGTACGCCAAGGTGCGGGACGATGTCATCGAGGACCTGAGCTTCGAGGGAGAGGGCTGCGCCATCTTCACCGCCTCGACCTCCATGCTGACCGAGGTGCTCAAGGGCCGCAAGGTGAGCGAGATCCGCGGCATCCTGGACGAGTTCCTGGGGATGCTGACTTCCGGCGAGAAGGAACCCGACCCCGAAGGGCTGGGCAAGCTGGCCGTCTTCGGTGGCGTGAAGGATTTTCCCGCCCGGGTCAAGTGCGCCACCTTGCCGTGGCGGGCGCTGGAAGTCATCCTCGAGAATGTGGCCGAACATGAGGAATCTTCACCGGCCATGCCGGGTTAAGTGTACTGATGTACGCGTACTAGAACCGGCAGTTGAAAACGAGGTCAAGCGTTGGTCACTCCAAG
>CAYPVD010000078.1:0-12067 GCA_964414055.1 uncultured Fibrobacteraceae bacterium
GGCTTGAGTTTTGGCGAACCCGCTGGTCGTCAGGGATCAATTCAGCGGTCATGATATTGGTTTGGTGGTACAGTTCCGGTGCGGATCGGAATGCAGGAGTAAGGAAAGGATGGGTCTTGTTGATCGACACCCACTGTCACCTGAACATGCCCCCCTTGGGGAATGATCCCGCCGGTGTGTTGGCCAGGGCCGCCGATGCCGGGGTCACGCTAGTCGTGGTGCCCGCCTATGACCTGGCCTCGTGGGAGCAGGTCCTTACGCTGGCTACCGCTCACGGCGGCATCTACGCAGCCCTCGGCCTTCATCCCTGGGTCGCTTTTGAGGAAAAGTCTGGGAAGTACCGCACGGGTGGCACTTCCGGCATCAAAGATCATCTCGCGCAGGCCGTGAAGGCTGCGGCAATGCCCGTGGTGGCCATCGGGGAGATCGGGCTGGATACGAAGGTCGGTCCCGCAGAGGGTTACGCCGACCTGCCGAGGCAACAGGAGGTTCTGGCGGCGCAACTGGAACTGGCGGTGGAACTCGACATGCCGGTGATCCTGCACTGCCGGGGCGCGTTCGAGGAGCTGCTGGCGGCCGTCGACCGGCACGGGGGAAAGCTTCGGGGGGTCTTCCACGCCTACTCGCGGGGGATCGAGCTGGCCGAACGGATTCTGGCCGCAGGGCTGTACCTGGGTCTGGGCGGGGCGGTCACGCGCGAGAAGGCGCGTGTGCACCGCATCCTGCCGCGGTTGCCCCTGGACAGGATCGTGCTGGAGACCGATGCTCCCAGCATCGGGCTGGATGGAGTGACGCCCGAGCGGACCGAGCCGCGCCATGTTCGGGATATCGCCCAGGCGGTGGCCGAAGCGCGGGGTGAAACCCTGGAATCCATCGCAGAGGTCACGACCGCCAATGCCTGCGCCCTCTTCAACCTCCCGCAGTAGCCTGGATATCGCGGTGATCGGCGGCGGCCCCGCCGGTTATTTCGCGGCCATCACGGCCAAGGAGACGAATCCGGGCTGTCGGGTCACCATCCTGGAGAAGTCCGCGCGGGTGCTGGGCAAGGTCAAGATCAGCGGGGGCGGTCGCTGCAACATCACCCACGACAGCCCCGATCCCCGCGAGCTGGCGGAGCATTACCCCCGCGGTCGGCGCGAACTCATCGGGCCGTTCACACGCTTCGGCGCCCCCGACGCAGCCGCCTGGTTCACTGCTCACGGCGTGCCCCTGCGCACCTTTCCCGACGGGTGCGTGTTCCCGGCCTCGGACATGAGCCGGACCGTCATCGACTGTCTTACCGGGGAAGCCAAGCGCTTGGGTGTCGCCTTATGCCTGAGCCGTGAAGTCATCGGCATCCGCAGGGATGGCGGGGGCTTTCTATTGTCCACCGAGGGGGGAGAAACCCTCGCCGCCGACCGCGTCCTCATCGCCACGGGCGGCCGGGCCCGCAAGCCGGGCGAGGTGGGTCCGTACAGGCCGACCGGCGGCTACGCCCTGGCCGCCTCCCTCGGCCACACCATCGCCACCCCCGTGCCCTCGCTGTTCACCTTCACGGTCAAGGATCCCCTCCTGGATGATCTGGCGGGCATCGTGGTTGATCCGGTGGCCGTCCGCGCACCCGGTGTAAAGGGCCTGCCGCCCCAGGAAGGCCCCCTGTTGATAACCCACTGGGGCCTGAGCGGCCCGGCGATCCTGAAGCTCTCGGCGTGGGGGGCGCGAGCCTTCGGGGAGGCCGGTTACCGCTTCACCATCGCAGTGGACTGGCTGCCTCAGCTGGCTGACCGGGAGCTGGAAGGTTCGCTGACCGACCTCCTGGCGGCCAACAAGTCAAAGCAACTCAAGGCCTTCGGCCCCTGGAGCCTGAGCCGCCGCCTGTGGGTGAGGCTCCTCGGGCGTGCGGGTCTGGATCCTGCTCGCCGCTGGGGAGATGTCGGCCCGCGGCAACTCGAAGCGCTGGTGCGTACCCTCAAGGCCACCGGGTTGACCGTCAGCGGCCAGTCAGCCTTCAAGGACGAGTTCGTGGCCTGCGGCGGGGTGCTCCTCAGGGAGGTGGACCTGCGCACCATGGAAAGTCGCCTTGCACCCGGCCTGTATTTCGCGGGCGAGGTGTTGGATATCGACGGGGTGACCGGCGGCTTCAACTTCCAGGCCTGCTGGACGACGGGCCGGCTGGCCGGGCTGGCCATGGCTTCCGGTTGACCGGGACCGGGTGCTACGGTCGCCGACATGATTTCAGAGGCGTAACTGAAAACCGTGTGCAACAATTCTCATGGTCAATGCGTCATGGGTTCTGCGTCCGCATCTGGTTTTTTTCCCGGAGGAGATTCCATGTCCCGTCCCGGTTTTTTCCACAGCTTGTTGCGCTCGGTCCTGCTGACCCTGTGCACGGTCATCATCCTGGCCGGCCTGGTCGCCGGCGCCTTCTGGCTCCACGGCAAACGCGGCGCCAAGGTGGACAAGGATTCCTGGCTGGTGCTGGATCTCTACGGTTCCCTCCACGAGTACCACACCCCCGGGGGGCCCCTGGCCATGATCACCGGCGGGGACGAGACCACCCTGCAGGACATGCTCGACGACCTGGGCAAGGCGGCCCTGGACGACCGCATCGCCGGGGTGATCTTCCGGATCAGCAGCAGCAACGACGCGGGCTGGGCCAAGCTCCAGGAGCTGCGCCGGGCGGTGGACAAGGTCCAGGCCGCGGGCAAGCCCGTGTACGCCTGGGGCGACGCCCTGGATCTGCGGGCCATGTACCTGGCTTCGGGCTGCAACAAGATCATGATGCCCACCGGCGGCTACTTCCAGTTCAAGGGCATGGGGCGGAAGCTGCCGTATGTCCGCGGGGTGCTGGACAAGCTCGGCATCATCCCCCACCTGCACAAGATCAAGGACTACAAGGCCGCAGCGGAGCTCGTCATGGACAAGCAGATGAGCGAGGCCGTACGCGAGAACGAAACGGCCTTGCTGGATGACACCTGGGAAATGGTGCTGGACGCCATCGGGACCGAGCGCGCTCTGAGCCGGGACAAGCTGCTGGAGTTGATGAACTACGCCGAGTTCACGCCCACCGAAGCCGAGGACGCCGGCCTCATCGACGAGTGCATCTACATGCAGGAGCTGGAGGAACGCCTGGCGGGCGGCGACGAGAAGCGACTCAAGACCGTCAGCCAGGAAGATTACGCCCAGGTGAGCTGGAAGGATGTGGGGCTGCACACCGGCAAGACCATCGCCGTGGTTCACGCCCAGGGCAACATCGGCGGCCGGGAGAACCGCGTCGATCCCGTGCTGGGGGTCATGATGGGCCACGAGACCATCGTGCGCGAACTGCAGCGATGCCGGTACGACGACAAGGTCAAGGCCGTGGTGTTCCGCATCGACTCGGGCGGGGGGGAGAGCCTGGCCAGCGACCTGATGGCCCACGAGGTGGGCAAGCTGGCCGCGGTCAAGCCGGTGGTGGTCTCCATGGTGGACGTGGCCGGCTCGGGCGGCTACTACATCGCCTACAAGGCCACGCAGCTCGTGGCCGACCCCCTGACGGTGACCGGCTCCATCGGCTCGATCAACGGGTTCTTCGACATGAAGGGTTTCTACGACAAGATCGGCCTGACCAAGGACGGTCTCAGCAAGGGTCCCATGGCCGAGCTGGGCACCGACTACCGCGAGCCCACCCCCGAGGAATGGCAGCGTTTCACCGAGGCCCACTGGATCAGCTACAACGAGTGGCTGCAGGATGTGGCCCGGCACCGCGGCTGGACATTCGAGTACGCCAAGACCCTGGCCTACGGCCGGGTGTTCACGGGCAACCAGGCCATGAAGATCGGCATGGTCGATACCGTGGGCAACCTGGACGACGCCATTGCCCTGGCGGCCAGACTGGCTGGTCTGGACACGGCGGAGGCCCCGAAGGTCGTCCATTTGCCCAGGAAGCAGGAACTGCTGGACAGCGTCCTGGGTGGGGATGAGAGCCCGGATGATCCTGTGGCCCTGGCCGTGAATGCGGCCCTCTACCGCCAATTCCAGGTCCGGATGCGGGAGACACTCCGTTACCTGGCCACCGATTACCGGAATCTGGTCCGGTAAGGTATCGGGGCAATACTACGACCTTTACTACGCCCAGGGTGCCGGGCTCCTCTCATTCCCGAATACTTCCTGAGCTCCGGGGGTAGCCTATGGTCAATGCGGTGGTGACCCGGGGTGCTTTCCGTTGTACCTTGTCGGGGTCATCGATGCACGGCTGCCTTTTCCGGTTCGTGCAGCAGGTCATTCTTTGGGCGAGGTGATTCCATGTCTGATGATCAGTTTTTCGGCGAGCCTCCGCGGCCCCAGGTCCCGGAGTTCAAGTTGCCGAGCTTCAACGCCGGCATGATCAAGATCGGGGCCGTGATCCTGCTGGCGCTGATCCTGGTGTTCACGAGCATCTATACCATCGATCCCGAGGAGACGGGCCTGGTGCTGCGTTTCGGCCGCTACATCGGGGCCACGGAACCGGGCCTGCATTTCAAGCTCCCCTTCGGGATCGAGCGCGTGCTCAAGGTGCCCATCCAGCGGCAGCTCAAGGAGGAGCTCGGCTTCCGCACCCTGTGGGCGGGGGTCAAGAGCCAGTATTCCACAAGATCCTTCAAGGACGAGTCCAACATGCTCACCGGCGATCTCAACGCCGCGGTGGTCGAATGGGTGGTCCAGTTCCGCATCATCGATCCCTACAAGTACCTGTTCAGGGTGCGCAACGTGGACGAGACATTCCGGGACATGAGCGAAGCGGTCATGCGCAAGGTGGTCGGAGACCGCACGGTGAACGAGGTGCTGACGGTGGGGCGTGCGGAGGTGGCCCTGGAAGTCGGCAAGGAGCTCCAGGATCTGTGCGAGAAGTACGAGACCGGGATCAGGGTGGAGCAGGTCGTGCTGCGGAACGTCAATCCCCCGGATGCGGTCAAGCCCTCGTTCAACGCCGTGAACGAGGCCCAGCAGGAGAAGGAGAAGCTCATCAACCAGGCCCAGTCCGAGTACAACCGGGAGATCCCCAAGGCCGAGGGCGCCGCCCTGCAGACCATCCAGGAGGCCGAAGGCTACGCCCTGGACCGCATCAACCGGGCCCAGGGCGACTCGGCCCTGTTCACGGCCATGTACCGGGCCTACAGCAAGGCGCCGGAAGTGACCCGTACGCGGATCTACCTGGAGACCATGAGCAAGGTCCTGCCCCAGGTGCAGCGGAAGATCATCGTGGACGACGGCCTCAAGGGCCTGATACCCCTGCTGAACATGGGCACCGGCCCCCTCGGCGGCAGTGAAGGAGGCAAGTGATGAGAAAGCTGACCTTCATCCTGGTATTGCTGGGCGCCATCCTGGTCCTGAGTTCCATCTACGTGGTGCAGGAGCCGGAACAGGTCATCATCACCCAGTTCGGCAAGCCCAAGGGCGGCCCCGTGGTGACCCCCGGCCTCAAGTTCAAGCTGCCGTTGATCCAGAAGGTGCACCGCTTCGAGAAGCGTTTCCTGGAGTGGGACGGCGATCCCAACCAGCTGCCCACGCGCGACAAGAGGTTCATCTGGGTCAACACCTACGCCCGCTGGCGGATCACCGACCCGCTGCTGTACTTCCAGCGACTGAACAACGAGCGTGGCGCCCAGACCCGTCTGGACGATATCCTCGACGGCGAGACCCGCAACGCCATTGCCAAGTACGATCTGGTGGAGGTGGTGCGCAGCACCAACCGTACCGCCCAGACCGGGGAGCTGGTGGCCTCGGACGAGACCGCACTGGTGGAGATCCAGCACGGGCGCAACAAGATCAGGGAGGAGATCCTCGCCAAGGCGCGCGAACGCACATCCGATCTGGGGATCGAGATCCTGGACGTGGAGTTCAAGCGGATCAACTACGTCGAGGACGTGCAGCGCAAGGTCTACGAGCGGATGATCGCCGAACGCCAGCGAATCGCCGACCGCTTCCGCAGCGAGGGCCATGGCGAATCCTTCCGCATCCGCGGTGAGAAGGACCGGGAGCTGCTGCGGATCCGCTCGGAGGCCTACCGCAAGGCCCAGTCCATCAAGGGTAATGCCGACGCGCGGGCCACGGCGATCTACGCCGCAGCGTATGACCGTTCCGCCGCCTCAAGGTCCTTCTACGAGTTCCTCAAGACCATGGAGTCCTACAAGACCACCCTGGACGGAGAGAGCTCGTTGATCCTGACCACGGACGGGGATTTCTACAGGTTCCTGAAAAAGAGCTCCGGCCGCTGACGGACGGGGCTTTGCCGGTATCCCCAAGACACGCGCCCCTCGGGAGAGGGGCGCGTTTTTCTGCCGCAGGCGATCGCTTCCGGTGGCTACGGCTGCAATCCGTTGCTGCGCAGCCAGTCGTAGGCCACCTGGAAGATCTCGGTGCTGGTCCGCAGGCCGAGCTTCTTCTTGATGTGCGACCGGTGCACCTCGACGGTGCGGGGGCTGATGTTCATCATGGTGGCGATCTGGGAGATTTCCAGGCCCCGCCCGGTCAGCTGGAACAGCTCCAGCTCCCGGTTGCTCAGGACATCCACCGGGGAAGTTCCCGGCGTAGGCCGGCCGCCGGTCAGGTGATCCACGGCGTTGCGGGTCATCTCGTCGCTCAGGTAGGTCTGATCATCCAGTACGCAGCGGATGGCCTCGAGGATCTTCTCGGTCCCTTCCTGCTTCATGATGTATCCCTTGGCCCCGGCCTTCAGGCAGCGCAGGGCGTAGGTGTACTCGTCGTGCATGGAAACGGCCAGCACGAGGGTGTCGGGATACTGCTGGTGGATATCCTTGATGAGATTCAGGCCGTTGCTGTTCTTCAGGCTCAGGTCGACCAGCACCAGGTCCGGATTGTGCTCGGCCATGATCTTCAAGGCGCTTTCGTGGTCCTCGGCTTCGCAGGTCACATCCAGGTCCGGCTCCAGCTGCACAAGGGCCTTGATCCCTGCGCGGACCAAGGGATGATCGTCGACGATCATCAGGGTCGTGATTTTCGAAGGTGTTTCCATGGCGTTCATCATACCCCTTCCCTCCCCAGGGACACCCGCGCGGATGACGGGAAACCGTCGCCAGCGGGTAATCTGATTCCAGCCACAATAATAACAAGCGGGACCCTGGTTGCAAACAGGAAGGAAATACTTCCAATTATGATGCCTGGTGCCCAAGGCGGGCGGCCAGTTCGCCGAGAGATCCGGATAGACGGGATTCCAGGGCTTCGGCCAGCCCTGCGCACGACCCCGGCCACCTGTCCGGATGCAGGGCGCCCATGAAGTCGCGGTGAGAACGACCGCGGCGGTAGTCGGGTTCGCGGGGGGGATGCCTGAGGTATCGTTCCGCCAGGGACAGGTCCGGAGCCACCAGCAGAGTGGTGGAGTAGTAGAGCAGACCGCGGGTGCGGTACACGCAGGAGCCGCCGATCTTCTTCCCCTCCAGAACAAGATCCGAGACGCCCTCCTGCACCACGTCGGGAATGCCGCAGGCGGTCAGTGCCGCCGCAAGCCACGAGCTGATGGCGGCGAAGGAACGGGTGATCAGACCAACTCCCGGCAGGGGCAGGCCGACGGCGACGATGACATTGCCGGGGTCCAGGACCACGCTGCAACCGCCGCCGGGCCTCTGCAGCAGGGGGACGCCGTCTGCGGCGATAGCCCAGGTGAACAGCTCGCGTTCCTGGGAACCGCCCCGACCGATGACCACGCAGGGCTCGTCCCAGGGGTACACGTCCACGCGGGGACGGCCGTCCGCCAGGACCCGGTCCAGCAGGGCCCGGTCCCGGTCGTAGGGGACCGTGACCAGGGGCTCCCCGGGCCGGTTCACCGGACCTTGCGCGGGGGATTGACGTGCACGGCCTCGCCCGCGGTCACCTCGGCGGCTTCCAGCAGGGCCTCCGAAAGGGTCGGATGGGGGTGGATGGTGACCATCAGGTCCTCCAGGGTGGCACCCATCTCGATGGCCAGGGTGGCCTCGGCGATCAGTTCGCTGGCCAGGGGCCCCACCATGCCCACACCCAGGATCGTGTCGTTGTCCTTGTCGGCCAGCACCTTGACCAGGCCGTCGGTGCGGCCCAGGGTGCGGGCGCGGCCCAGGGCGGACAGGGGGAAGCGCCCGATTTTCACCTCGAGGCCCTGGTCCGCCGCTTCCTTCTCGGTCATGCCGGTCCAGGCGATCTCCGGGTCCGTGAACACCACGGCCGGGATGGCCCGGTTGTCGAAGGCCGCCTGAGCATCTTCGCCGCCGGCGATGACCTCGGCGGCGACCTTGCCCTCGCGCGTGGCCTTGTGGGCCAGCATGGGGCCGGTGGCGGCGTCCCCGATGGCGAAGATGTTGGCCTCGGCGGTGCGGCAGGTCTCGTCGGTGAGGATGTGGCCGCGTTCATCCGTTTTCACGCGCGTGTTTTCCAGGCCGATGTCGTCGGTGTTGGGCCGGCGTCCGATGGCCACCAGCACCTGGTCGTAGTGCCGTGTGGTCACGCCGTCGGGAGTCTCGATCTCTACGTCGAAGCCCCGGGCGGGATCGCCGCCGGTTTCGGAAATGGAGCCTACCTTGGACTCGGTCAGGATCTCGTGAAGGCGGCCGGAGACCTGCTTCACCATGACCTCCACCAGGTCCTGGTCCGCGCCCATGAGCAGGCGGGGAAAGAACTCGACCACCGACACCTCGGCGCCCAGGCCCTGGTACACCAGGCCCATCTCCAGGCCGATGTAGCCGCCGCCCACCACCAGCAGGCTCTCGGGCACCCGCGGCAGGGTCAGGGCCTCGGCGCTGGACCACACCGAGGAGACGATGCCCTCGGGCAGACGGTTCAGGCTCGAACCCGTGGCGATGATCGCCTGCTCGAAATCGATGCCGCCCACCTCGCCGCCCTCGATGTTCAGGCCTGTAGAGGATGTTAAGCGGGCGTGACCCTGGATGACGCGCACACCCCGGCGTTTGAGCAGCCCGCCTATACCCTGGGACAGGCCGGCAACGACCTCGCCCGTCCAGGCCCTCAGCTTGTCCACGTCCACGCCGATGTCCGAGACGCCCAGGCCGAACTCCTTGGCCGCCATCGCGCTGCGCTTGACCTCGACGGCGTGGATGAGGGACTTGGAGGGGATGCAGCCTTCCAGCAGACAGGTGCCGCCGGGGCGGTCGCGCTTCTCGATCAGGACGACCTCCTTGCCCAGGTCGGCCAGGCGCAGGGCGGCCACGTAGCCGCCGGGTCCGCTGCCGATCACCGCGACCTGGGTCTCCTCGTTCAGGCTTCCCATGACCATGACATGACTCCTTGGTACGGCCGGATCAGGTCTCCAGCAGCAAGAGGTTGGGATCCGAGAGCTGGCGCACCAGCTCGGCCACGAACCGCGCGGCGTCGGCGCCGTCGGCGATGCGGTGGTCGAAGGCCAGGGTCAGCGGCAGGATCTTGCGGATGACGATCTCGCCGTCGCGCACCACCGGCTTTTCCTGGACCTTGCCCATGGCCAGGATGGCCACCTCGGGGTAGTTGATCGTCGGCATCAGGGCCGTGCCGCCCAAAGGACCGATGTTGGTGATGGTGAAGGTGCCGCCGCGCATGTCCTCGGCCGGCAGCTTGCCGGCGCGGGCCAGTTCCGCCTTGGCCGCGATCTCGTCGGCCAGGGAGACGATGCTCTTGCGGTCGGCGCCCGGAACCACCGGGACCACAAGGCCGCGGCCGGTGTCCGCCGCGAAACCGATGTTGTAGTACTTCTTGTAGATGATCTCCTCGCGGAAGGGATCCAGGCTGGCGTTGAAGGCGGGCGCGGCCTTCAAACCCGCGGCCACGGCCTTCATGACGAAGGCCAGCAGGGTCAGGGTGCCGCCGCTGCCGCCCTTCCTGCGCTCCTTCTCGCGCTTGCGGAAGGTCTCCAGGTCCGTCACGTCGGCATCGTCCATGTGGGCCACGTGGGGGATCAACGTCATGCTGGTGACCATCTTGCGGGCCACCTTGCGGCGGATGGACCGCAGGGGCTCGATCTCCACCGGTCCGTCCCCGCTGAAATCCGGCAACGGTTCGAGCTCGAGGAAGGGGATGGTGGCCGAGGCGTGAGCGGCGAACTCCGCGAATGCGGTGTCGTCGCGCACGGCGCGGGCCGGGACGTGATCGGAGGATGTGGAGGTGGCGACTGCGCCGCTGCTTTCGGCGGCGAAACGGTGGACGTCCTCGGGCGTGACCCGGCCGCCGGGGCCGGTGGGGGTGACCAGGTTGATGTCGATCTTGAGCTTGCGTGCCAGGCGGCGGGTAGCCGGGGCCGCGGGCACCGGCCGCCGCACGCCGGGTTCGGCGGCGGGCGCGTGGGCTTCGGGCAGGGCCGTCGGCTCGGGCGCATCCGGGGCGGCGAAGACGGTGGCGGCGGTCTCGGCCTCGGCGGCTTCGGCCGTGCCGGTACCGTCGTCGATGACGATTACCACGTCGCCCACGTTGACGATGTCGCCCACCTTGCCCTTGAGGGATTGAACGGTGCCGCTGCGGGGCGAGGGAATGGTTACCGCCGCCTTGTCGGTCTCGATGTCCAGCAGGGGCTCGTCCTCCTTGGCTGCCTCGCCCTCGGCCACGTGCCACTTGAGGATCTCGCCCTCGGCGATGCCCTCGCCCAGATCCGGCAACTTGAATTCGTACACTGCTTCCTCCGGGTGTTGGCGGCCGCACGGGCGACCGCGTCGGGTCAAAAGTCCAGGGTCTCGGCGATTCCGCGGGCCACCTTGTCCACGTCGGGCAGGTAGCTCTTTTCCCGTCCGAAGTAGGGCGTCACCACGTCGTACCCCGTCAGGCGCTTGACGGGGGCCTCCAGGTACAGGAACGCCTGATCGTTGATCACCGCGGTGATCTCCGAGGAGGGGCCGAAGCTGCGCGGGGCCTCCTGGACCACGACGCAGCGGCCGGTCTTGGTCACCGAGCGCACGATGGTCTCATGGTCCATGGGGGCAATGGTCAGAAGGTCGATGATCTCGATGCCCGCACCGCGCTCCTTCTCCACCTTGGCCGCGGCCTTGAGGGTCGGCCGCATCATGGCGCCCCAGCTGATGAGGGTCAGGTCGGTACCTTCCTGGACGACTTGGGCCTTGCCGATGGGCAGGATCTCCTCCTGCTCCGGCACCTCCTCCCGGAAGGCGCGGTAGGAGTGCTTGGGCTCCATGAAGACCACCGGATCGGGATCGCGGATGGCGGCCGCGAGCAGGGCGCGGGCGTTGCGCGGCGTGCTGGGGATCACCACCCGGGCTCCCGGCTGGTGGGCGTAAAGGACTTCGCGGCTCTCGCTGTGGTGCTCCAGGGCGCGCACGCCGCCGCCGTAGGGCATGCGGATGACCATGGGCAGGTGCAGCTGGCCCAGGGTCCGGGCCCGCAACCTCGTCACGTGGGCCTCGAACTGGCCCATCATCATGTAGCTGAAACCGGAGAACTGCATCTCGCAGACGGGTCTGAGGCCGGCCAGGGCCATGCCGACGCCGCCGCCGACGATGCCGGATTCGGCCAGGGGCGTGTCCAGGACGCGCCGGGGACCGAAACGTTCCAGCAACCCTTCGGTGGCGCGGAACACGCCCCCGTCCACTCCGACGTCCTGTCCCATGACCAGCACCGTCTCGTCCCGCTGCATTTCCTGGGCGAGGGCCAGGTTGATGGCCTGCACCATGTTGAGCTTAGCCATGGGCCTTCCCTCCTTCCAACTGGGCCAGGAATTCCCGGCGTTGCCGTTCTATGTTGGGATGGGGCGTCCCGTAGACGTGGTCGAACGGAGCGTCCAGGGGCCGGTCCTTGGGTTTCTCGAACTCCTCGATGGCGGCCTCGAGCTCGGCCTTGATCTCAGCCAGCAGGGCCTGCTCCCGGTCGTCATCCCACAGTCCCTTGTCATCCAGGTATTTCCGGGTGCGGAGCAGGGGTTCGTTTTCCCAGGCCCGCTTCTCCTCTTCCTCGGTACGGTACTTGGTGGGGTCGTCCGCCGTGGTGTGCATCATCAGGCGGTAGGTGACCGCTTCGATCAGGGTGGGGCCCTCGCCCTTGCGGGCACGCTCGATGGCCTCGCTTACGGCCGTCCATACGGCCAGGGGATCGTTGCCGTCCACCTGCATCACGGGCATGCCGTAGGCGATCCCCTTCTGGGCCAGGG
>CAYPVD010000079.1:0-12048 GCA_964414055.1 uncultured Fibrobacteraceae bacterium
CGAGGGCGGCAACCAGGTCCGCTGCCAGCGTCCGTGTTCGTCTTCCAGGCCTTCCAGGCCAGGATGGGCACGCATCAGGTCGGAGACGACCAGCTGGTTTTCCTCCTCCTGGAGCGAGCATGTAGCGTACAGCAACACGCCGCCCGGGGCCAGCAATTCCACCGCCCTGTGCGCCAACTCGCGCAGCACACCGGCCTTGGCGGGAATGACGGACGGCTTCAGTCGCCAGCGGGCCTCCGGGTGCCTGCGCAGCACTCCGGTACCGCTGCAGGGACCGTCCAGAAGCACGGCGCCACAGGACCCCGGCGCCAGCGGCGCCCGCAACCCGTCACCGCGCAGCAGCACGGCGGGCGTGCCGGTCCTGACCATGGTCGCAGCCAGCAGACCCATGCGAGCAGCATCCGGCTCCATGGCGACCAGCAGACGCGTCCGCCCCGCCCTTTCGCCCAGGTTGACCGTCTTGCCGCCGGGGGCGGCGCACAGATCGACGAACGGAGCCCCCGCCGGCGCGACCGCCAGTCCTTCCCCGAGCCAGCGCGTGGCCTCCTGGACACTGGCGTCCTGCACGATGACCTGCCGGTGGCTGTCCAGGAGCTCCCGGATCACCCGGCGGTCCGGCCGCCCGTGCACGCGCAGGCACCCCGGCACGTCCAGGGCCTGGGCCTCGTAGCCGGCAGAGGCGAACCAGGTCTCGATCCCCGGCACCGCATCGGGATCCGGCACATGCAGGTCCAGGGGAACGGGCAGATTGTTGAAGGCCAGCAGCTGTTCGGTGGGCCGATCGCCGTAGGTGTCATGCCAGGAATCCACAAGCCAGCGCGGATGGGAATGCCAGGCGGCCAGAAAAGCCCGCCGATCCCGTTCCAGGGGGGCGAACAGCGCACGCAACCCAACCCGGGACCCGGACCCGGATTCCTCCCGGCTGGTCGTCTGCAGCCGCCGCTGGACATTGCGCAACAGACCGTTGACGAACGCGACGCGCCGTCTGTCCACATTGCGTCGGCACAGTTCGACGGTCTGGTCGATGGCCGCGAAATCAGGCACGCCGTCCATGCCCAGCAGCTGGTGCAGGCCAAGCCGCAACAGGCACACCAGGGCACGATCCCGGGGCGGTCTGCGCGTGGAGAAGAATTCGATCAGGTAGTCGTATCTGCCCTGCCACTGCAGGGTGCCGCGGACCAGCCCGGTGAGGAAATTCCTGTCGCGCGTGTCCGGAAACTCCGGCCGGGCGCCGTCGAGTTGGCTGTCCAGATCCCCGCGATCCGCCACGGCAACCAGGATTTCCCAGGCCCGCTGCCGTACGGGATCGACCTTCATGAGCAGAGCAACATGCCGCAGGACAGGGAGAACCCGCGCAGGAATTCCTCCACCGGCAAGGCCTTGCGGCCGGGAACCTGGAGTCCCGTCAGGTTCAGGATTCCCTCGCCGCAGGCAACCGCGACACCGGCAGGGCCCACACTCAGCACGGTACCCGGCTGCTTGTCGGATACGAGGTACGATTGCGGCCGCGCGCTGGTGATCTTCAGGATGGTCTCACCCAGGTAGGTGGTCGCCCCCGGCCAGGGGTTGAGGGCCCGGATCTGGTTGTGGACAGTCACCACATCGCGATCCCACCGCACCGCGGACAGGGTCCTGGTCAGCTTGGGAGCGTAGACCGCCCCCTCCTCTCCCTGGGGCAGGGGTTCGACCTGTCCGTTGGCCAGCCCGCGGAGGGTGTGGATCAGCAGATCCGCGCCCTGGCCGGCGAGGTTGTCCAGCAATTCCCCAGCGGAATCCTCCGGCCCGATGGGTACGGCCCGCTGGGCCAGGATGGGACCGGTGTCCACACCCTTGTCCATGCGCATGATGGTCACGCCGCTCCAGGAATCCCCGTGCAGGATGGCGTATTGGACCGGCGAGACACCCCGCCAACGGGGCAGCAGGCTGGCATGGACGTTGATGCACCCCAAAGGGGGACCCGAGAGCAGGGGTTCCCGCAGGATATGTCCGAAAGCCACCACGACCACCGCGTCGGGTTCGGTATCGAGGACGGCCTTGGTGACGGCCTTGCGCTGGCCGGGGCCGAATTCCATGACCGGGAGGTTGTGCCTGGCCGCAGCCTGCTTGACGGCCGTCGGCAGGAGTTTGCGGCCGCGGCCGGCCGGGCGGTCGGGCTGGGTGACGACCAGGGGGATGTTGAAGCGCGCCTCGATGAGCGCCTCCAGGGCGGGGACGGCGAAATCCGGCGATCCCATGAACACGGTCTTCATCTGCAGTCCGCCTCCCGTTTCCACAACCTGCCCAGACGTATGGCCCCCAGCCGCGGTGCGGCGGCCAGCTTGCGCCATGGGGAAAGATGGTCGATGAAGAGACGTCCGTCGAGATGATCGACCTCATGCTGGACGATCCTGGCCACCAGGTCCTCGTCGCGCAGGGTCCGTTCCCTGCCCTGCCGGTCGAAATAACCCACGGCCACCCCTCGTGGCCGTTTCACCGGCAGGTACAGACCGGGAAACGACAGGCATCCTTCCTCGAAAAACCGCTCTTCCCCGAAGAGACCGGTGATGACGGGGTTGACCAGTTCCAGACGCACCGGCCGGCGTCGGGAACGGTGGTCCCGGACCACCAGGGCCCGGCGCAGGATCCCTATCTGGGGAGCCGCCAGCCCCACCCCGTCGCCGGTTTCCAGGGTCCCCCACAGGGCATCGAGAACCTCCGCGGCCTCGGCGCCCCCCGGTTCGAGCGGGTCGCACACTTCCCGCAGGCACCTGTTCCCGAACCGCAGCACCGGTCCGGATGCAGGCAACCTATTCCTCCCCCGCCATGACGCCGCCGATGGCGGATTTGCTGATCTGCACCTTGACGCCCTCGGCGATGGTCGCGACCACGTGGTCGGCCTTGACATCCTTGACCGTGGCGTAGAGACCGCCGTTGGTCACGATCTTGTCGCCACGCTTGAGGGCTTCGATCATTGCCTTGCGCTGGTCCTGCTGCTTCTTCTGGGGCCTGATGATCATGAACCAGAAGACCGCGAAGATCAGGATGATGGGTAGAAAGGTGAACAGGGGATTCCCGCCTTGGGCCGATCCCTGCTGATTGGAAGCCATGGCCACGAAGGACATCAAAGTCATGGTGGACTCCTTGGTCTGGATACCGGGGCGCCGCTTCGGCCCCGCAATGGGTATTGCTAGTCCGGTTCAACGGGAAACATGCACATCTTAGCCGTCCGGGTCAACTTCCGGTCCCCCGCCCCCGGGGCGGCGCCGTCCGGCCACCTCCTCGAGCCGGGCCCTCTCCCCTTCCCGCCACCGAGTGGTCACCCGGCGGGCGTGAGAGGGGAAACACCCGGCGCTGATCGCCTCCCTGATACCGGCCATCAGGTCCTGGTAGAAATGGAGGTTATGGATGGTGGCCAGGGTGGGGCCCAGCATCTCGCGCGCCTGGAACAGGTGCCGCAGGTACGCCCGGCTGTGACGGCGGCAGACGGGGCAGTCGCAATCGGGATCCAGGGGGCCCGTGTCCTCGGCGTAGGCCATGTTCTTGACCACCAGGCGTCCGTCGCGCGTCAGGACGGTGCCGGTGCGGGCCATGCGGGTAGGCAGCACGCAGTCGAACATGTCCACCCCCGCCCGGACCCCGGCGATGATGTCGTCGGGAAATCCCACTCCCATCAGATACCGCGGCTTCGGATCCGGGAGCAATCCCGCCGACAGCTCCGTGATCTCGTACATGGCCTCCGTGGGCTCGCCCACCGAAAGACCGCCGATGGCGTACCCCGGCAGATCCAGTTCGACGATCTGCTCGGCGCTCAGCCTGCGCAGGGATTCGTCCACGCCACCCTGCATGATGCCGAACAGGACCCGCTGCCACCCATCGCGCTCCAGCCGGCCCGGCAGGATTTCGCGGCAACGCTTCAACCACGCGGTGGTCCGGCTCACGGCCTCGGCCACGGCGCCATGCTCGGCGCCATAGCTGGCGCACTGGTCGAAGGCCATGACGATGTCCGCCCCCAGATCCAGCTGGATCCTCATGCTCAACTCCGGGGTGAAGTGGTGGCGGCTGCCGTCCAGGTGTGAGCGGAAGGTCACCCCGTCGTCATCGATGCGGTTGAGCTGGGCGAGGGAGAAGACCTGGAAGCCCGCGCTGTCGGTGAGCAGGGCCCCGTCCCAACCCTCGAAGCGGTGCAGACCGCCCAGCCTGCCGACCAGCTCGTGTCCCGGTCGCAGGTACAGATGGTAGGTGTTGCCCAGGATCAGGCGGGAGCCGCTGGCCCAGACCTGCTCGAAGGTCACGGCCTTGACCGAACCGACCGTCCCCACGGGCATGAACACCGGGGTGGGGATCTCGCCGTGTCCGGTTTTCAGCAGTCCCCGCCGCGCCGCGGTGACAGGACAGCGCTCCTCGACGGAAAAAGAGAACGGCTGCTCCAGGGCCCGTTCAACACCCATGGGGCACCACGCCTTTCTTGAGGACCAGCATGCAGTCCCCGTAGCTGTAGAACCGCATCCGGCGCCGCACGGCCTCCTCGTACACGGGCCGCCAGTCGGCCGGCTGCAGCAGCGAGGCCACCAGCATCAGCAGGGACGAGCCGGGCAGGTGGAAATTCGTCAGCAGACCGTCGGCGGCCGTGACGTGTTCCGGAGGCATGATGAACAGCCGGGTCGCTCCTTCTACCTCCCAGCCGGCATCCCTGCGCCGGGCTCGTCCGGTGAACAGCGGCTCGGAACCGGGTGCAGGCTCGAAGACGATCTCCTGCTCCTGCACCTTCTCGAGCCCCAGGCGCGCCACCGTCTCGAGCACACGCAGAGAGGTGGTGCCTACGGCGATGACCCTTCCGCCGCGGGACCTGACCTCCCGCATGCGTCCCCACAGGGGGGCCGGGAAGGTGAAGCGTTCGGCGTGCAGGCGGCGGCGCCTGATCTGGTCCGGATCCGGGGGACGAAAAGTCCCCGGACCGACGTGCAACCGCACCCGGGCCACCTCCACCCCCCGCTTTTCGAGGGCGGCCAGGACCTCCTCGTCGAAATGAAGACCGGCGGTTGGAGCGGCCACGGACGCGCCTCCGGCGGGGTCTTCGCGGGCGTAAACCGTCTGATACCGATGTCGATCGACGCGGGCGAGTTCCAGATGTTCCGGAAGCATGAAATCCCGCTTGATGTATGGAGGAAGGGGCATGATCCCCCAGCGCAGGGCCAGTTCATCGGGGTCTTCCCCACCCTGCACCGTGACCTGGCCGCCTCCCAGGTTGGCGGTCACTTCCAGTTCCCGTCCTGCGGCGGGTTCCTTGTCTCCCCTGTCCGGCGGGGCCATGATCTCCAGTCGGGTCCCGGGGTGCAGCCTGCGCGCCGGGCGGGCCATGGCCAGCCAGGTCCGAGGCCGGGCCACGGGTTCCACCAGCAGCAGTTCGACCTGCCCCCCCGTGTCCGGCCGCCGGGTGAGCAGGCGGGCAGGCAACACCCGGCTGTCGTTGAGCACCAGCAGATCGCCAGGGTTCAGCAGCCCGGGCAGGACAGTGAACGGTTCCTCGCCCCGGACCCCGCCCTTGTCCTCGACCACGAGCATACGCGATGCGGTCCGCTCCGCAGATGGCTCCTGGGCGATCAGTTCGGGCGGCAGTTCGAAGACGAAGGGTGCAGGAGATCGGCTCATATCGGAAGTCACAACAGGGAGCCCTGCTCATCGCCGGGTGAGGGGGGATCGAGCTCGAGATGTCGCCAGGCCGAGGCGGTCACTTCGCGCCCGCGAGGCGTGCGCTTGAGCAGACCGACCTGGATCAGGAACGGTTCGATCACATCCTCGAGGGTGTCCTGTTCCTCGCCGAGGGAAACCGCCAGGTTCTGGATGCCCACGGGGCCTCCCCCGAAATGCTCCATCATCAGTTTCAGGTAGCGGCGGTCCAGGTTCTCCAGGCCGAGCCGGTCGACTCCCAGCCTTGTAAGACCCTCGTCGGCGACCCTGCTGGTGATGGTCGAGTCGCCGGCCACCTGGGCGAAATCGCGTACCCGCCGCAACAACCGGTTGGCGGCCCGCGGGGTGCCGCGACTGCGTCTGGCGATCTCCCGGGCGCCGTCCTCATCGATGCCGATGCCCAGGATCCTCGCGCTGCGCGTGATGATGACCGCCAGGTCGGCCGGCGGATAGAAATCGAGGTGGCAGACGATGCCGAAGCGGCTGCGCAGGGCCGAGGTGATCAACCCCGCGCGGGTGGTGGCCCCGATCAGGGTGAACGGCTCGAGCTGCAGGTTGAAGTGTCGTGCGTTGGGGCCCTTGTCGATGATCAGCTCGATGCGCCAATCCTCCATGGCGGGATAGAGATGCTCCTCCAGGACCCGGCTGAGGCGGTGGATCTCGTCCACGAAGATGGCGCGCCGGTCGGCCTGCTCGCTCAACAGGGCGATGAGCTCGGCGGGGCTGCTGAAGGCCGGACCGCTGGTGAGCCGGATCTCCAGCCCCATCTCCGCCGCCAGGATCTGGGCCAGCGTGGTCTTGCCCAGCCCCGGGGGCCCGTGCAGGAGAACGTGGTCCAGGACCTCGCCGCGTTGCCGTGCGGCCTTGATGAAGATCCTCAGGTTGTCCTTGAGCTCCTCCTGACCGATGAACTCGTCCAGGCTGCGGGGCCGCAGGGACGTGTCGGCAAGCCTGTCCTCCGCCTGCTCGGCCGCGGTCGTCAACCTGTCGTCCTGATTCATCGCATCCCCCTCAGATGAACCGCAGGGCGGCCCGGACCCAGCCTTCGACATCACCGGCGAGTTCCGGTTCCTCGGATCGGGCCCGGCGCAGGGCGTTCTCCGCCAGGGCACGCGGCAACCCCATGGCCGCCAGGACGGCCAGGCCCTCGGACAGGGGACCCGAACCGGCGTCGAGGTCCCCGTCCGCCGCTGGAAGGTCGGGCACGCGGCGGCCCAGTTCGACCACCAGGCGGGCCGCGCTCTTCTTGCCGATGCCCGGCAGACCTGCCAGCGCCTTCTCGTCCCCGGAGCCGAGGTAACGCGCGATCTCGGCCGCCGGAGCCCGCGACAGCATGCTCATGGCCACCTTGGGTCCGATGCCCGAAACCGAGATCAGCAGGCGGAACATCTCCCGCTCACCGGGATCGATGAAACCGAACAGTGACCAACCGTCCTCCCGCACCGACAGGTGCGTCCACAGGCGCACGTCCTGGCCCGGCGGCGGCAGGAGCTCGGCGGTCAACGCCGAAAGCTGGACCTGCAGACCGATCCCGCCGACCTGGACGACGGCCTCGGTCCCGGCGGTCAACAACCTTCCCTCCAGAAACGAGATCATTTCCTCTCCCTGCCGGCGGCAGCCGGCGTCTCAACCGGAAAAGGTCCGCCGGCGTCCCGCGAAAGCCAGCGCCGCGGCCAGGGCATCGCTCTGATCGAGAGGCGGTTCGTCCTTCAGGCCCAGCATCCGCATGACCATGAACCTCACCTGTTCCTTGGCGGCGGCGCCGTTCCCGGTCAGGGCCTGCTTGATGTCCCGGGGCGCGTACTCGTGCACGGGCAACCCCGCCCCCGCCCCTGCAAGCATCAGCACACCGCGGGCGTGCCCGAGGATCAGGGAACTGCGTGCGTTCTTGGCGTTGAACAGGTCCTCGATGACCATGGCATGAGGATCGTGCTCCCGGATCACGAGTGTCAAGCCCTCGAACATGGCCAGCAGCCTCTCCGGCAGGGGCAGTTTCGTCCCCGGACGGATCACACCACCGGCCACCATACGCAGGACCGGCCCGGTGTCGATGACCCCGTAGCCGGTCGCGTGGGAACCCGGATCGACGCCGAGGACGATCATGGTCGCCCTGCCGGCACCGGCGATGCCGACGGGAACCTCATCATCCCAGCTGTTCCTCTATCTCGGCCAGCAGGTCGTCGTCCATGTCGAAATTCGCCGACACGTTGGAAACGTCGTCCAGGTCGTCCATCAGGTTGATCAGCTTCATGAGCGACATGGCGTCCTTCTTCTCGACCTTGACCGTCATGTTGGGAATATAGTTCAGCTCGGCCGACTGTACCGGCAGTCCGGCCTCGGTCAACGCCGTATTGACCGTATTGAGGTCCTCCATGGCCGTGGTCACGACGATGATGCCGTCCTCTTCCTCGACATCCTCGGCACCGGCCTCGATGGCAGCCTCCATGGCAGCCTCAAGGTCGCAGCGCTCTCCGTCGAGCCGGATCACGCCCTTGCGGTCGAAGATGTAGCTGACACAGCCGTTGGCGCCCAGGTTGCCGCCGTACTTGGTGAAGGCGTGTCTGACCTCGGCCGTGGTGCGGTTCTTGTTGTCCGTCTGGCACTCCACCAGGATCGCCACTCCACCGGGCCCGTAGCCCTCGTAGTTCACTTCCTCGATGATGATGCCGCCGCCCTCGCCCGTACCCCGCTTGATGGCCTTCTCGATGGTGTCGTTGGGCATGTTCGAACCGCGGGCGGTCGTCACCGCCGACCGCAGCCGGGGGTTGGCCTCGATGTCCCCGCCCCCCTCACGGGCGGCGATGGTCAATTCCCTGATCAGGCGCGTGAACACCTTGGCCCGCTTGGCGTCCTGGGCGCCCTTGCGGTGCTTGATGTTGGCCCATTTCGAATGTCCGGACATTGCGGCCCTCCTCTAGTCCTCGGCCGTCTGCGATTTCTTGTACTCCTCGATCAACCGCTTCTGCACATCCCCCGGAACCTCGGCGTAATGCGAGAACTCCATGGTGAAGGTACCGGTGCCCTGGGTCAGGGAGCGCAGGGAAGTCGCGTACTGGTACAGCTCGTCCTCGGGCACGTTGGCCGTGACTACCTGGTAGGGTCCGTCGGAATCGCTGCCCTGGATGGCGCCGCGCCGGGTGGAGATGTCGCCCATCACATCGCCCATATAGGCCTGGGGCACGACGATCCTGACCTTCATGATCGGCTCGAGGATCACCGGACGCAACTTGTCGGCCTCCTCCTCGATGGCAGCCTTGAGCGCCTTGCGCGTAGCGGCCTTGAAAGCCGCCTCGCTGGAATCGACATTGTGATAGGAACCGAAGAAGAGAGTCACCTTGACGTCGACCATCTCATAACCGGCGATCAGCCCCTCGGCCAAGGTCTCGCGCGCGCCCTTTTCGACGGCGGGGATGAACTTGTTGGGCACTACGCCGCCCACGATGGCATCCACGAACTCGAAGCCCTCGCCCCGCGGCAAGGGTTCGAGACGCAGGTGCACGTCGCCGAACTGGCCGCGGCCCCCGGTCTGCTTCTTGTGCCGGCCCTGCTTCTCGGCCGTGCCCCTGATGGTTTCCTTGAAGTTGATGCGCGGCCGGCGGCGCTCCACCTCCACGCCCGTCTGCTTCTTGAGCTTTTCCAGCAGGTAGTTGGTATGGATCTCGCCCTGGGTGGCCAGCAGGGTCTGGGACAGGTGGGGCTGCTGGATGAGTTGGAAGGTGGGATCCTCTTCCCGGAGCTTGTTCAGGCCCGCAGCCATCTTGTCCTCATCGCCGCTGGTCACGGGGCTGATGGCATCCGCGCTGGTGGGCACGGGATAGGCGAAGGGCGGGAAGGCGAACTCCACACCCGAGGTGAGTGTGGTCCCGGTCTGGGTGTTCTTCAACTTGGCGGCCAGCACGATGTCGCCGCAGACGGCCTTGTCGATCTTCTCCTTGGTGCGACCGATGGTCACGTTGAGCTGCCCCATGCGTTCGCTGCTGCGGCCGTCGCTGCACTGCAACGTGTCGCCGGACTGGAAGCTGCCGCTGAAGACGCGCAGCCACGTGACGTCGCCTCCCTGGGCCTCGTACTGACGTTTGAAGGCGAGCGCCACCACCGGTCCGTCCTCACCGGGTGTGAACTCGGCCTCGTCCTCGCCGCCGGGAACAACGCCCTTGATCGTCTTGCCCAGCAGGGAAGCGGGGCTGGGTACGAGATTGCCCACAGACCGCAGGAGGGAGGTCACACCCGCCTCGCTGACCGCGTCGGTGAAGGAGATGGGGAAGACCGTTCCCTCGCCCGTGCCCTTCTTCAGACCGGCGATGATGTCCTCGTCGCTCAGGGAGAGCTCCTCCAGGTACTTCTCGGTCAGCTCGTCGTCGGCGTTGGCGGCCGCATCGGTCAGCATCTCCCGCGCCTCCTCCACGGCGTCGGCCATGTCCGCGGGAATCTCCATCTCGATGGCCGACTGACCGTCGAACCGGAAGGCCTTCATGGCGATCAGGTCGATGACGCCCTGGAAATCGTCGCCCACCCCGATGGGCAGCTGCAGGGGAGCCGCACCGGGAACCCGTTCCTTCAACCCGTTGAGAGTCTCGCGCCAGTTCGCCTGATCCTTGCTCAGGCGGTTGATCACGATGAAGGTGGGCAGATGCGTCTTGCGGACGCGGTTCCAGAGGTTCTCCGAAGCGACCTCGAAGCCCCCGTCGGCCTTGACCACGAACAGGATCCCCTCGACCACCCGCATGGCCGCGATGGCATCGCCGCGGAAATCATCCACCCCCGGCGTATCGATGATGTTGACCTTGTTGCCGTCGAACTCGGTCCAGGCCAGGCTCGCCGAAAGGGTCTGCTTGCGCTCGACCTCTTCCTCATGGAAATCGAAGACACTGCTGCCGTCATCGACCGACCCCCGTCGCCCGACCTTTCCGGTAACATGAAGCATGGCGTCGGCCAGGCTGGTCTTGCCCACACCGTGGGGCCCGACGAGGGCGATATTGCGGATCTTGTCCATGGCATAGGTCTTCAAGGCGCGTCCTCCCGTATTGACAAAGGGGTCCCTGGGGGCCGAAAACAGCGAGGATCAATGGTAATAGGCCGCCCTGAACCTGTCAACACGGGCTAAACCCTAACCGGGGGGAAAGTTCTGGACACCCGACGGGCTTTACATTACCGTTATTAAGGTTGTGGATTCGGTCCTTCGACCGCTCCCTTCGACAATGAGAGTCCGCCCCACCCCTTCCAGTTTACCGGTGGCGCACGCCCGGAACCAGGGTGTCCATGCCGGTTGAGGTGAATCGATGAAGATGACCCCGCACCGACTCCGGTTGCTGGCCTTGGCCTGGGTTTTGACCTCGGGCACCGTCATGGCTCAGGATTCCGCACCGACCGCCCCGTCCCCCACCGATGACGCTCTCACCGAGCAAAGCGGTGAAGCACCTGTTCTGGATTACAAGGATTACGCCGTCAAGGCCTACCGCCTGGAGATCTTCGGCGGCAGCTTTTCCGGTGGAACGTATCTGGACAGTCCGCCCATCAAGGACCGTACCGTGATCGCGACCGGAGCCGATCCCCTGTACGCGTACAATCCCGACGGCAGCGGTCTGCTTGTTTCTGGGCTTCGCGTCGACGACAAGGGTTCCATCGTCTATCCTCACCTGGACAATAATTTCCCCAACAACGTCTACTACAACGCTCCCCGCAAGGAGATCAAATCCGGCCCCGTGTACGGCGGTCGCATAGGGATCTATATCGCCGACCGTTTCCACATCGACCTGGTGGGCTCATATGCTTCGGGGGATGCCGTGACCACCATGCTCTACGACAAGGACGGGGAAGCCGGCGATGAATACCAGCCCACCCGGGTGACCATCGAGAAGGACACGGGATTCAAGGTCTACATGGGCGGCCTGGACGCCATGTACGATGCAGTGCCCGCAACGTTCTTCGGCCTGACGCCCCATCTCGGCTTCGGGCTCGGCGGCATCATCAATCGCTACACCTATCTCTCGGACAAGACCGGCCTGTATCTCAAAGGCAATTTCGGCCTCTCCACCCGGGTCGGAGACAACCTGGACATCTACGCCCGCGCCGAAGTGGCCACCTTCGCTTTCGACGTGGATGAGCTCGGGTATTCCAACATGGTCGGGTATACGAACTTCACCCTGGGTGCCAGTTGGTTCATCGACGTCCTGCCCCCTGCAACCAGGGCCAAACACGACGCCGAATTGCAAAGATGAGATCTGTCTGGCCTCCCGTTCGAGATAAAGAAAAACCGCCGGAGAACATGACTCCGGCGGTTTTTTATCGATAGTGAACAGGCAATAGCCTGGCCAGCATCTACCTCTTTCGCTTGGCGACCTTCTTCTTGGCCACCTTCTTCTTGGCGACCTTCTTCTTGGC
>CAYPVD010000080.1:0-11998 GCA_964414055.1 uncultured Fibrobacteraceae bacterium
TCGTCAACCTGATGGGCAACACCTACAGCGGCTCGTCGCCCACCGGGCTGGCCGCCTGCCTGGACGAGGCCAAGCCGGGGGACCACATCCTGATAACCTCCTTCGGCAGCGGCGCGGGCTCGGATTCCTTCATCCTGCGCGCCACCGATCGCCTGCCCGAGGTCCAGGGCCTGGCGGCCAAGGTGCGCGACCAGCTGGCAGACCGCCGCATCCACCTGGATTACGGCAAGTACGTGGCATACCGCGGCAAGATCCGCATGAACGAGGTCTAGAAAGGGGGCAGACATGAGAGACGTAGCTGTTATCGGCACCGGCTTGACGAAGTTCGGGGAGCTCTGGGACACCCCCTTGCGCGACCTGTTCGCCATGGCCGCGGCCGATTGCCTGGAAGATGCGGGTGTGGCCCGCGACCAGATCCAGTCGGCCTACATAGGTTGCATGACCAGCGGCATGTTCGTGGCCCAGGAGCACCTGGCCTCGATCCTCACCGATTACGCGGGTCTGAAGGGCATAGCCGCCACGCGGGTCGAGTCGGCCTGCGCCTCCGGCGGCGCGGCCTTCCGCGCGGCCTACCTGGAGGTGGCCAGCGGGGCCAGCGACTTCGTGCTGGCGGCCGGGGTGGAGAAGATGAACGACGGCGCCGACGCCACCGCCTGCCTGGCCGCGGCCGCGGACCAGGAATACGAGGTCTTCCACGGGGTGACCTTCCCCGGCCTGTACGCCATGATCGCCCAGGCGCACATGGCCAGGTACGGGACGACCCCGGAGCAGATGGCCGCCGTGGCCGTCAAGAACCACTACAACGGAGCCCGCAACCCCAACGCCCAGTTCCAGATGGAGATCACCGAGCAGACGGTGCTGGGAGCGGTGCGCGTGGCCGAGCCCCTGGGGCTGTTCGACTGTTCGCCCGTGACCGACGGCGGCGCCTGCGTGCTGCTGGCTCCGGTGGAGGTCGCCAGGAAACTGGGCAAGCCCATCGTCAAGATCATCGGCTCGGGCCATGCCACCGACACCATCGCCCTGCACGACAGGTCCGACTTCGCGGCCATCCCGGTGGTGGGACTGGCGGCGCAGCGGGCGTTCAAGCAGGCGGGTATCGGCATCAGGGACGTGGATTTCGCCGAGGTGCACGATTGCTTCACCATCTCGGAGATCGTCTGTACCGAGGAACTGGGGGTGTTCGAACGCGGCAAGGGCGGACCCGCCGCCGCAGCCGGCGAGACGGCCCTGGACGGCTCGTTCCCCATCAACACCTCCGGCGGACTCAAGAGCAAGGGCCACCCCGTGGGGGCCACGGGAGTGGCGCAGATCTGCGAGATCCATTCCCAGCTGACCGGCCGGGCCGGTGAGCGCCAGTTGAAGAATCCCCGCCGCGGCCTGGCCCAGAACATGGGTGGTTCGGGCGGCAGCTGCACCGTGCACATCCTGGAGGTGGAATCATGATCACACCGCGGTATCACCGGGAAATCCCCCAGCGTTACCGGCTCGAGGCCGGCAAATGCACCGCCTGCGGCGAGATCCATTTTCCCCCGCGCGCGGTGTGCCGCAAGTGCGGGGCGCGCGAGTTCGAGACCGTCGCCCTGCCGCGGCGCGGCAAGGTGCTGACCCACATGACGGTCTGGATCCCTCCGGCACCGTTCGAGGGCCAGAAGCCGTACGTCAACGCCGTGGTCGAGCTGGAGAACGGCGTCAAGCTGACCTGCATGGTGGCCGAGGCGCCGCCGGACGAGGTGAAGATCGGCACCGAGGTCGAGCTCGTCTTCCGGCGGCTGCAGCACGGCCCGGTCTGGGAGGTCATCCAGTACGGCTACAAGGCCCGCGTCGTGAAGGCCTGACCGGCATGGGCAAGGGCAAGTACAAGGGCCGCCGTGCGGCGGCCTTTGTCTTCGACCTGGACGGGACCCTGGTCGACTCGGGCGAGGACATCGCCCGGTCGGCCAATTTCGTCCGTGGGCATTTCGGGTTGCCGGCGTTGGATGTCCCGACGGTGATCGGGTATGTGGGCGACGGCGTGGAGATGCTGCTGCGCCGGGCGCTGGGCCAGGTGGCGGCAGGCGATCCGCCGGTGGAAACGGAAAGGCTGCAGGAAGGTCTGGGGGTGTTCGCCGAGCACTACGGCCGGCACCTTCTGGACAGCACGCGGCTCTATCCGGGTGTGCTGGACGTGTTGATGAGGTTCAGGGCCTTTCCCCTGCTGCTGGCCACCAACAAGCCGCGGGGGTTCACCGATCGGATCCTGGAGGGACTCGGCATCAAGGGGGCCTTCGCCCGCATCGTCGCCGGTGATGAAACGCCCGCCAGGAAGCCCGACCCGGAGCATATACGGCAGGTAACGTCGGGGATCGACATTCCGCCGGGAGAAATCGTGGTCGTCGGCGACAGCCCCAACGATATCATGGCGGCCCGGGCCTTCGGAGCTGTGGCTGTGGGTTGCACCTATGGCCTGGTCCCCGCCCCGAGGGTTCGCGCCGCGAACCCGGACCTGTTGATCGGATCCCTGGGAGAACTGGCGGAACTGTTCCCCTCACGGTGAAGGAAAGGGACTTGTCCGTGACTCATCGCGACCTTCCCCTGCATCCCTGGTCCCTGGAAATGCTGCTGGCGCGCATCGACCACGAATGGCGTACGCAGCGCCGGATCTTCAGCCTGCCGGAGCGGCGCTTCTTCAGGACCGATCCCGCGGTGGACCTGAGCTGGGAACTGGACGGGGTACGCGCCGCCACGCCCATCGGCCCGGCCGCCGGACCGCACACCCAGCTGGCCCAGAACATCGTGCTGGGCTGGCTGGCCGGGGCTCGTAGCTTCGAACTGAAGACCGTCCAGGTCCTTGACGAGCTGGAGATTCCCCGGCCCTGCATCGACATGGAGACCGTGGGCTACAACGTGGAATGGAGCCAGGAACTGCCGCTGCCGCTGTCCCTGCGGGAGTATGCCAAGGCCTGGCTGATGCTGGCGCTGCTCGGGCGGTGGGAACAGCTACGCGAGGTCCTGGGCGAGCCCGGTGACCACTTCTTCGAGCTGTCGGTGGGCTACGATCTGGATGGGGTGCGGTCGGCGGCCGTGACGGAGTTCATCACCGGGCTGTGCGACGCCCGGGAGCTCCTGGACGAGCTGCGGGCCGGGATCTCCGGTCCGTTCGCCGCCTTGCATGACGTGCCCGTGCCGGATCGGATCGTGCGCACCGCCACCATCAGCACCTTCCACGGTTGTCCGCCCGATCAGATCGAGGGCATCGTCGAACACCTGATGACCGCCCACGGCCTGGATGTGACGGTCAAGCTCAACCCCACCCTGCTGGGCATCGAGACGGTGCGCGGGATTCTGCACCAGCAGCTGGGCTATACAGATATCGACCTGGTGCCGGCCGCTTTCGCCGCGGACCTGCAGTTCGACCAGGCGGTGGCCATGATCGGGCGGCTGCGGGGGTTCGCCGCCGGCTGCGGTCGGCGTCTGGGCGTCAAGCTGACCAACACCCTGGTGGTGGGTAACGGACGCGGCGTCATGCCGGGCGAACAGATGTACCTGAGCGGACGTCCCCTGCACGTGCTGGCGATCACCCTGCTGGAGAAGCTGCACGCCGCCCTGCCCGGAACGCTGCGCCTGGGAGAGGACACGGAGGCCCCTGTTACGGTGGCTTTCAGCGCGGGGGTGGACAAGGACAACCTCACCGACACCGTGGCGGTGGGGTTGCGGCCGGTGACCGTCTGCAGCGACCTGCTGCGGCCCGGCGGCTACGGACGGTTGGCCCAGGGGCTGCGCAAGCTGGTGCGGCGAATGAAGGATCTCGGCCTGACCGACCTGGAGGATCTGGAACGGTGGGCCAGGGAACAGGCGGAGGCCGACGGGCACCGGGACGCCTTGGCGGCCTACGCCGCGCGGTTGGCCACGGCCGAGGGGGCTGCGCGGTACGGTCGAGACGGAGGTCTCAAGCCGCCTCGCCGCGTCGACCAGGTCCTGGAGATGTTCGACTGCACGGCCTGCACCAACTGCGTGACCGTCTGCCCCAACAACGCCTTCTTCAGCGTGCCGACTCCGCCCGACAGCGGCCTCCAGGCGCGTGAGCAGTACTTCGTGCTGGCCGAGCTGTGCAACGACTGCGGCAACTGCACGACTTTCTGTCCGGAGGCCGGCTCGCCCCAGCGCGTCAAGCCCAGGTTGTACACCAGGCCGGAAGTGTGGCGAGTCCGGGAACAGGACGGTTTCCTGCTGCAGCCCGACGAGGCAGGGGTGGCCGTGAGCGGGGATGACGAGACGGCGGCCAGGCTGGCGCGCCTGCTCGACCCGGAAGTCCTGCCCCTACGGCTTCAACCCGGGGCTTGAAGCGCTCGGCGAAGATGCTCCAGGGCCATCCTGACGCTGTTCTCGGTGTAGGGGTCGTCCGGATTCGGTGCCTCCCCTGATCGTTCGAAATGAGGCCGCTCGGCGTATTCCCGGCCCCAGCGGGCGTCGGTCTCGCGCACCAGCTCCGCCAGCTGGCTGCCTGTAGCCAGGACCCGGTCGGTCCATGCCAACAGCAGCTTTTCCGGGGCGCCGAAGTAGGATGCCACGAGGGGATAGTCCGCCTCCAGCCGGGCCAGGATCGTATGCCGCAGGGAGCCGTCGTCATCGGGCAGGGAGGCCCGCAGTAGTTCTTTGACCGCAAAGATGGTTTGATCATGGGCGGCCACGGGCGAGGCGCCCTTGAGCATGTCCCCGGCTTCCCGGGCCAGGGCGTCGGACGGCTCGGACCGGCGTCCGCGCAGGATTTCCTGCTCGCTCGGCAGCTTGGGGGATGGGTTTTTCGCGTTATCATTCATGTCGACACCATACCAGAAGGAGGTGCGGGGGTGAAGCCGCAGGAAACCGATGCGACCCTGGATCACCTGGCCGGCGGCAAGCCCGCCGACAGCGGACAGTTCCTGCTGGGACGCCGGTTGCGCCTGGTGCGCGGGCTTCTACCGGTCCAAGGCGGGCACCTGGTGGACTTCGGCTGCGGCAACGGCGCTCAGACCGCCCTGCTGGTGCCGTTGTTCGAGCGGGTGACCGGGGTGGATGTGGACCCGGAATTCCTGGAGGCTTTCCGGCGGCGCATCACCGCCGAGGGTTGGGGGGACCGGGTCACGGCGGTGGAGCTCCTGGATGGCCGCATCCCCCTGGAGGACGGGGCCGCCGACGTGGTCACGTCGTTCACGGTGCTGGAGCATGTGCCGGATGAACAGGCGGCCCTGGCCGAGATCCACCGGGTGCTGCGGCCGGGGGGACGTCTGCTGATCAGCGTGCCCAACCGGTGGTGGATTTTTGAAACCCACGGGGCCGACCTGCCGTTGTTGCCCTGGAACCGCGTACCCCTGGTGAGCTGGTGGCCCAAGCGGTTGCATGACCGCTGGGCGCGGGCGCGCATCTACCGCCGCCGCGAAATCGTCGCCCTGGTGGAGTCGGCCGGTTTCACCGTCAACGAAACCCTGCGCCTGACCGCACCCATGGACATGATCCGGTGGGGGCCGTTGCGTGATCTGATAAGGAGTGCTTTCTTTGGGCGCGATCGTGCCGCCCTTCCCTTCCTGGCCACGGAGATCCTGGTCAGTGCCGAGAGGTGATCTTGATGCCCAAATGCGCAAAGGTGATCGTGCTGATGAGTCTTGTAGCCGGAATGATCGCAGGTTGTTCGCGGGGGCCCAAGCCTCCGGTGGCGGCCGTCAAGCCCCATGAGCTGACCGCCTGCGGGGATACGCGCATCGATGACTACTACTGGTTGAACGAACGCGACAATCCCGAGGTGCTGGCCTATCTGGAGGCCGAGAACGCATACCTGGACGCGGTCATGGCGCCCACCCGGGCCCTGCAGGACACCCTGCTGGCCGAGATGAAGGGCCGCATCAAGCAGGATGACTCCTCGGCACCGTATTTCCTGAAGGGCTACTACTACTACACCCGCTATGAGAAGGGTGGGGAGTATCCCCTGTATTGCCGGCGCAAGGGCAGCATGAGCGCGCCCGAGCAGGTCATGCTCGACGGCAACGCCATGGGCCGGGGCCGCGGGTATTTCGCCCTGCGCGGGGTGGAGGTCAGCCCGGACACCAGGTTGGTGGTCTACGGGGTCGATACCGTGGGTCGGCGCTTCTATGACCTGCACGTGCGGGACCTGACGACCGGACAGGATCTGCCCGACGTGATCACCCAGGTGACCGGCAACGTGACCTGGGCCCTGGACAACCGGACCCTGTTCTATGCCCGCCAGGATCCCGAAACCCTGCGCTCGTACCAGATCCTCAGGCACGAACTGGGCACCGACCCGGCCATCGATCCGGTCGTGTACCAGGAGGATGATGACACCTTCACCTGCAGCATCGACCGCACGAAATCGGACCGCTACCTGGTGATCGACTGCGAGCAGACCCTCAGCACCGAGTACCGCCTCCTGGAGGCCGACGATCCCACCGGCAAGTTCCGTGTGTTCCAGCCACGCACCAGGGGGTTGGAATACCACATCTTCCACCAGGGGGACCGCTTCCTGATCCGCACCAACCTGGACGCGGCCAACTTCCGTATCATGGAGTGCCCCCTGGACCGCACGGATTTCGTGGCCTGGCACGAGGTCATTCCTCACCGCGAGGATGTCCTGATCGAGGGTCTGGAGGTCTTCAAGGACTGGGTGGCCCTGGAGGAACGCTTCGGCGGCCTGACCCATATCCGCGTCAAGTCCAACGACGGAGCCCTGGACAAGCTGCTGGATTTCGATGACCCGACCTGGGCGGCGTGGATCGGCTACAACCCGCAGATGCAGACCGATGTCCTGCGCTACGGCTACACCTCACTGACCACCCCCTATACCACCTACGACTACGACCTGGGCACCGGCAAGCGGACCCTGGTCAAGCAGCAGGAAGTCCTGGGCGGGTTCGACCCGGCGCAATACCAGTCGGAGTACCTGATGGTGCCCGCCAGGGACGGCGTGAAGGTCCCCGTGTCCCTGGTGTACCGCAAGGGGTTCGCCCCCGACGGCACGCACCCCCTGCTGCTGTACGGTTACGGCTCCTACGGCATCAGCATGAACGCACGCTTCAATTCGGCCGTGCTCAGCCTGCTGGACCGCGGCTTCGTCTACGCCATCGCCCACGTGCGCGGCGGCCAGGAGATGGGGCGCCGGTGGTACGAGGACGGCAAGCTGCTGAAGAAGAAGAACACCTTCCACGATTTCATCGATTGCGGCCGGTACCTGGTGGAGAACGGGTACACGGACCGGGACCGCATGTTCGCCATGGGCGGCTCGGCCGGTGGCCTGCTCATGGGCGCGGTGGTGAACATGGCCCCGGATCTCTGGCGGGGCGTCGTGGCCCACGTGCCGTTCGTGGACGTGGTGACGACCATGCTGGACGAATCGATCCCTCTGACCACCGGCGAGTACGACGAGTGGGGCAATCCCCACCAGAAGATCTACTACGACTACATGCTGAGCTATTCCCCCTACGACAACGTCACCGCCCGGAAGTATCCGGCCATGCTCGTGACCACGGGGCTGCACGACAGCCAGGTGCAGTACTTCGAGCCGGCCAAGTGGGTGGCCAAGCTGCGCAAGCTGAAGAAGGATCACAACATCCTGCTGCTGAAGATCAACATGGAAGCCGGTCACGGCGGGGCCTCGGGCCGTTTCCGCCACCTGCAGGAAACCGCCCTGAGCTACGCGTTCATGCTGGACCAGCTGGGGATGAAGGAATGATTCATGGCGATTGAATCGAACGCCATCGTTTCCCATCGCCTCGGCGCCCGGCTTCATCCTTCCTGAGGGAAACTACCTCACGAACACGGTTCTGGCCGCCGTAAACGCCCAGTCGTCCGGCGGGGTGTCGGCCTCGGCGCCCTCGACCCACAAGGTATCCGGTGCGGTCATCTTCACCAGGATCAAAGGCTGGTCACCGGCACCGACAGGCTGGAAACCGTGGATCCGGCCGTCGGCGGTGATGCCGTCGAAATGCAGGTTCAGGGAGCCGCTGGTCTCATACTCGAAGGTATAGGCGTCCGGCGGCAGGGTGGCGATGGCGTCGCCGACTCCGATCAGGGCCCAGCGGGGGTCCAGGTTGTAGGTGGTAAACGAGATATTGTTGTTCTCGGGGAATGTTCCCGTGGTTCCCTGCAGGAACCAGCATCCCTGCAGGGCTCCCGGGACATCATCGTGCAGGACACCGCACCATTCGTCCGTGTCCCCCGATATTTCCGATCCGGTGACCTTCCGGAACAACTCGTCGCGCACCGGACCGTCGACGAAATAGCTCAGGGGACAGCGGGCGTATAGATACCATTCGTTGTCCCAGCGCCCGCTGGCCATGGTCGCCGGCGGCAGGCTCAGATCGAACAAACCCACATCGAGGGCGAATTGCCCCGGGTTGCCGCCGACCGTGCCCAGCAACTGCCCGGCAGCCACCGACAGATTCATTTCCTTGGACCAGGACCGGATGGTCTCCGTGCCGGAATCGTACTCGTCTTCCATCGTCCAGTCGCTGAAGTTGGTCGTATCGCCGAAGAGGGTGCTGTCCAGGGATGTGACGTGACCGAACATGAGGGTAATGTCCTCGCAGGGCTGAAGATTCAGGGTGAAATCGGTCAGACCTGATTCGACGTGCTGGACGGCTATCGCCAGAGTCACCTGGAGTTCCCCGGGACTGAAAAGGTCGGTTCTCAGGGCGGCTGAATAGTCATCGGGGGCCGTTTTTAGGTAGAAGTAGATATGGTCGGTGGGGGAGATATGACCCGGGGGATTGATGTTTCCCAGTCCGACGATGCTCTGGATGTCCGCGAAAGCAACCGGGCTCTCGGTGAGAAACGGGCCTTCGGTACAGGCCGGAAGCGATCCGGCGGGATCATCGCCGCTGTCCTCCAGGTTGTCCGTGGGTGGCTGAACGGGATCATTGCTGCCGTTGCAGCCGATCAGGAAAATGATTCCAGCCAGGCATATTCCCGGCAGGATGAAATGCTTGAACCACGATGAGTGCATCGTTAACCCCCGGTCAGGGACCCACAGAAAATTGAACAACCGTCTATATTCATCGACCGGGATCAAGGGGGGCTTTAGCGGGGGAGGAGACGTCCTCGTCAGGGGGATTCGGTTTGCGGCCGCAGGGACGCCAGCAGCTCCTTGTTGGTGGGGTATTTCTCCAGGAGCTTGAGCAGCCCGGACATGGCCCGCAGGGGATCGGTGGCGACCGCCCCCCTTCGCAGCAGGGTCACGGCCTCGTATTCCTTCTCGTCGTAGAGCAGCTCGTCGCGGCGGGTGCCGCTGCGACGCATGTCCAGGGCGGGGAATATCCTCTGCTCGGCCAGGCGCCTGTCCAGCACCAGCTCCATGTTGCCGGTGCCCTTGAACTCCTCGAAGATCAGATCATCCATGCGCGAGCCGGTCTCCACCAGGGCGGTGGCGAGGATGGTGACCGAACCGCCGTTCTCCACGTTGCGCGCCAGACCGAAGAAGCGGCGGGGGGTCTCCAGTGCCCGCGAATCGAGACCTCCGGACAGGGTGCGTCCGGAGCCCGAGCCGTGCTGGTTGAAGGCGCGGCCCATGCGGGTCAGGCTGTCCACGAGGATGACCACATCGTGGCCGCATTCCAGCTCGCAGCGGGCCCGGGCCAGACACAGTTCGGTCAATCTGACCTGGGTGGCGATGTCCTGGTCGCTGCTGCTGGCCAGGACCTCGGCCGGGACCCGGCGTCGGAAGTGGGTGATCTCCTCGGGCCGCTCGTCCACGAGCAGGGCGACCACGCGCACCTCGGGATCCGCGGCGGCGATGGCCACGGCGAAATCCTCCAGCAACTGGGTCTTGCCGGTCTTGGGGGCGGCCACGATAAGACCGCGGGTGCCGCGGGCCACCGGCGCCAGCAGGTCCACCAGGCGCATGGAGATGTTGCCGTCCAGATCCAGCCGGAAACGTCGATCGGGGTTGACCACCACCAGATCGGCGAACTGGGGGCGATTCCTGAATTCGGCGGGCGAGAGTCCGCAGACGGAGGTCACTTCCGCCAGGACCGGCCCTTTCCGACCGTTGGCGATCTGCCCGCTGACGGCGGCGCCGGTGACCAGGCCGTACCGCTTGATCAGCGCCTGGGGCACGGCCGCATCGGTAGGCATCGGTTGCAGGGAACGATCGACATCGCGCAGAAAACCGCCGCCGTGGCGCACGATTTCCAGGATTCCCGAGGTGGTTTCGGTCATTTTCTGTCCGCCGGGGTTCAGGTCTTCAAGAGGGCCAGGAATTCCCGCAGGCGGTACCCGGCGTCGGCCGCTTTCTTCAGCAGCAGACCGCGGGCATCGAGCAGGGATACCACGTCAGTATCGGGCATTGTCGCCAGGGCCGCCACACTCACCATCAGCAGCCAGTCCTCGAGCCGCTCGGCGTGGAAATAGGTAACTCCCTCGTGTTCGTTGACGCCGAGGAGGTCACGGGCCTCGGCGGCCGTGATGACGTCGGCCATCCAGGCCGTCCTGCCGGCGGCCATGGCACCGGGGGCATCGGGGAAGGCGGCCAGCAGCCGAATCGCCGCGGCGGCCCGGGCGGCGGCATGTTCGTGCCCGAGCCATTCGCGCAGGGCCGTGGTCATGTCCTCGAGGATCAGATCTGCGGCCTGATCGGGCAGGCTGTGGATCGACTTCTTCGCCTCCTGGAGCAGGGCCGCCAGATAGACCACCTGCAGGGCGCGGCTGTGGGGCAAGGCAGCTCTCAACGCGGTCAGCTCCTTGCGCGTGCCCGGACCCAGCTCGGCCGGAATGTCCATGCGCGGCAGGTCGCACAGCCTGCGGGCCAGGTCGCCGAGGGAGTCCGGCAGATCCGCGAAGGGATCTTCACGGGGCGTCTTGGCGGAGGGCTCGGTGCCGCACTCCAGCCGGCCCAGGATCTCCGGCGTCATCCAGGCGCGCACCGGTGCCAGCCGGGGTTCAAGCTCGCGGCGCAGCCGGGCCCGCTGCAGGTCCGGTACCCCGCCGCCCTGCAGGAAGGCGGCCAGTTCGGCCCACCGATCGTCGCCTCCGGACAGGCGCCTGATGTTCACGAACGCCCGGTACTGGTAGCCGTGGAGCGCGGTGTGGAAACCGTGTTCGCACAGTTCGTGTCCGTTGCGCAGGTACTGCAGGCCGTCGGCCTGGTCCCGTAGCCCGTACCAGGCGCCCGGGGAGCAGTCCAGGTCCAGGGCCTCGGCCAGGGTGATCCGGCGCAGATCGGGATGATCCGCGGAACCGCGGTTGATGGCAGCGGAGAGCATGATGCGGCCCGAGGTCGACTCGTAGGCGTTGTTGTAGATGATCAGCGCCCGCTCGTTTCCGGTGCCGTTCACGTAGGCGAACACGTTCTCGTCCACCCAGCCGTCGTCGTGGACGAAGTCGAACAGGGCGAAGTGCTCGGCGCCGCTGAACAGCCGTCGCCGCCGCATCAGGGGAAAGATCTCGCGCTCGTGACGGGCGACCATGTCCTGGTCTATCTGCTCGTCCCAGTAGGCCTTGCGGTACTCCATGCCGTACTTCTCGGTAAAGCCCTCGATCTGGCCGTGGCCAATCATGGGCAGGCCGGGCAGGGTCACCAGCAGCACCATGCAGCCGAAGTACTTGTCGCCGCGCCCGAACTGCTCGACGGCCGTGCGCTCGTCGGGGTTGTTCATGAAGTTGACGAAGCGCTGCAGGATGCCGGGGCTGAACTCGAGCACGTTCTTGAGGGTCTGCCGGTATTTCCGGTTGTCCTCCATCTTGAGCATGTTCATGAAGGCCGAGTTGTAGACCCGATGCATGCCCAGGGTGCGGACGAAGTAGCCCTCCATGAGCCAGAAGGCCTCGGCCAGCAGCAGGGTGTCGGGCGCCTCGGCGGCCACGCGGTCCACGACCTCGCGCCAGAATTCCACGGGGAAGGCGCGGTCGAACTCCTGGCGGGTCATGCCGTGCTCGGCGCGCGAGGGGATGGCGCCGGCGTCGCCCGGGGCGGGGAACCACAGCCGCTGGTAGTGCTTCTTGGCCAGGGTCATGGCCGCGTCGAAGCGGATGATGGGGA
>CAYPVD010000081.1:0-11997 GCA_964414055.1 uncultured Fibrobacteraceae bacterium
TCGGCATCAAGGCCATAGACGACGACAGCGGCCAGGTGGGCATCATGGTGGCCGAAAAGTTGGGCCTGCCCCACGTCTCGACCATCACCCAGCTGGACCTGGGCGACGGCACCCTGACCGCCCACCGCGAGATCGAGGGCGGCAAGGAGGTCGTCACCGCCCCGCTGCCGGCCGTGCTGACCTGCCAGAAGGGCCTGAACGAACCCCGCCTGCCGAGCCTGCCCAACATCATGAAGGCCGGCATGAAGCCCATAGACAAGCTGACCTGCGCCGACCTGGGCCTGGAGGCCCCGGCCGCCAAGGCGAAGATCAAGATGTACTACCCGCCCGCCGCCAGGGGCGAGTGCAAGCTGGTCGAGGCCGACGATCCGGCCGCCGCGGCCCGCGAGCTCGCGCGTCTGCTGAACGAGGAAGCCAAGGTCATCTGAGCCATCGTCACCGGCTGTCGCCGGTCAGCATAGAACGGAGCAAGTCATGCCGAACATTGCCGTATTCATCGAGCAAAGGGACGGAAACTTCAAGAAGGTAGCCTGGCAGATGCTGAGCGAGGCCAAGCGCATCACCGCCGCTGCAGGCGGCGAGGTGTGGGGCCTGTGCCTGGGCGCGGACGCCACGGCCGAAGCGGCCAAGTATGGCGCCGACAAGGTGTTCACCGCCACGGGCGACGCCTTCAACATCTACAACAGCGAGCTGTGGAGTACCGCGGTGGCCCAGTTCTGCACCGGCGAGAAACCGGACCTGCTCCTGATCGGGTCCACCGCCATGGGCAAGGACCTGGGTCCCAAGGTGGCGGCCAAGCTGGACTGCGCCTGCATCAGCGACTCGGTGGGTCTGACCTACGAGAACGGCTGGACAGTCCGTCGACCCATCTACGCCGGCAAGTGCTACATCGATGTGGAACCGGTGACCGACATGGCCGTGGTCGGCATCAGGCCCAACGCCTTCGTGCTGGAGGAGAACGCCGGTACGGGCAGCGCCGCGACCTTCAGCCCCGACCTCTCGGGCGTCGAGGCCAAGGCCACCGTGACGAACATCGAGGCTTCAGCAGGCGGCCGGGTCGAGCTGACCGAGGCCGAGATCGTGGTCTCCGGCGGCCGCGGCATCAAGGGCCCGGAGAACTACGCGCTGATCGAGAAGCTGGCCGACGCCCTGGGCGCCGCCGCCGGCGCCAGCCGCGCCGTGGTGGACGCCGGCTGGGTGGACTACTCGCACCAGGTGGGCCAGACCGGCAAGACCGTGGGTCCCAACCTCTACATCGCCTGCGGCATCAGCGGCGCCATCCAGCACCTGGCGGGCATGAGCAGCAGCAAGTGCATCGTGGCCATCAACAAGGATGCCAACGCGCCCATCTTCAAGGCCGCCGACTACGGCGTGGTGGCCGACCTGTTCGACGTGGTGCCCGCGTTGACCGAGGAAGTGATCAAGCTGCGCGGGTGATTGCACGTCGCCAGCGATGAAAACGCCCCGACCTTATTGGCCGGGGCGTTTTTTCCTGTACGGAACGCCGGCGACCTGAATGAGGCACGCATTCTGCAAATGGAAGCCCGGAACCGAAACCTGCAACCGGGGAAAAGGATCACACCCCATTCACGTCGTTGAAAAGAAACAGCTTACATGACACATGCCACAAACGAACAACCGACCGGCCTGCTCACTTTGGCCATGATCGTCAAGGATGCTGGTCAGAATCTGGTCCCTTTGCTGGAATCCGCCGCACCCTGGGTGGACGAGATGGTCATCGCAGATACCGGCAGCAGCGACGACACCACCGAAATCGTTGTCGAGGCGGGGGCGACCCTGCTGGAAATCCCCTGGCGAGACGATTTCGCCGCCGCCCGCAACGAGGTGCTGGATCACGTCCAGGGGCGCTGGATCCTGGTCCTGGATGCGGACGAGCAACTGGCCGGGCAGGATTGGCGGCGACTGCGCGACTGGGTCGAGGGCAGGGATGATCCTGCGGCCCTGCGCATGGTCACCCGCAACTACCTGCCGGGACTCTACAGCCGCCGAGGGTGGCGGGCCGTACCCGATGACGACCCCCACGCCCTGCCGGGCCCGTGGCCTCCGGCGCCCGGGTTCACCCCCACGGCGAAGATCCGGCTGTTCCCCGCCAGGGAGGACATCCGTTTCCGGGGCATCCTGCATGAAACCGTGGAGGAATCCGTGACCCAAGCGGGTCTGCCGGTGGCCGACAGCGACATTCCCGTGCATCATTTCGGGACCCTCCGGGAAAACCCCGAAAAATCGGCCTTCTATCTGGAACTGGCCAAACGCAAGACCGAACTGGAGCCCCGCAACGCCCAGGCCTGGGCCGAGCTGGCCGATTGCGCCATCAACGCCGGGGATTACGACGAGGCCCTGCGTGCCATCGACCGCGCCTTGATCCTCGAACCCTTCCATCCCGACCGGCGTCTGACCGCGGGCTGGCTGTTGTTCCAGTGCGGACAATTGAACCAGGCCGATGCCCAGCTGGCGGGTGTGGCGGGCAGCGGCTGCGCCGATGACCGTCAGCTGGCCGAGTCATGCCATCTGCGGGCCCAGATCGCCCTGCGCCGGAACGAGCACGACGTGGCCGGCAGGCTGCTGTCGGTAGCCCTGCACCTGTTCCCCGACAACGGCCATTATCACAATACGCTGGGAGTCTGGCACCTGACGGCGGCCCGGGGCGACCAGGCGCGTACGGCCCTCAACCGGGCCTGCGGGTTGTTGCCGGGTGTGGCCGAGCCCTGGTTGAACCTCGGCAAGATGTACGCCGCCGCCGGTCAACCCCGGGCCGCCCGCGATCATCTGCGCCACGCCCTGGCCATCGACCCGGGCTGCGAGCAGGCCCGGCATGCCCTGCGGGAACTCGAACAGGAGGACACGGGCGCCAAGACCAGGATCGGCGCCTGATACGGCCGCCGGCGGGGTCAGGATTTCAGCAACCGCTCCACATCCGCCAAGGCTTGGTCGGCCTCGGCCACGATCTCCTCGAGGATCTCGAGCAAGGGCTGCACCTTCTCCAGCATCCCCACCGACTGGCCCGCCATCAGCGACCCGTGTTCGATGTCCCCATCCACCGCGGCCTTGCGCAGGGAGCCGATCCAGTACTCCTCGACCTTGTACTGGGCTTCCTGCTTGGTGATGCCCCCCCCGCGCAGCTGTTCAAGCAGCTCCAGCTGGAGATCGCCGAAGTGGCTCATGGCATGGTTGTTCAGGGCCCGCACCGAGACCACCGGCAGCTTCGCGCTGTACTGGGGCGTGGCGATGGCCTCGCGGGAGCGCGCCCGCCGGAACACGTCCTTGAACCTGTCGTGGACATTGCACTCGCTGGCCATGACGAAGCGGGTGCCCATCTGCGCCCCGGCCGCCCCCATCAGGGACAGGTGGGCGATCATGCGCCCGGTGGCGATGCCCCCGGCCACGAACACGGGCACCTCGTCGAAATGGAACAGGATCTCCTGCAGCAGCACCATGGTGGACACGTGGCCGATATGCCCGCCGGCCTCGCTCCCCTCGAGGATCAGGGCGTCGGCACCGTAATCGATCATGCGCTTGGCGATGCTCCTGGTGGAGGCGAAGCACAGCACCTTGGCGCCGCTGTCCTTGGCCTGCCGCACCTCCTGGGCCCGGGGAATGGACCCCGCGAACACGATGTGCCCCACCTTCTTCCCGCACAGGATGTCCAGGTGGGCCCGGTAGTTGGGCGCGATGGTGATGCAGTTGCCCGCGAACGGCCGGTCGGTCAGGGTGCGCGTCTCGTCGATGTAGTCGGCCCACATCTCCGGCGGCATGTTGCCTGCGGCCAGCACCCCGAAAGCCCCCAGGTTGCTCATGCGGGCAACCAGACGGGGATCGCTGACCCAGGTCATGGCCCCGCACATTATGGGCAGCTCGCTGCCGAGGAACTCCGTTCCCCGGCACCAGATACGGTCCAGACGATCGGTGGCGCGGACGGGCTGATAATCGGTCATGACTTCCTCCGCAAAATGGACAACAGGAAACAAGAGATGGTTCGCCGCCAGGATGGCCTTCCCTGAACATCGCGGCAAGGGTGAAAATTCATAACAGGAATGGTCTTTTTTGGCAAGCCGCCACCTATTGACCCGTCTTCCGTGAATCCATACTCTCATTCCGTAACTATTGAGCAGAGATATTTCCAGCGCCCAAGCAATCATCCATGCAGTTTGCCGGTGGGGGTCGATCATGGTCAAGACGTGGATGGTTCCGGCCCTTGCGCTGGTCCTGTTGCTGGTCGGTTGTGCGGGTGGCCCAGGTGGTCACGACACGTTCACGGCCTCCCCTACCCTCGAACAGGCGGCGATCCCCGATTCCCTGGCCTTCGTCAGGACCCTGGCCGAGTATGCCTCCCGGCCCGACTCCGTGCGCTCCGTGAACAGGGCCCGGGCGGAGAAGATCGCCGCCTCCTGGCGCGAATTCGAGGGTCAGGCGAAGAACCTGGCCAAGAGCGAGGTCGACCAACGGTCCTTCGAGGATTCCCATCCATCCACTTCCATGCTGGGATTCGGCCTGGGCAACAGCCTCCTGGACCTGAAGCGGGCCACCGACCTGGACCCCGCCTTCGCCGAGGGCTGGGCCGCCATGGGCAAACTGAGCGCCGTGGCCGGCGACCTGCACAGCGCCGGGAAGTACCTGGCCCGCGCCCGGACCGCGGCCCTGCAGGCCCCCGATCCTCCTGATGACACCATCCTGCTGCAGATCTACCGGGAGCAGGCCTGGGTGTTGCGGGACCTGGCATGTTGGCCGGCGGGACTGGACCTGGTGGAACAGGGTTTGGAACGCTGGCCGGGAGATCCGGACCTGATGCTGGTCAAGGGGCTGCTGCTGGCCGGCGCGGGCCGCTGCACCGAGGCCATGGACCTCGCCGTGCGCATGCAACCCATGGAATATCCACGGTACGATTTCATCTACCGGGGGCTGATGGCCCAGAAATCCGCCTACGCCAACAATTGGATCCGCGCCATGGCTCTGCTCCAAATCGGCGAGACCGAGATGGCCTACCACAAGCTGGGCGACCTGGATTTGTACGCCTACCGGGCCCGGATCCCCCACAGCGCCCGCTACTGGCGGGACGCCGCCCTGCTGGCCGAGCTGATGGACGACCCCAAGGCCCCCCTCTACTATGCGGTGGGATTCGTCACCCGGCCCTACAGGAATTTCTACCCGGTCATGGCCGCCAACATCACATCCCAGGTCCAGGACGTCCCCGATCCCCGGCTGCCGGTGTTCACGAGTTTCGGGCCCCGCTTCTACATCGGGGGGTCACCCTTTTCCTATGTCGGTCTGCAGATCAACATGATGGCCCAGGCTCCCGCGGGGCCCTGCCGCACCGAGGCATCCGGCAGGGCGTTGCAGATGCTCGACTACCTCGAGAAACTGGCCATCAGGCCCGCCGTGTGCCGGGCCCTGCGCGGCCGCGTCTACTACGCCAACGACGATTTCCAACCCGCCCGCATCGAGCTGTCCGCCGCCGACGAGGCCTTCCGGTCCTCCGGCCGTCCCGATGCAACGACCTCCCTGCTCCTGGGCATGATCGACCTGCAATCAGGGGACTACCTCCAGGCGCAGGACAATTTCCTGCACGCCCTGGAAGCAGACAGCACCAGCGCCATCTGCTGGCGTTCGCTCGCGATAGCCTATGCCCGACAGGGCCGGAAGGGGAGGGCGGAAAAGGCCATGGACAGGGCCGTCGCCCTGGCTCCCTGGAACGTGGCGGGGCTCTACAACCGGGGGCTGTTCCGTCTGCAGGATGGCCGGCTGGGCCCGGCCGCCGCCGACCTGCAGCGCGCCCTGGCCGTGGCCCCGGACAACAGGGAAGTGCAGCACCTGCGGGATCTGGTTCTGGACGCGGCCAAACAGGCCGGAGTCGATTCCGCGACCGTGGTCGAATTCGCCCGGGGCGTACCCCTGGGTGTGGCAGCAAACCCCGACAGCATCACCGCGGACCTGCAGCGCGAGAGCGACGCCATGTTCGTCGTACCCGATTCCCTGCGCATGGACGACCGGGAGGCGGACCGGCGGATCGAGGTCCTGCTGGACCGGTACCTGCGCCATGAGGAACCCGTGACCAGGGGGGTGCTGGCGCTGGCCCTGATCGACCGCAGGCGGTTCCCCGAGGCCCAGGCCCTGCTGGCCCCCCACTGGGGCCGGGATCTGAGTCCCGCCGAGCAGATCATGCTCCTGTACACGGACCACCAGTTGGGCGAGATCGCACGGGCCGACCATCTCGTCCGCGACGTCATCGGCAGCAGGTTCACCGGTGAAAACCCCGGCAGGCTGCTCAAGGAGACCAGGGATTTCCGGACCAGCACCAACCCGCCGGCCTTCGATCCCCAGACGGACAACGTACACGGATTCTTCGGCTGGTGGCTGGACGCCCGTCACAACTCGCTGGTGATCGAGAACAGGCCTAAGATCGTCTATGACATGGCATTGTATCGCATGTACGGCAAGGATCCCCTGTTCGAGGATGCCGTCTGGGGCCTTAGCCAGACCCCCGAATCGGGTGTCGGTTACGGCCCCGGTACGGGACTGGGCCAAGGCTCCCAAAGCACGTCGACCATCAAGCAGTAGACGGCCTGCGGTCCAGATTCTCCAGCAGCACCTCGGCGATGTCACGGGCCCGCAGCTGTTCCTCGCGCTCGGTCTCGTTGATGGCGTCGCCCAGCATGGTCAGGCAGAACGGACAGGCCGTGCAGACCTCCGACGCCCCCGTCTCGGCGGCCTCGGCGATGCGGCTGTGGTTGATGCGCGTGCCCAGATCCTCCTCCATGAACATGCGGCCGCCGCCGGCCCCGCAGCAGAAGCCCTCGCGGTGGTTGCGGGTCATCTCGACCTGCTTGATCCCCTCGACGGCTCCGAGCACCCGGCGCGGCGCCTCGTAGATCCCGTTGTGCCGCCCCAGGTAGCATGAATCGTGATAGGTCACGGTGGTGGCGGCGCCGGGCTTGACCTTCAGCTTCCCCTGGGCCACCAGGTCGGCCAGCAGTTGGCTGTGATGGATCACTTCCACGTCCTGCAGACCGAAATCGGGGTACTCGTTGACAATGGTGTTGAAGCAGTGGGGACAGGCGGTGACCACCTTCTTGACGTCGTACTTCTGAAAAACCTGGATGTTGGCCGGCGCCTGCATCTGGAACAGGTACTCATGGCCCACGCGGCGGGCGGGATCCCCGCAGCAACCCTCCTCGGTCCCCAGCACCGCGTAATCCACGCCCGCGCTGTTGAGCAGGGTGCACAGGGCGCGCATCACGTCCTGGTTGCGGCTGTCGAAGCTGCCGGCGCAGCCGACGAACAGCAGGTACTCGGCGTGCCCCTTCTCGCGCATCAGGGGCACTTCCAGGTCCCCGATCCAGTCCTCGCGGGCGGCGGCGCCGACGTTCCAGGGGTTGCTGTTGTTCTCCAGCCCCTTCAGGGCGTTCTGCAGCGCCGCAGGCACCTTGGCCTCCATCATGGTCAGGTAGCGGCGCTGGTCGATGATGTTGGGGATGTGGTCGATCACCACCGGGCAGGTACTCACGCACCAGCCACAGGTCGTGCAGGCCCACAGGGCGTCCTCGCTGTTGACCTGGCCGATCAGGGCGGGCCGCTCGTAGGCGGCGGCCAGGGCCGCCGCCTCGGCCGTGCGCCCGGCGGCCTTGAGCTTGCCCACCTCGGCCAGGTGGCCGGCCAGGGCGTAGACCTGATCGCGTTCATGGGTGATGATTTCCCGCGGGCTCAACGGCTTGCCCGTCAGGTCGGCGGGGCACATCTCGTTGCAGCGCCCGCACTCGGTGCACGAGTACATGTCCAGGAAACGCCGCCAGCTGAAATCCTCGAGCTTGCCCACGCCGAACACCTCGCGTCCCTCGAAATCCATCTTCTCCAGGGCGGCGCTGGGAGTCAGGCGGCCCAGGAACACCGACGGCAGGGCCGTCAGCACATGGAAGTGCTTGCCGTAGGGCAGGACGTTCAGGAACGCCAGCACCAGGGTGACGTGTCCCCAGTACATGACATTGAACCAGGCCTGGACACGTCCCTCATCCTGGCCGTCGAACAGGCCCGTCATCAGGTTCGCCACCCAGGCCCCCGTGCGATCCGGATAGTCCGGACGCAAGTGGAACAGGGCCGCATCGCCCACCAGGTCGCTGATCATCAGGACACCGATCCAGACCAGGATCAGCACCGCCTCTCCGCTCAGATGCAGCCGTGCGGGTTTGAGAACCAGGCGGCGGTAAAGCGCGTACAGAATGGCCAGGACGACGATGACCGCGAACGTGTCCTTCAGGAAGGTGTAGAGGATGCCCACCGGACCCACCAGAAACGGCAAATGGAACTCGGGGTCGAACCCGCGCCCGATCAGGGTCGTCGTCCGGACGGCCGCCACCAGGAAACCGGTGAAGATGGCCACGTGCATGCGACCGGCAGCCTTTTCGTAGAGCAGCCGTTTCTGTCCGAAGCCGATGGACAGCAGGTTCTTGACGCGGCGGCCGATATGGTCCAGGCGACGGTCCGGCTCGCCCGCGCGCAGGATCCAGTACCGGCCCGCCATGGTCCCGACGAACATGGCCAGGAAAAGGTACAGCAGCAGGGACATCAACAAGGGATTCACGGCTTCTCCTTCAGGGTCGGCCCGAGCCCACGGCGGCGGGGTTCCCGCCTCGCCGTGGCCCGTGGCCACTCATAAATGAATGGTCATTCATTTATTTTATAGCACGGCGCTTCCGGGAGAAAGCAAAAATCGCTCCCGCCCGGGGAAAACCAGCACGGAATCGATGCTCAGGCGGGTTGACCCCCGGACCGGGGTGCTATATTTTCCCTTCCTGTTATCTTTGCGCGGCCGTATGACCCCCACACCGAAAGAGGGACCATGAGCGACCAAAAGGGTGTTCTCAACCCGCCTGACGAGCGGATAAAGGAAATTTTTTCCTCCATGCGGCGGATCGCCGTGGTGGGCATCTCGCCCAAGGAGGATCGTGCCAGCCACGGCATCGCCCGTTTCCTGCTGGGCCGCGGCCTGGAAGTCCTGGGCGTCAACCCCGTACTCACCGAACCGGTGCTGGAGGCTCCCTTGTTCCCCTCGGTCAGGGACGTGCCCCCTCCCATCGACGTGGTCGACATCTTCCGCCGCAGCGAGACCGTGCCCCCCGTCGTCGATGACGCCATCGCCGCCGGGGCCAAGGTGATCTGGATGCAGGAGGGTGTGGAGCATCCCGAGGCCGCCGCCAAGGCCCTTGACGCGGGCATCGACGTGATCATGGACCGCTGCCTGTACAAAGAGTGGCTGCGGCTGATGAACGGATGACCGGGGTGTCCCCGCGACCACACGGCCAGACCCTGTCCGGGGCGTTCGTCACCGGCGCCTTGGGTTTCGTGGGTCGGCACCTGACGACCGCCCTGTTGCAGGCCGGTTCACCGGTGTACGGCCTCGGCAAACAGCCCGACGGCGTTCCCCTGCCCGCTACCGCGGGCGAACTCGTCCTGTCCGGTCCCGATCCCGAGCTGGCCGGTGCGTATCGCTACAGCGGTCCCGCAGGAACCCTGGCCTACATGGATCTGGACCTGGAAGACGGGTCGACCCTGGCCGGGCTCCTGGCGCGTCTGCAACCGGCTGTGGTGTACCACCTGGCGGCCCAGAGTTCGGCCGCCGTCTCCTTCCGGGAACCCGCCGCGACCCTGCGGACCAACCTCCTGGGCACCTTGAACCTGCTGGAAGCCGTGCGACAGTTGCCAAAGGACCTGCGCCCCGCCGTGCTGGTCATCGGTTCGGCCGAGGAGTATGGGCCCCAGCCGCCGGATGCACCGCCCCTGCGGGAAGACGCCCCGTTGAATCCCATCTCGCCCTACGGCGTCAGCAAAGCGGCCCAATCCTTGCTCTGCCGCCAGTATGTCCGGTCCTACGATCTGCGTGTGGTCCTGACACGGTCCTTCAGTCATACTGGGCCGGGGCAGGACGAGCGCTTCGTCTTTCCCAGCTTCGCTCGCCAGATCGCCGCCGCCGAGACCGGCCGCGGTCCCCGGGTCATCCGGGTGGGGAATCTGGACGCGATCAGGGACTTCCTGGACGTCCGCGACGTGGTGAGGGCCTATCTGGCCTTGATCGAGGACGGAATCAGCGGCCAGGTGTATCATGTGTGCTCAGGAAAACCCCTGAGCATCCGGCAGGGTCTGGACATGCTGCTGACCGAAGCCAGGGTACCGGTGACCATCGAGCCGGATCCGGACCGGTCCCGTCCCGCGGACATTCCGGTGCTGGTCGGAGACAACTCGAAACTGCGCACCTGTACGGGGTGGGAACCGGAATGGGAGATCTCCCACACCCTGGCCGCATTACTTGCTGAAGCCCGAAAGGAAACGACATGATTCGCATCTGCATGGTGGGGACAGGCTACGTGGGCCTGGTATCGGGGGCATGCATGGCCGACTTCGGCCACAAGGTCACCTGCGTGGACATCAACAAGGACCGTATCGAGAGCCTGCGCAAGGGCGGCATTCCGTTCTACGAACCGGGCCTGGATCGCCTCGTCCTGAAGAACGTGGCCGAGGACCGCCTGTTCTTCACCACCTCCCTGGCCGAGGGCATGCGCGACGCGGACGTCATCTTCATCGCCGTCCAGACCCCCATGTCCGGGACCGGTGAAGCCGACCTCCAGTACGTCATGAAGGTGGGCGAGGAGATCGGCGAGCTCCTGGATTCCCACAAGGTCATCGTCACCAAGAGCACGGTACCCGTGGGGACCAACCGCGAATTGCGCAAGGTCATCCAGTCGCACCTGAAGCACGACGTCACCTTCGACATGGCCAGCAACCCGGAGTTCCTGCGGGAGGGTTCCAGCATCGAGGACTTCATGCGTCCGGACCGGGTGGTCGTCGGTGTGGAAAGCGAACATGCCGAGAAGCTGCTGAGCGAACTCTACCGGCCCCTGTACCTGCTGGACACCCCCCTTGTCAAGACGGGCATCGAGACCGCCGAGCTCATCAAGTACGCCTCCAACAGCTTCCTGGCCGTGAAGATCTCCTTCATCAACGAGATGGCCACCCTGGCCGAGACCGTGGGTGCCGACATTTCCCACGTGGCCAAGGCCATGGGCCTGGACAAGCGTATCGGGCCCAAGTTCCTGCACGCGGGTCTCGGTTTCGGAGGCAGCTGCCTGCCCAAGGACACCAACGCCATCGTCCACATCGCCGACAGCTGGGGCCGGGACATGACCATCGTGCGCGCGGCCATCGCCGTGAACGCGGAACTGCCCCGGCGTGCCCTGGACAAGGCCGAACGCATGGCCGGCGACCTGTCGGGCAAGACCGTCGCCCTGCTGGGACTGGCCTTCAAGCCCAACACCGACGATATCCGTTCCAGCCCCACCCTGCCCCTGGTCGAGGGTCTCAAGGCCAAGGGCTGCACCATCCGTGTCCACGACCCGGCCGCCATGGAGAACTTCAAGCTCTTCCATCCCGATCTCGTGTACACGGATTCCCCCTACGAAGCCTGCAGCGGGGCCGACATCACCATGCTGGTCACCGAGTGGAACCAGTACCGCCAGCTCGATTTCAACCAGCTCCGCGAATCCATGACAGGAAATGCTTTTCTGGATTGCCGGAACGTGTATGATCGTCCCTACCTGGAGCGTTTCGGATTCAAGTATGACTGCTTCGGTCGCGCCGAACATACATCCGAGCTGTCCTGAACGGTCCATCCCCCATGGGGGGTGGACCGCGTTTGCTTGAAAGGAAGTCATGAGCGACCCCAGTGCGAAACATATCGGGCGATATGATCTGATCACGCCCATGTTGCCCTGCAAGGACGAGATCCTGGCGGGGTTCGAGCGTTTCCTGATGTCGGGCCAGTACATCCTGGGCGAGGAAGTCCGGAAACTGGAAGAGGAGCTTGCCGCCGACTGCCAGGTGTCGGCAGCGGTGGGAGTGGCCTCCGGTTCGTCGGCCCTGTTCCTGGCCCTCTCCGTGGCCGGGGTCAGACCGGGGGACGAGGTGATCACGACTCCCTACACCTTCGACGCCACC
>CAYPVD010000082.1:0-8826 GCA_964414055.1 uncultured Fibrobacteraceae bacterium
ACGCCAATGCTGTTTGGGGAGGCGGAAAAATCTTACAAGAAATCCCAGACCGATTCCTCGGGCCCGTCCTGGACGGCCACTCCCAAGGCGGCCAGTTCGTCGCGGATGCCGTCGGCGGCAGCCCAATCCTTGGCCTCACGGGCTTCCCTGCGCCTGCGCACCAGCTCCTCCACCGCAGGTACGTCCAGGCCCAGCCGGGCGGCCTTCATGTCCCGGCGCTGCTGCAACCAGACCACAGGATCCTGACCGAAGCAGCCGAGGATGTCGGCGACCTCCTGCATGTCGTGCACGAAACGTTCGAGGCTCAGGTACCGCACGGCCTTGCTCACACCCTTGCCGGAGGCCAGCAGGCCGTTGGCCTCGGCCAGGGGCTTGCTCAAGGCGCCCAAGGCGCCGCCGGTGTTGAAGTCGTTGCGCATGTGGGACAGGAAGGCGTCCAGCATGCCGTCGATGTGATCGGTGACGGCCTCGGCGCCGGCCGGCTTCTTGGCCGCAGCCAGGAAGGCGTGCGCCTGGCGCAGGGTGCCGTAGATGTAGGCCAGGCGGTCGTCGGCCTCCTCCAGGCCGGGAAATCGCACCCGACGCCGCAGCTCGGCGGTTTCGGACCGATGGCCGCAGCTCTCGCAGACGCCGGTTTCCTGCTCGCTCTTGCCCAGCAGGGCACCGCAGGCGGGACACGGCACCTCGACCTCGAAGTTGAGTCCGCTGCGGTAGTGCACCGTCAGCAGGAAGTAGCGCAGGGATTCGGGCGGATAAAGCGCTGTGATCTCGCGGGTGGTGAAGAAGTTTCCCAGGCTCTTGGACATCTTCTCGCCGGCGAAGTTGATGAAGCCGTTGTGCACCCAGTAGCGGGCGAAGGTGTCCTCGCCGTAGGCACCCTGGCTCTGGGCGATCTCGTTCTCGTGGTGGGGGAAGACAAGGTCGCGGCCGCCGCCGTGGATGTCGAAGCTGACGCCCAGATGGGTCGAGCTCATGGCCGAGCACTCGATGTGCCAGCCGGGGCGGCCCGGTCCCCAGGGGCTGTCCCAGGACGGCTCGCCGGGCTTGGCGGCCTTCCACAGGGCGAAGTCCAGGGGCGACTCCTTGCGCTGGTCCACGTCGATGCGGCTGCCCGCGCCCTCGAGCATCTCCTCCAGATGGCGCTTGCTCAGCTTGCCGTAGCCCTTGAAGGCGGCCACGCGGTAGTACACATCCCCGTCCACCTCGTAGGCCAGGCCCTTGTCCACCAGGGTCCGCACCAGGTCGATGATCTGGGGGATGTGGTCCTGCACGCGGGGTTCGACGTCGGGCGGCAGGATGTTCAGGTCGCTCATGTCCCGGTGGTACTCGTCGGCGTAGCGTGCCGCCAGATCCACCGCCGGCATGCCCTCCTCGGCGCTGCGGGCGATGATCTTGTCGTCGATGTCGGTGATGTTCCGCACGTACTTGACGTCATAGCCCTCGTGGCGCAGGAAGCGCACCATCACGTCGGGCACCAGGGCTGCCCGGGCGTTGCCCACGTGGGTCAGGTCGTACACCGTGGGTCCGCAGCAGTAGATGCCCACCCGGCCCGGAACGATGGTTTCCAGGGTGCACTTGGCGCCCCGCAGGGTATCGTGCAGTTCCAGGGGAACAGGTCGGGAGGCGGATTCGTTCATCACATTGATCCTTGCTGTCGGATGGCCCCGGGTCGTCGGTACGTATGCGAGACAATTTAACAGCTGCAGGGCGGCGACACCACTGCGGGAACCTCCTCCGGATCAATCGTCGGCCGCACCCTCGCCGCTGAGGATGAACCCGGCCCAGAACCCAGGGAAGGCCGTGTCCAGACCCGCGGTCAGGGGACCGGAGGTTCCGTCGATCATGGCACGCTTGGCGGCGCACAGGGCCCCGGCGCGATCTCCGCCCTCTTTCTCCGCCAGCTGTCCGTAATAACTGCTCATCAACCGCTCGGTGGCTTCTCCGGAAACGTTCCACAAGGTCGCCACCACGCTGCGCGCACCGGCGAACAGGAAGCTGCGCACCAGGCCCACCACGCCCTCGCCGCTGACCTGGCGTCCCAGGCCCGAGGCGCACGCCGCCAGCACGACCTGCCCGCAATCCAGGTGCAGACCGAAAACCTCGCCGGCGCTCAGGAAGCCCGCACCGTGCTCGTCGGGGCTCAGCACCAGTCCCGAGTAGCGGGGGTGGTTGGGGTTGAACAAGCCGTGGGTCGCCAGGTGGACCTGGGCGTAGGGACCCTTCTCTCCTGCGGCGGTCAACGCCCCGATGGTGGCTCGCGGGCCGGTCAGCAGTACGGTCCCGGCAGCCGGGGCCAAGCGGGACAGATCCGCCAACTCCCGCCCCGCCAGCGGCAACGGCGCCAGCTCGACCGCCCCGGCCGCGTGGGCGAAGACATCGGCATCGACGGCATCGGTCAGCACCGGGTCGCCCACCAGCAGCCAGCCCGCATCAGCCGGCACCGGCGGCCGGGACCGCACCCGTTCCAGCACACTGGCCGACGGCGTTTCCCAGACGACCTTGTCCCGGATCAGAAAGGGAACCGATCCCCAATCATCCGCCGGATCGTCCGATCGAGGCAAGGCGCCGAATGGCACGTAGTACAGGATCCCGGCCGGCGAGATGATCAGGCGCTCGGCCTCGTCCACCATGTCCGCCACCGGCTCCAGCAGGGATCGGTACAGGGCGTAGGCGGGTCCGAGAAAATACGCCGGGGCTCCCGCTGTCAGGTTGTAGTCCGCCAGCAGGGGCAGGATGGTCCGCACCAGCCTCGACAGCTCCCCGCGATCCGGCAGCCGAACGAAGCGCGACTCATCCCGGGTCACCGCCCACAGGTAGGAGGCGCTATCCCCCAGGGCGTAGTCCAGGAAGAGCTCGCCCGGACGCAGCACTTTCTGCTGGAGATCCTCGAGGCCGACAGGCCGGGGATACAGCACCTCCGCATAGCGGGGATCCTTCTCGCGCAGCGACGCCTCCAGGGCCGACAGCTTGTCCTCCGCCGCGGCACGCCGCGCCTTGATCGCCCCCAGGGTGTCGGCCGGAGCGCCCTGGTCACGGGCCGTCTTTTCCCTCTGGTCCAGGGCGGCGAGGTCGCGCAGCAGGTCGCTCTCCCGCCGGCGATACCCCGGCACGGCACTGAGGTTCAGGTCGTACTCGGCCTCCGTCAGCAGGTTCAGCAGGACGCGGGCCTTGGCGTCCTGGTTCACGGCGAAGGCCCGACGGTCCAGACCCCGGTCCTGGTGCCGCCGGTGCAGGGCGTACATGACGTCGATGGTCTCGGCGTAGATGGGGACCGCCTGGCTCGTCACCCCCCCGGCCACGGAGCTGGATTCGCCGCTGCGCCGACGCACCTCGGCCACCTCCGCCAGGGCCTCTTCCAGGTGCTGCAGGGCCGCTTCCAGGTCTCCCTGGCGCCGGGCCACCATGGCCTGTCCCAGCAGGGACCACTCCAGGATCTCGAAGTAGCCGATGCGACGGGCGATGGTCGTCGCCTGCGCCAGGGCCGCAGCGGCCCCCTCCAGGTCGCCCTTGTCCAGCAGACCGTGCCCCTTGACCTTCAGGATCCAGGCCTCGGTCAGGGGAATCTCGTACTCTCGGGCGATATCCAGGGCCTGGTCCAGATAGGCCAGCCCCTGGTCGAACTCCTTCAGCTCGCACAGAACCTCGCCCAGGGACATGAGAACCTGGGCCTCATTGCGCCTGTCGCCGGCCTGGCGTATGAGTTCCAGGGCCCGGGGCAGGATCTCCCGGGCCCGTCCATACTCCCGGCGGTACTCATGGATGGAACCGATGTTGGTCATCATCATGCCCTTGCGCCAGGGGTTGTCCACCAGGCGCATGGCCTCGTCATACTGGTCCAGGGCGGCGTCGAAATCGCCGAGCAGGTAGTTGGCCCCGGCCATCTCTCCCAGCACGGCACCCTCGACCTTCTGATCCCCCGCCCGACGCGCCAGGTCGAGGGCCTCGCTGAAACCGGCGACGGCCCGGGCCAGCTTGCCTTCCATCAGGTCGATGACCCCCAGGTAGTGGAGGGCACGGGCCTGGCCCACGGGGTAATCCGCCCGGCGATACTGCTCCAGGGCCTTCTGCCGCCACCGGCGCGCTCCGTCCAGATCCATCTGCAACCGGTCAACCACCGAGCGCGCCAGGGCCGCGTCACCCGCCCACCGGGGCAGGTCCTCGGCCACGGCGATCTCCAGGGCCGCCTCCAGATCCTGCCGCGGCGGATCGATCTGGCGCAGGCGCAGCCGCGCCCGGCCCCGTTGGTACAGGGCGAAGAACTCCTGCAAGGGAAGATCCAGGGCCCGGGCCCCGGCCAGACCCACGGTCAGGATGGAATCGGCGGCGGCGATACGGCCCGTCTCGATGGCCACCCTTCCCTGCTGCAGCCGAAAGAAGTTCTCCGCCACCGTATCCTTTCCCGCCCAGGCCAGGACCAGGGAATCCAGCGGGGCGACGGCCGACCCGAAATCGCCGTCGGTCAGCATGAGGGCCACCCGGGAGATTCCGTCATCAGGCGCCGTCGACCCGGCGGCCTGCAAGCGGGCATCGGCCACGGCGCCGAACCAGCGGCCCAGCGGCCCACCCAGCAGATCCGCCTGCTTCCCGGCCTGCCTGTACTGCTGACGAACCAGCAGCCGCCAGGGATCCTCGGGCCCCGGCTGCGCGAAAGCGGCAGCGGACACAGCTGCACCGAGGGCCACGATCAATAGGATCTTGCCAAGGTGCCTGATCTGGAACATGATCGATCATCCCCCGTAACCGCCGACCGAAAGGCCGCCGTGAGCACCGACGCCCTCTCACTCGACGAACTCTGCGACCGGGCCCTGGCCGGAGACGGCCGGGCCGAGGCCGACCTCTTCTCCGCCCTGCGTGTAAGATTCCTGCAACTGGCCAAACGAAGGGTGCAGACCGACCACACCGAGGATGTGGTGCAGGATGCCCTGAAGATCGTATGCCACCGTTATCGGGAGCGCAAACAGGGAGTGGGAATTCTGGTCTGGTCGTTGACGGTCCTGCGCAACGTGATCGGCAACTACTACCAGGCCAGGCAGCGGGAAAGGCAGCACATGGATTTCGTCAGCGAGTTGCCCCGCGACGCCGCCGGCAAGGATGATCCCCTGGAGGAAGTCATGGCCGGAGAGGGAGATCTGGGGATCCGGGAGGCCATCGCCGAGCTGGCCAGGCGGTTTCCCCGCTGCGGGCGGATCTTCTTCCACCTGCTGGCCAGCCTCCAGCGCGGCGGCTCGACCCAGGATGTTTCCACCCGCACCCTGCAGGCCGTGCAACAGGAGATCCCGACGTTGACGCGCAACGGCTTCTACACCGCCCTGCACCGCTGTCGAGCCCACCTGCGCGCCATCTGGGACCAGAGGCAAGGAGTGCCGAGCCATGTCTGAACGCAACACCACCGACCTGCGGACCTGCGACCTGCTGGCCGCCTACGAGATGGGTCTGCTGGATGACGCCGACCGCAGGCGGTTCGAGGATCACCTGGACGGTTGCGACGACTGCCTGGACGAGCTCTACAGCCTGGCTCCGGTAGCCGCCGCCCTGACCGCCGATCCCGGCAGCTTCGCCGCCGCCGCCTCGACCCGCCGCACATGGACCGACCGGCTGCTCGGTATCCTGGAAAGCCTCAGTCAACCCCGGGTCCTGGCCCCGGTGGCCGCCGCAGCAGCGCTGGCTCTCCTGCTCCTGCTTCCGGCCGCGCCGCGCTGGACGAACCTGGCCACCCTGGAACCCCTGCCCTACACCCGCGTGAACGTGCGCGCGGGTGATGACCAGGGGAGCCGCCTGTTCACCGCAGGCATGGCCCGCTACACCCGAGGGGAATACGGACCGGCCGCCGAGATCCTGCTGAAGGCCGCAGACGATCTGGAGGATGCCGACGGCGACGGCCTAGCCATGCCGGCGACCTCACCCGATCAGGCCCGCCTGTACGCCGGAGTCAGCCTGCTGCTGGATGGCCGGACCTTAGCCGCCAAGGCTCCCCTGCAAGCCGCCGCCGGTGATCCCCTGCCGCCCATCAGCGAAAACGCCCGCTGGTACCTGGCACAGGCCTGTCTCCTGACCGACCGGCCGGATTCGGCGGGTCTGCTGCTCAAAGCCCTGGCGGACAGTCCGGTGTACGGCCCCCGGGCCAAACACCTCCTGGAAGAAATGACTCCCTGAATTGCATCACGGTTGAATTTTTTCCGGATTTGAGATACGATCCTCAAAAGATGTGTCCATTCTGTCACTGCTACTTGTCTTTTCAGAGGGAGAATTGAGCCATGACACTTCGCCCACGTCTTTGCCTACCGGCCCTCTGCGTCATTCTGGCTCTGGGATTCGGATCCGGACCGGCCATGGCCCAGAGCGACTGCACCATCGGCAACCTGAACAACCCGGCCGGCCCTCCGGCCGAGGACATCTTCCAGGGCCACGAGACCTACGCCTATCACGTCTACCCGCCCGACCAGTGCGGCTGCACCGAGGGTGGCTTCACGCCCCTGGCGGTTTCCCAGCTGCTGTACTTCGACAATACCCAGGTGCCGGCGACCTTCCAGGTCGAAGCGATGCTGCTGGCCGCCGACTACGAGGCCGCCACCGATTGCTTCCTGCCCGGACCGGTGATCTGCAACGGACCGTCCCTTCAGATCACCGTGACCGACCAGGGCCAAATCCGGATCACGGCTCCGGTGGACGGCTGCCCCCTCCAGGTCTTCAACGAACACTACTTCCTCGCCCTGAAATACACCGGCGATGCACCCGGTTTCCTGGTCATCGACGACCAGCCCCAGGCCTGCACGGAGTACGTCGAACGCGGCAGCGGGTGGGAGGACATGTTCACCTTCCCGGCCAAGACCGGCGGCGGCAAGTCCATCATCTTCGGGGACATCGTGTGCGGAACCCTGAGCGTGGATGCCGAGCAGGGCGCGTGGGGGGCCATCAAGAGCCTGTACCGCTGAGCGGACCTAGTCGCCGGCCGAGAACTCATCCAGAAGTCTGCGCGCGGCCGCAGTGGCGGGCATCCGTCCTGCGGCCACGTCCTGTTCCAGTTCCGCCAGCTTCGCCGCCACGCCGGGCTGGGCCCGGAACATGGTCTCCAGCCCCTCCCGCACAAGGTCGCGCAACCAGGTCCGTTCCTGGTCGGCGCGGCGCTCCTCCAGGACACCGGACTTGCGGGCTGCGGCCATGAACTCCGTGATCATGCCCCACAGCTCGGCGACACCCTCGCCCCTAAGGGCGGAGCAGAGCACGGCGCGGGTCCGCCAGCCCGGCGTGGCCGGGCGCAGGTAGTGCAGCACGCGCTCGAACTCGGCGCGGGCCGCCTCGGCCGCGGCGCGCCCCTTGCCGTCGGCCTTGTTGATGACGATGGCGTCGGCGATCTCCACCACGCCCTTCTTGATGCCCTGCAGCTCGTCGCCCGCCCCGGCGATGAGCACCAGCATGAAGAAATCCACCATGGAACGCACCAGGATCTCGCTCTGGCCCACGCCCACGGTCTCGACCAGCACCACGTCGTAACCGGCGGCCTCGAACAGCACGATGGCCTCGCGGGTCTTGCGGGCCACTCCGCCCAGGGTACCTCCCGAGGGCGAGGGCCGGATGAAGGCGTCGGGATCGGCGGCCAGCTTCTCCATGCGCGTCTTGTCCCCCAGGATGCTGCCTCCGCTCAGACTGCTGCTGGGGTCTACGGCCGTGACCGCGACCTTGTGGCCAGCGGCGGTCAGGTGTACGCCGAGAGCTTCGATGAGCGTGCTCTTGCCTGCTCCCGGCACCCCGGTGATGCCCACGCGCACGGCCTGGACACGGTGGGGCAGCAGGGCCGTCAGCACTTCCTGGGCCAGTTCCTGGTGGGCCGGAGCGTTGGATTCGATGAGGGTGATGGCCCGACCGAGGATCACCCGGTCGCCGGCCCTGACGCCGTCGATGTACTCCCGGACGCTCAGCAGACGGCGTGCGCCGCCGTTGCGGTCGCCGGAACGCGTCCGGCCGCCCGGCAGACCGTCATGGCCACCCACGACACCCTTGCGCACATGCAGGGCCGAGGGTTTTTTCCGGTCGGATCCTCGCTTGGAGGCCATGGAGAACATCCCTTTCGTTGCCGCCGCCACGGATCATAACCCGAGGCCGGGTCAAAATCCAGCGCCCTCCCCTGAGCCGGAGTCGCGCGGTCCACATTGACTTCCACATCTCATTGCCGTAGCCTGACTCATAACACCACGATGATGACAGGGGCATGGAAAACGATGGGCGTTCAATGTTGGAAACGTCACCTGTCCCCGGTCCGCATTCGAGAAAACCCGGCTTTTTCAGCTTGATCCTGCTCATATCGGCCTTCGCCGCCTGCCGGAACGATCCCGGTATCCCCCCCCTCCCTGAACCGACGGAAACCGGACACATCGTCATCACTTCGGAACCGGATTCGTTACAGGCCGAGTGGTCGTTGATCGGACCCAATTTCTATATCCACCTGGGGTATGGCTCCGAATCCCTGACCGACATGGCCCCCGGCCGCTACACCATCTGCTGGGAGCAGGAGCCCTGCTGGTCCTGTTCCGGGGCGGATACCGGCACAACGATCCTGGCCGCAGGCGACACCATCACCTTCAGGAATTCCTACACGCCCCAACCGCTGGCCTGTGGCAAGCTCATCCTCCATTACAGCTTCTGGCCGAACGACTACAACTCCCTGGCCGTACCCTGGACTCTCGCAGGGTCCGGCGGTTACATCAGAAATGGAGAGGGAGAACAGTACCTGGATCTGATCCCTCCAGGCGATTACACGATCACCTGGAAAATCCCACTCGGGTTCCTGCTGTTATACGAGGCCAGTGAAGCCACCCTGATACCCGGCAG
>CAYPVD010000082.1:8926-11837 GCA_964414055.1 uncultured Fibrobacteraceae bacterium
ACCCGGCAGTTCCTGGCGCCGAATCAGACCCTGTCCTTCGAGGCCACCTTCTGCTCGAACGAACCCCAGGCCGTGCCCGGCGTGGAGGTTCATCCCGGCCCCGATCCGGGCCAGGTCGTGGTGTCGTGGCAACGGGTGCCATCATCCCGTTATCCGGTGCAGACCTACCTGGTGGCCACCGACACCTCGGGCCCCATCACCGAGGGCAACTGGGACCAGGCCCGCCTGCTCGCCCAGCTCGATGCCGAACCGGACCGCGAGGACTATGACCTGACGTTTTCCACCATGGACGACGGCCTCGTACCCGATGTCACGAACTGGTTCGCCGTCCGGGCCCTGACCACCTCCGGGCAGCTGTCTCCGGTGGATGGCCAGTGGTCCGCCATCCCCACCAGGATGATCGCCGTCGCCGGCCGGGTCCAGGACCAGGCGGGCAATCCCCTGGCCGGGATCACGGTCGAGGCAGTCATGGGGACCGCTCCACCCCAGCGCACCCGAACCGACGCCTCGGGCGCCTTCACCTTCCCCGTCCTGCTGAGCAACGTCGATGTCTCCCTGCGGACCGTCGCAGCCGAGGATGACCCCGGGTCGTGGTTCGATTTCCATCTCGATCTGCCGGCGGGAGTGCCCCTGACGGGACTCGTGATGCCCCTGCTCGTTCGCCACCGGATGGATGACCGCTGCAACCTGGCGGTTCCCGATTTCCTGACCTACCTGCGGGCCATGACCAAGACGGTCCACCCGACGACCAACCGTCCCAACACCAACCTGTACAAGTGGGATCACTGGCCGCTGACCGTATATCTGCCCGCCGACGACACGCCCGTCGACGTGGATTTCCAGGCCCAGAGCCGCTGGGCGCTTGAGATCTGGAACACCACCATGCCCGAGGTCTACTTCACCGAGACCACGGACCCTGCGGCCGCGGACGTGGTCTTCGTCTACTCGGACCAGCATACGGCCAACGGTCAGGTGTCCATCCTGGAACCTGCGGGGAGCTTCTACATCGGGGATGTCATTCCCCGGAAGATGGAGGTCTTCCTGCACAGCACCATGGACTCAGACCAGAGGGTGGCCGAGGTGGCCCTGCACGAGCTGGGGCACGTCATCGGCATCGCCGATCATTCCCTGTGCTCACGGGCCGGCTACCTGATGTACATCACCTCGGCAGGAGTGCTGGATAACGGACCGGAGAATGCCATCCACCCCGACGAGCAAGTCCTGGTGGAGGCCATCAGGCATCTGCCGCAAGGGATGGACATGGTGGGGTTCAATCCCGACTGATCCCCAACCTCCCCATCAACTCGCTCAGCAGCTTTTCCGCCGCCACCGGGATCACCGTGCCGGGCCCGAAGATGGCCGCGGCTCCGTGCTCGTACAGGAAGTCGTAGTCCTGGGCCGGGATCACCCCGCCGCAGATGATCATGATGTCCTCGCGGCCCAACCGCCTAAGCTCGTCCACGAGCTGGGGCAGCAGGGTCTTGTGGCCCGCCGCCAGCGAGGACATGCCGATGATGTGGACGTCGTTCTCCACCGCCTGGCGGGCCGTCTCGGCCGGAGTCTGGAACAGGGGGCCCACGTCCACGTCGAAACCCAGGTCGGCGAAGGCCGTGGCCACCACCTTGGCGCCGCGGTCGTGGCCATCCTGGCCCATCTTGGCCACCAGGATGCGCGGACGGCGACCCTCGTGCTCCTCGAAGGTCCTGATCAGTTCATCGATGCGTGCGATGTCCTCTTCCTTTCCGAACTCGGCCTTGTACACCCCGCTGATGGTGCGGATCTCGGCCTTGTGACGACCGGCGACCTTCTCCAGGGCATCGGAGATCTCCCCCAGGGTAGCACGGACCTGCGCCGCTGAGACCGCCAGTTCCAGGAGGTTGCCCTCGCCCGTTTCGGCGCACGCCGTCAGCGCCTCGAGGGAGGAGCGGACGGCGTCCGCATCGCGCGTGCGGCGCAGTTCCTCCAGCCGGGCGATCTGCTGCCTCCGGACCTCGGTGTTGTCCACCTCGAGGATCTCCAGGGGATCCTCCTGCTCCAGACGGTAGCGGTTGACCCCCACGATCACCTCGTGGCCCGCGTCGATATGGGCCTGACGACGGGCGGCCGCCTCCTCGATGCGCATCTTGGGCAACCCCGCGCCGATGGCCTCGGCCATGCCGCCGTGATCCTCCACCTCCTGGATGTGCTCCCAGGCCCGGCGCATGAGCGAATCGGTCAGGCTCTCAAGATACCAGGAACCGCCCCAGGGGTCGACCGTGCGGCAGATGCCCGTCTCGCTCTGCAGGTAGAGCTGGGTGTTGCGGGCGATGCGGGCGGAAAAGTCGGTGGGCAGGGCGATGGCCTCATCCAGGGCGTTGGTGTGCAGGGACTGGGTACCGCCCAGGGCTGCGGCCATGGCCTCGACGCAAGTGCGCGCCACGTTGTTGAACGGATCCTGCTCGGCCAATGACCAGCCGCTGGTCTGCGAATGGGTGCGCAGGGCCATGGACTTGGGGTTCTGAGGATCGAACTGCCTGATGATCTTGGCCCACAGCATGCGGCCCGCCCTGAGCTTGGCCATCTCCATGAAGTAGTTGGTACCCTCGGCCCAGAAGAACGACAGCCGCGGGGCGAAGGCGTCGATCTCCAGGCCCGCCTTCAGCCCGGTGCGCACGTACTCCAGGCCGTCGGCCAGGGTGTAGGCCAGCTCCAGGTCGGCCGTGGCTCCCGCCTCCTGCATGTGGTAGCCGCTGATGCTGATGCTGTTGAACTTGGGCATGTTCTGCGCGGTGTAGGCGAAGATGTCCGCGATGATCCGCATGCTGAAATCCGGCGGATAGATGTAGGTATTGCGGACCATGTATTCCTTGAGGATGTCGTTCTGGATGGTGCCGGTCAGTTGCTCAGGGCTCGCCCCCTGCTCCAGGGCGGC
>CAYPVD010000083.1:0-11705 GCA_964414055.1 uncultured Fibrobacteraceae bacterium
TGGAAGCACAGGAAGATCAGGGCTTGGGGGGAGACACAATCTCACAGGCACAACTTAGGGAATGGGCGGCATCACGGTGACGGAGATTTCCCGCGTCAGACTGTCCTCGCCCGCCCTGGCAATGACCGTGATGACAAAGGCCGTCGGTTCGTCCACCGCCGGCGTGTGCCAGGTCGCCGACCAGATGTCCGTGCCCTCGGCGGTCAGGACCTGATCGTCCACCGTCACGGTGACCTGGTCGATGGCCGCACCTCCCAGCAGTCCGCCGGAGGTACCGGCAATGGTCACGTCGGTCTCGGAGGCCAGTTCGGCTCCGTCGAGGGGATCGGCGATGACCAGCACCATCTGGGTGACCGTCACGCCGATGACCGCAGTGGCCGAATCGCCCGCGGCCCAGGCCCTGGCCCGCAGGGTCAAGGGAGTGTCGGCCTCGAAGCGGGGAACCTCCCACAGGTAGGACCAGGTGTCGGTGCCGGCCACGGACCTGAAGCCTTCCCCGTCGCCCAGATCGACGCCCACCGAATCCACCGCGGCCTTGCCCGAGGCGCCGGCGCTGTGTCCCTGGATCTGCAAGGGCACGCCGCCGAGGATCACCTGACCGTCCAGGGGTGCCAGGAAGCCGACGATGACCGGCTGCAGGACGTGTATCACCGTGTCGGTCAGGATGTCGGAATCGGCCCAGTCGTTGCGGTACTGGGCGTAGATGGTCTGCAGGCCTTCGGCCTCGTCCAGGCTGATCGAGGCGGTGTCGGCGTACTCCTGCCATGTCGCGGCGAGGAAGTCGGGCCGGGTGCTGAAGCGCATCAACGTGGCTTCGGCTCGGCAGAGGCCGGTGACCGTGGCGGCGGCGGTAACGTCCCCGTCAGGAAGATCGAGGGCGAAGGTGGCGTCCTGCAGCAGATCGGGGGAGACGTCCCAGGTGGCCGTGGCATTGAATCCGAAATCACCCTGGAACTCGCCGTAGATGGTCTGGGGCTCGGCCGAGTCGTCCAGGATGAACCCCGCCAGGGTCGAATCGGCCGGCAGCCAGGCGGCGGCGTCCAGATCCTGCTCGCTGAGGGCGAAGCGCATCTGTTCGACACCGTCGGCTTCGATCTCGAGATCCACCGCGCGGGAAGGAACCGTGGCCGGTTTGCCGACGATGTTGAACCCGGGCGCGAAGTCGACGATCAACTCGCGCACCGTGACGGCGGAGGCGAATGACCCCGTGTAGCCCTTGGCGTACAGGGTCAGGGTGTCACCCTGGGCGGCCGGGGGCAATTCCCACGTGATGTCCTGCCCGACACCGGGTGTGATCACCGGGTAGCTGACGGCGTCGGAGAAGTCGGGACTGGCGGCGACGAGGAAGCTGTCCGTCGAGGAGACCGTGACCGTCATCCGCAGGTGTCGCGAGGGGATCTTCTTGGCGACGGGGTCGCCATTGACGGCCAGGGTAGGCCCGGTGGCGACGAAGGCCGGAGACTGGTCGGCGACGAAGGTGAAATCCCCGGCGGCGTTGAAGGCCTGGACCTTGAAGTAGTGGACCTGGGTGGGATCGGGATCCTCATAGGTGTACTGGTTGGTCGGGGCGGTGGTGGCGTCGACCGTGGTCACGTACTCGTAGTCCGTGACGGAGTCGAAGCTGTGACTGATGTCGTAGGTGGTGATCCCGAAGCCCTGTGGCTGGTGCCACATCAGAAGGATGCCGCCGTCGATGACGTTGGCGGTCAACTGCAGGGGGTCGCCTCCGTCGGGCCCCGTGGGGTCGAAGGGGTTGTTGAAGACGGGCGCGTCGGGTTTGCTTTCGCAGCCGGGCAGCAGGGCCAGGGCGGCGGCCAGTCCGAGGGCGAGCCACATCAGGGTCGAATAGCGGGATCGGGACATGTTCTGCAGACTCCTTGACGGCTTCAAAAACCCAGGCGCAGACCGGCGTGCACGGCATGGACGTCGGACTGCGGGATGGCGGGGAAACTGTCGCCGACGACCGGCAGGGCGCCGGAGCCTGCGGTCACGGCGGGAAACGAGAGCCAGGCATCCAGCATGCTGATCAGGACGGCCCCCCCGGCCACGGCCAAGCCGGTGTTGCGCAGCGTTTCCATGTCTTCCATGTCGGTGTAGGCCTGGTCCATGGCCGCCGAGAACGTGGCGATCTCGTCGGCGTTGATGGCCTCGTTGTACCGGCCGCGCAGCAGGAGGTAGTCCTTGCGGTAGTCGCTGCGCTTGATCTCGCCGGCCAGGGCCGTCAACAGGCCGCCGATTTCCGTGGCGTTGTACAGCCAACCCCGGGTGCTGTGGCCGAGGTAGTGCTGACCAAGCCCGGCCAGGAGCAGATTGCTGCCCACGGCCGTGCGCAGGCTCAGGGGTGTCAGCCGGATGACCAGCAGCAGGTGATCGTCTTCCTGAGGCAGGACGATGGGTTCCCGATAGCGGGTGTATCCGGGGAGATCGCAGAAGATCTCGTGGCGGCCGGGGGCCACGGTCACCGGTTCCGGCAGGGGCAGGAACCCCAGGGGAGTTCCGTCGAGCAGGATCTCGGCGCCGGCCGGGCCCGTGATTTCCAGCGTGGCGGCGGCCGCAGGCCGTACGCAGACCACTGTCGCCAGGACTGCAGGGACCAGGAGCAGGCGGATCGGTGACCGGAAAAAACGGCCTGCTCGGGACTTGAAACTGGATGTCATCGTGTTCGTTTCCCTTGGCTGAATATGTGCACGCGCCGGGTTCGGCTCCGGCGCACAGCGCCGGAATTATAGATCACAACCGCTGGTTTGGCCCGGAAAATCCCATCCTGTCCGGAAGATCCCGCCGCGGCACCGGTGCTCAGTCTCGATGGTAGGGCCTGCCGGCCAGGATTCCCAGACCGCGGTAGACCTGCTCCAGCAGCAACACCCGGGCCATCTCGTGTGTGAAGGTCATGGCCGAGAGGCTCAGGGTGCGGTCGGCGCGTTGCAGCGCCTCGGCACCCAGCCCGTCGGGTCCGCCGATGAGGAAACAGATGCTGCCGTGTTTCCCCAGCAGGTCGGCGAACCCGCGGCTGTCCAGGGGCGGACCGTGTTCGTCCAGGGCCACGACAAGCTGGCTGCCGCGGGCCGAGCCCAGACCGGCCAGCATGGTGCGGGCTTCGCGGTCCGGTCCGGTGTCCTTGAGCTCCTGGATGTCCAGCTTGCCCAGGCTGCGGATACGCCGCATGTAGTCGGCGGCGAGATCGGCCAGCCGCCGATCCTTCATCCTGCCCACGGCCATGATCCTGATCATGACGCCATTCCCTTCCTGGAGCGGTATCGGCGCGAAACAAGACCGCAGCGATACCCTTTCACGGGCGCCAACTTCATGCGCGTTATCACATTGGGGGGTTGAGGCCCGTTTGTAAATGAATCCTGAAACAACTCCTTGACACCCCCCCGATCTCCATATGAAATTGGCGCCAACGATTGTCAGCCGATTGACATCTTGCCGTGATCCTGCCGGGACCGCAAGCGGTTACCCGGTCGCGAATGTTCAGGATGGCGGCCAACCAAGGGGCGTCAGTCCGGCTACCGAGCCGGGCTCAACGAAATCCGGGTTCCCTTTATGATTACGACCATCCCCCTCGGGACCGTGACCACAGGCCTGCTAGCGAATTACGCCACGGTCTTCATCTTCATCCTGGTGGGGTTCGCGTTCGCAGGGCTCGCGCTGGGCATCGCCAAGCTCCTGCGCCCGAGCAATCCCAGCCCCGCCAAGCTTACCACCTACGAGTGCGGCGAGTTGCCCGTCGGTTCCTCCTGGGTCCGTTTCAACGTCCGCTTCTACCTGGTGGCCCTGTTCTTCATCATCTTCGACGTGGAAGTGATCTTTCTCTACCCCTGGGCGGTTGTGTTCAAGCAGCTCTTTCCCGTGCCGGGCATGGGTCCCATCGTATTCTGGGAGATGATCATTTTCCTGGCCATCCTGACCCTCGGTCTGGCCTACGTCTGGGTCAAGGGCGACCTGGCTTGGGTCAAGAAACTGGCCCAGCGGCCCCCGCAGGCGGCCGCCCCCAAGGAGGAGGTCCCCGCCTCATGAGCCGTGATGCCAAGACGCCGCCCGCCGGCTACGACGTCCAGCGGGAGCACATGCTCGATTTCAAGGTGGACCAGCAGTTGGAGCAGGTGGTCGAGAGCGACGCCAAGAATTTCATCCTGACCACCGTGGACGAGGTCTTCAACTGGGCCAAGCTTTCGAGCATCTGGCCGGTCACCTTCGGGCTGGCCTGCTGCGCCATCGAGATGATGGCCACCAGCGCCACCCGTTACGACATCGACCGTTTCGGCGCCGGGGCCTTTCGCGCCACGCCGCGTCAGGCCGACCTGATGATCGTCTCGGGCACCGTGACCGGGAAGATGGCCCAGCGCCTGAAGCTGATCTATGACCAGATGCCCGAGCCCAAGTGGGTCATCGCCATGGGCAGCTGCGCCATCGGCGGCGGACCGTACTTCAAGTACGGCTACCACGTGGTCAAGGGCGTGGACCAGATCGTGCCCGTGGATGTGTACGTGCCGGGCTGTCCGCCCCGCCCCGAGGTGCTGATCGAGGGTCTGATGCGCCTGCAGGACAAGATCCGCGGTCGCAAGGGCCGGTTCGTGGCGCCCAAGTGGGTCACCGATTACGCCAAGAAGATCCCTTACCGGAAGTAAAGGCGAAGGGTCATGGAACAAAAAGCCATCTACGAACTGCTGGCCGAAAAACTGGGCGCCGACGCCTTGGCCTGGCACGAGGACGACGTCGAGCCCTGGGCCGAGATCGCGCCCGCCGGCATCGCCACGGCCTGCGACTTCCTGCGCCGGGACGACCGCCTGGACTTCAACCAGCTGATGTGCCTGACAGGCATCGACTGGGACGGCTACGACGAGGCGGGCAAGGGCAAGTCCGTGGCCATCCTCGGCTACGACGGACTGGGCCAGCCCGAGACCTCCGACCGGACCGCAGACGGGGACCTGGGTGTGGCCTACCACCTCTACAGCCACGCGCAGCGACACAAGTTCACCCTGCGGGTACGGATCCCGCGGGCGGTGGCCGAGGTGCCTTCGGTGGCGCATGTCTGGCCGACGGCCGCCTGGCACGAGCGCGAGGCCTGGGACCTGGTGGGCATCCGATTCAGCGGCCACCCGGACCTCAGGCGGATGCTGCTGGACGAGGCCTGGGAGGGTCACCCCCTGCGCAAGGACTACGTGATGCCCTCGAAGTGGGCCGGCGTGCCCATGGACGGCAAACCCTATGCCGACAACCCGTTCCCTACCCCCGAACCACCGGCCGGGGGCGACGAGCCCGGCGGCAAGACCCCCCCGGCGGAGGCGTAAGATGTCCACAGGAGAAAAGAACCTGACCGGTTGGGCCGACCAGGACCATGTGCCGGGCATCAAGAGTGAACTGCTGGAGCTCAACATGGGGCCCCAGCACCCGGCCACCCACGGGGTGCTGCGCCTGCTGCTGAAGACCGACGGAGAGATCGTCTACGAGGTCACCCCCGTGATCGGGTACCTGCACCGCTGCGCCGAGAAGATCGCCGAGGGCGTCAACTACAAGCAGTGGATGGTCTACACCGACCGGTTCGACTACCTGGCCCCGGTCTGCTGCAATCACGCCTACGTCACGGCCGTGGAGAAGCTCCTGCAGCCCGAGGTTCCCGAGCGCGCCGAGCACCTGCGCGTGGTGACCGCCGAGCTGTCGCGCATCGCCAGCCACCTCATCGCCCTGGCCACCTTCGGCCTGGACATGGGCGCCTGGACCCCGCTGCTGTACTGCTTCCGCGAGCGGGAGGAGATCCTCAACCTGCTCGAACGCATCGCCGGCGGACGCATGCTCTACAACTACTTCGTGCCCGGCGGGGTGCGTTACGACGTGCCCGACGACAACTGGGTGCACGACGTGCTCGAGTTCATCACCATGCTCGAGACCAAGAAGATCAAGGACTACAACGATCTGCTGAGCTACAACAAGATCTTCATCGAGCGCACCGCCGACGTGGGCGTCATCGACGCGGAGACGGCCAAGGCCTACGCCTGCACGGGGCCGGTGCTGCGCGGCTCGGGCGTGAAGTTCGATTGCCGCCGCGACGATCCCTACTCGGTGTACCACAAGTTCGACTTCGAGATCCCCGTGGGCATGGGCGAGATGGGGACGGTCGGCGACTGCTGGGACCGTTACATGGTCCGGGTGCGCGAGATCGAACAGGCCTGCCGCATCATCCGTCAGGCCCTGGATACCCTGCCCGATGGTCCCTACCAGGCCATCCCCCTGAACAAGATCGTCAAGGTTCCCGCCGGGGCGGCCTACTCCCGCACCGAGAGCGCCAAGGGGGAGATCGGGCACTACATCATCTCCGACGGGGGGCAGGTCGCCTTCCGCAACAAGGTGCGCTCCCCGTCCTTCTGCAACCTGCAGGTTGTGGAGAAGGTAGGCGTGGGGCAGATGGTTTCAGACCTTGTGGCCCTTGTGGGGTCGCTGGACATCGTACTCGGGGAGATCGACCGCTGATGGAAATCCTCACGGCTTGGTTGCAGGGGCTCCCGGGATTCGGCGGCATGTCGGACCAGGGCCTGTTCATCACCGGTGCAGTCATAATGGCCGCGCTCATGTTCATAGTCATGGCCCTGTGCGCCATCGTGTTCACCTGGATGGAGCGCAAGGTCGCCGGCTTCATCCAGAGCCGCTACGGTCCCATGCGCACCGGCCGCTGGCACGGCTGGGCCCAGGCCGTGGCCGACATGCTCAAGATCCTCGGCAAGGAGGACATCATCCCCGCCGAGGCGGACAAGGGCCTGTTCGTGTTCGCCCCGTTGCTGGTCCTGCTGGGCTCGTTGCTGGCCTGGGCCGCGGTGCCCTGGGCGCCGGGCTTTACGGCCGCGAACCTGGACCTGGGGCTGTTCTACATTTTCGCCGCCAGCAGCATGGTGATCATAGGCATCCTCATGGCCGGCTGGTCCTCCAACAACAAGTGGGCCCTGTACGGCGCGGCACGCGGCGCGGCCCAGATGGTCAGCTACGAGATCCCCCTGGCCCTGGCCACCATCCCGGTGATCATGCACGTGGGGTCGCTGAATACCCAGGACATCGTCAACGCCCAGCAGGGCGGGATCCTCAACTGGTTCATCCTGCGGGATCCCTTCCTGTTCGTGGCCTTCTGGATGTACTTCATCGCGTCCATCGCCGAGACCAACCGCGGACCGTTCGACATGCCCGAGACAGAGTCCGAGCTGGTGGCCGGCTACCACACCGAGTACACCGGGATGCGCTTCGCGTTCTTCTTCCTGGCCGAGTACGCCAACCTGTTCCTGGTCTCGGTGATCGCGGTCATGGTGTTCCTGGGCGGCTGGTGGTCGCCCATCCCGGGGCTGGATTTCGCGCCCGCGTTGACCTTCATCATCAAGGGCGTGCTGATGGTGTTCCTGAACATGTGGGTACGCTGGACCCTGCCGCGCGTGCGCGTGGACCAGCTCATGTACCTGTGCTGGAAGGTGATGATCCCCGTGACCCTGCTGTGCATCGTGGGTTCGGGTGTGTTGATGATCACGATGGGCGGGCTCGGCTGAGGCCGTCCGTCCTTCAATAACCGCGCCGCCCGGGGTTCCGGCTCCGGCGGCAAGCAGGCGGAGAACAGTCGATGGTCCAGTACTTCCAAGACATCTATGCCGCGGTGGGTTCGGCGCTGGTGGGGATGGGTGTCACCATCAAGCACATCTGGAAGAAGCCGGTCACGTTGCAGTACCCGGACGAACGCCAGGTGATGCCGCCCCGGTTCCGCGGCTTCGTGCACAACGACATGACAAAGTGCGACGCCTGCGGGATCTGCGCCAAGCTGTGCCCGGTGGACTGCATCTACATCGAGACCGTGGGCAAGGGCAAGGACCGGTACATGACCCGGTACGCCATCGACTACAACAAGTGCATCTGGTGCTCCATGTGCACGGAGAACTGCCACACCGGCTCCATCACCATGAGCCACGACTACGACCACTCGGTCTACGACCGCAAGACGCTGGTCTACGAGTTCATGGACCCGACGCAGCAGACCATTCCCTGCCATCGCGCCGTCCGCGAGGAAAAGGGCTGGTGGGTCGAGCCCAAGGAAGAGAAGGCCAAGCCGGCGAAACCCGCGGCCAGGCCCGAGGCTGATGCCAAACCCGCATCTCCAGCCGACGAGCCCTCCGGCGACAAAGGAGAGGACAAGTGACCGGTGATCTGATCTTCATCCTGCTGGCCCTGCTGACCCTGGTGCCCGCGGTCTGGGTGGTGCTCAGCCGGAACCTGGTTCACGCCGGTTTCGGGCTGCTGTTCACCCTGTTCGGCGCCGCGGGGCTCTACGCCTACATGGGGGCCGATTTCATCGCCGTGACCCAGCTGATGGTCTACATCGGCGGCGTGCTGGTGCTGGTCCTGTTCACGGTGATGATGACCCACGTGCCCCGCAGCAGGCAGAACCACGGCCTGGACCGCTATGTGCCGGCGGCCGTGTTCGCCCTCCTGGTGTTCGGTGTGCTCTACAAGACCATCACCGCGGTTCCCTGGCACGGTGCGGCCGGGCCGGCCGAACCCACCGTGGCCAAGATCGGCGTCGGCATCATGACCGACTACATCTTCCCCTTCGAGTACGTGTCGCTGGTGCTGCTGGCGGCCATGATCGGCGCCGCCCTGCTGACACGCGAATCCCGCCCGACCGGCGGGGAAGAGGATGCCCCCGCCGAGGAAACATCAAGCGACCAGGAGGTGACCTCGTGAACGTCGGCCTGCCCCATTTCCTGACCGTGGGCGCGATCCTGTTCGCCCTCGGCCTGTTCGCGGTCATGTCCCGGCGCAACGCCGTCGGGATCCTCATGGGCGTCGAGCTCATGCTCAACGCGTCCAACATCAACTTCGTGGCGTTTTCCCGTTACGTGGAGCACGCCGTCGACGGCCAGATCATGGCCGCATTCGTGATCGTGCTTGCGGCCGCGGAGGCGGCCGTGGCCCTGGCCATCGTCCTGGCGATGTACCGCAACTTCGGCACGGCCAACGCGGACGTCGCCCAACGCCTGAAGCGATAAGGGAGTCAAACCGGTGATGAGCGATACTGCCATCCTTACCAGCGCGCTGGTCATCCTGGGCCTGCCCCTGCTGTCATACGTGCTGACGTTCTTCTTCGGCAGCAGGCTGCCGCGCAGGGGCGACTTCATCGGCGTGACCTTCATGGGCGCGGCCTGGCTGCTGGCCATCAGGATCTTCCTGACCTTCTGGAAGATCGCCGATCCGTCCTACCGGGTGGAGGGCTCGTTCACCTGGGTGAACCTGGGGCCGTTCCATCTGGACGCGGGCATCCTGGTCGACGGCATGACCTCGGTGATGCTCATGGTGGTCACGACGGTCAGCTTCCTGGTCCACCTGTATTCCACCGGTTACATGCACGGGGACAGGCGCTACGAGCGCTACTTCGCCTTCCTGGGCTTCTTCTCGTTCTCCATGCTGGGGATCGTGTTGGCGAACAACCTGCTCTTCCTGTACATCTTCTGGGAACTGGTCGGCCTGTCCAGCTATCTGCTCATCGGGTTCTTCTTCCACAAGCACTCCGCGGCCAGCGCCGGCAAGAAGGCCTTCCTGACCAACCGCGTGGGCGACTACGGCTTCTGGCTGGGGATCCTGGCCTTCTTCACCGCCTGCGGCACCCTGAACTACTTCGAGCTGTTCGCCCACGTCCACGCCGGCACCATCAGCGGCACGCTGCTGGCATGGGCGGGCGTCGGCCTGTTCATGGGCTGCGTGGGCAAGTCGGCCCAGATGCCCCTGCACATCTGGCTGCCCGACGCCATGGAGGGTCCGACCCCCGTCTCCGCCCTGATCCACGCCGCGACCATGGTCGCCGCCGGTGTGTACATGGTCGCCCGCCTGGCGCCGCTGTTCGGGCACACGGCCATGGAAGTGATCCTCTACGTGGGGGCCATCACGGCCTTCGTGACCTCGACCATCGCCCTGGTCAAGACGGACATCAAGCGGGTGCTGGCGTTCTCGACCCTCAGCCAGCTGGGCTACATGGTCATGGCCCTGGGCGCGGGGGACTCGGTCAACGCCATGTTCCACCTGACCACCCACGCCATGTTCAAGGCCCTGCTGTTCCTGGGTGCCGGCAGTGTGATCCACGCCGTCCACACCCAGGAGATGCCCGACATGGGCGGTCTGCGCAAGAAGATGCCGATCACCTTCATCACCTTCCTCATCGCCACTCTGGCCATCAGCGGCGTGCCGGGCTTCTCGGGCTTCTACTCCAAGGACGGCATCCTGGGTTCGACCCTGGCCTTCGGCATGACCAGCGGGCAGTACATTCCCTACATTCTGGGCATCGTGGCGGCGGCCATCACGCCGTTCTACATGTTCCGCATCATCTTCCTGACGTTCACGGGCAAGCCGCGGAACCAGGAGAAGTTCGACCACGCCCACGAGAGCCCCATGAACATGGCCATCCCCCTGATGGTCCTGGCCTTCCTGGCCATCGTCTCGTCGGGCTTCAAGACCGCGGACAAGGGTTGGTTCTCCCGCTTCGCCGCCCCGTACGACGTGCCGGCCGTGGCGGCCCAGTTCGACCTGGGCGCACCCGCGGTGGCTCACGGACTCGTGGTTGCCCACCACCAGTCGGTTTCCGGGATGGGCGAAGTCATCGAGCATGAGGGCGCCGAGCACTCCGCCGCCGGCCATGAGACCGAGATGGAAACGGCGGCTGGCCACGCCGAGCACGCCGAACACAGCGAACACGAAGCCATCCACCACAAGGCCCACATCATGGCCATGATCATGTCCATAACCATGGCCACCCTGGGCATCCTGGCGTCCTGGTGGGTCTACTACATGGGCAAGCTGGATACGGCTGCGCTGCTGCAGCGGCTCAAGGGCGTCTACACCGTGCTGCAGGGCCAGTACTTCTTCGACGAGTTCTACGCGGCCACCGTCTACCGCTTCACGCTCTGGTGGGCGGCGGTCTGCGCCGGGTTCGATCGCTATGTCATCGACGGCATCGTCGACGGCACCGGTTACCTGACGCGCATGATGAGCTGGACCTCGGGCCTGTTCGACCGTTACGTCGTCGACGGGATGGTCAACGGGGTCGCATCGGTCCTGCAGGGAGCAGGGGAAGGTTTCCGTCGTCTGCAGACGGGGCGGATCCAGACCTATCTGGTCTATACCAGTGCGTCGGTCCTGGTCCTGATTCTGGTCTACAAGGTTCTGTAATGTCCGGGTTGATACCGAGTACCCCCGAGAGGAGCGCCACGCATGGGTGAGCACATTCTTTCCTGGATGACTTTTTTTCCGGTCATCGGGGCGGCTGTGATCGCTTTCATTCCGTCGGAACGAAAAGAGATCATCAAGACGGTCGCGGCCGCCGCGGCCGCGGTGCCGTTGATCCTGGCGGTGCAGCTGTTCGTGAACTTCGACCGCGGTACGGCGGCCTTCCAGTTCATCGAGCACTACACCTGGATCAAGAGCTTCAACATCGAGTACTTCATGGGGATCGACGGTCTGAGCGTGCCCATGGTGCTGCTGACTGCGCTGCTCTCGTTCCTGTGCATCATCGCCTCGTGGCGCATCGAGAAGGCGGTCAAGGGCTACTTCGCCCTGTTCCTGCTGCTGGAAACGGCCATGATGGGGGTGTTCTGCGCCCTGGACTTCTTCCTGTTCTACCTGTTCTGGGAACTGATGCTGCTGCCCATGTACTTCCTGATCGGTATCTGGGGCGGGCCGCGGCGCGA
>CAYPVD010000084.1:0-11643 GCA_964414055.1 uncultured Fibrobacteraceae bacterium
CCTGGATCCCCTGTTGCCCGAGCCCAAGGTCCGGCAGCTCGTTCTGCACCACCACGAGAACTTCGACGGTTCCGGGTATCCCGACGGATTGGCGGGCGAGGCCATCCCGCTGGGGGCCCGTCTCATCCGCCTGACGGACACCCTGGCCGCCCTGCTCAGCCCCCGGCCGTGGCGGCCGGCGTACGGACTCGACGATGCCCTGGCCGAGATCCGCAAGGGCGTCGGCGGGGAATTCTGTCCGCGCATGGCGGAGGTGTTCTTCCGCGAGACCCTGGCCCGGCGCCGGCGCATCGAGGCCCTGCAGGGTCTGCCGGGGGACGACCTGGACCTGGCGCGTCCGGGGCTGGACCAGAGGGGCATGGTCACCGTCCGAGGGTGATTCCACCGACAAGACATCCGAAAGGAGCAACACCTTGCGCAGGATCCTGATCGCAGACGACGAGTTCAACATCCGCAACATCCTGGAGTTCAGTCTCCACGCCGAAGGCCTGGACGTGATCGAGGCCGAGAACGGCGAGCAGGCCCTCCAGTCGGCGCTGTCGGAAGCTCCCGACCTGATCATCCTGGACGTCATGATGCCCGGGCTCGGTGGTGTGGAGACCTGCCGCCGTCTCAAGGCCGATGTCCGCACGGCTCACATCCCGGTCATCCTCCTCACTGCCCGCTCCAGCGGGGACGACCGCCGCGAGGGACTGGAGGCCGGCGCGGCGCGCTACATCACCAAGCCCTTCAGTCCGCACAAGGTCGTCGAGGCGGTCCAGGATCTGCTGGGGGTCGCCCGCTAGCCAAGCGGTTCCATTCGCGCTAGTATCTGCCCGCCCACGGGACCGAGCCGGGAGGCCGGTCCCCCGTTTTTGTCTTCTTGCACGGGATTGATCCATGCCGGTCGTCTCCCAGCTCCTGGAAATCGCCTTGCCGGTGCCCCTTCCGCGCACCTTCAGCTACCGTCATGCGCCCGGCGACGGATCGCCGGCCGAGGTGGGAGACCTGGCGGTGGTTCCTTTCGGCCGGCGGCGCGAGGTGATCGGCCTGGTCACGACGGCATCGCCCCTGCCTCCGGACACGACCACGGTGGAGGGCGTTCAGCTGCGCGACGTGCGGCGGATCCTGCCCGGCGAGTACCGCCTGGGGCCGGTGCGCCGGGAACTGGCCCGCTGGATGGCGGGGTACTACGCCCTGCCCGTGGGGGAAGTCGTGCCCCTGTTCCATCCCCCGGCCCCGGGCACGGTGGCCCGGCCCCGCAGAAAGTCGGCCGAACCCGAATACCCCGATCTGGATCCGGCCTCCATCGAACTGACTGCCGCCCAGCGGTCTCCCATCGCCAGGGCCGAGTCCCTGTTGGAACAGAAGGAATCAGGCGCCCTGTTGCTGCACGGAGTGACCGGCAGCGGCAAGACCGAGGTGTACCTGGCGGTGATCGCCTCCGCCCTGGCCCTCGGGCGCGGCGCCATCTATCTGCTGCCGGAGATCGCCCTGACGCCCCAGACGTTGGCGCGGATCAAGGTCCGGTTCGGGGACGAGGCGGCCGCGATCCACAGCGGTCTGTCCGCCGGGGAAAGGTGCCGGGTCCACGAGGCGGCGGCGCGGGGCGAGATCAAGGTGGTGGTGGGGCCGCGTTCGGCGCTGTTCGCTCCGGTGCGCGACCTGGGTGTCATCGTGGTGGATGAGGAACACGACTCGTCCTACAAGCAGGATGAGAAGCCGCGCTACCACGCCCGGCACACGGCCCTGGTGCGGGGCCGGTTGGCCAAGGCGGTGGTGATCCTGGGTTCGGCGACTCCCGACCTGGAATCCATGGCCCGGGCCAGGGAGGGACGCTACGACCTGTTCGCCCTGCCCGAGCGCCAGGGGTGCGGTCTGCCTCCGGTCCAGGTGGTGGATATGCGGGGAACGACGGCCCGGGAGGGCTTCACCGACGACCTGCTGACGGCCATGGCCGAGGAGCTGGAGAATGATCGCCAGGTCCTGCTCTTCTACAACCGGCGCGGGTTCGCCCGGGTGGTGCAGTGCGCCGACTGCGGCGAGGCGGCCGCCTGCCCCAACTGCGACATCGCCGTGACCCTGCATCTGCGTCCCCGACGCCTGCTGTGCCACTATTGCGGTTACACGGCCCCGGTGCCCCGGTCCTGCCCGGCCTGCGGCGGCGACAGCTTCCTGCCCGCCGGGGGAGGCACCGAGAAGATCGAACTCAACCTGCAGGCCCATTTTCCCGAGGCCCGCATCCTGCGTCTCGACCATGACACGACCCGCCGCCGGGGCAGCTACAGGAAGATCCTGACCGCCTTCGCCAACCGCGAGGCGGATATCCTGGTCGGTACCCAGATGGTGGCCAAGGGACACCACTTTCCCGCTGTGGGCCTGGTGGGGGTGCTGGCGGCGGACGACGGGCTGGGGATGCCCGACTTCAGGGCCGCCGAACGTTCCTTCCAGCTGTTGACCCAGGTGGCGGGTAGGGCCGGCCGCATCGGGCCGGGCAAGGTGATCTTCCAGACCTGGCGTCCCGAGGACCCGGTGATCCTGGCGGCCGCCGCCCACGACATGGAAAGGTTCCTGGAGCTGGAACTGCCGGTGCGGGAGTCCCTGGGTTATCCGCCCTTTCGCCGCCTGTTGAGAGTGGGATTGCTGGGCCGTCGGCAGGGGACGACCCTGGATGCGGCCAAGGCCCTGGCCGAGGTGCTGCGGGGCCAGCTCACAGGGCCTGAGGTGACGATCCTCGGGCCGGCTCCGGGGGTGTTCGAACGTCTCCAGGATCGTTACCGCTTCCAGATCCTCATCAAGGGCGACCTGACACGACGCCAGAAAGCCTGGCTGGCCGCCTGCCTGCGGGATCTCAAGACAGCGTACAAGGGCCTGGACGCCTATCTGGACATCGATCCGGTCATGGTATTTTGACCCGGGAAAAGCTCAAGAAAGATGCCTTCCCTGACGATATTATCAGATCATTTGTAATTTCGGGCGGAGCTTGTTAAGATTATGCAGCTCCCCTTCGACCCCTAGCTGAATTGGCCTCGTTGCCCGGGAAAGGTTTTTCATGAAGTTCTCCACCCGAATCGCCTTCTGCTGGCTTGTTGCCGCTGTTCTTCTTGCCTTGTCGGTGCCGGTCATGGCCCAGGATGCTCCCGATCTGAATGCCATCCAGCAGGAGATAGACGCCAACGGCTGGAACTTCACCGTGACCGACCGTTTCATCAACTCGGTCACTCCCGAGCGTCGTGCTCATCTGCGCGGGTTCAACCCGCCGCCGGGGTACGAGGAAGAACTGCAGAAGCACCTGAAGATCTACCCCGTGGACAAGGACCTGCCTACCCACTGGGACTGGAGGGACGTGGGGGGCATCACTCCGGTCAAGGACCAGGGGCAGTGCGGGGCCTGCTGGGCGTTCGCCGCCACCGGGGAAATGGAAGCCTTCGTGAAGATCTACTACGGGGTGGAACTGGACCTGTCGGAACAGCAGGTCGTGTCCTGCAATCCCTACGGGGCCGGCTGCAGCGGCGGCTGGGCTTCGGCGGCCTACTACGTCTGGCAGTACAAGGGCGGCATTCTCGAGGGTTGCGCTCCTTATCAGGCCATGGATCCCCCGACGGTCCCCTGCACCCAGGACAACTACCTGAAGTTCGCCACCCTCCACGACTACAACTACATCAGCAATGACGTGGAACAGATCAAGGCGGCCCTGCAGTACGGGCCGGTGTGCACGGCCGTGGATGCGGGACCGGAATTCGAGGCCTACGGCGGCGGCTGCTACGACGTTCCCGGCGGGAGCACCAACCACCTGGTGCTGATCGTGGGTTATGACGACCGTTCCTGCGGGGGCAACGGGGCCTGGATCATCAAGAACAGCTGGGGTCCGAGCTTCGGCGAAGGCGTTTACATCACCGTCCAGTACGGTGCCGGTTCCGTGGGTTCCGGTTTCACCCAGATGGTGTACTACGCGCCGCCGACAACCATCACCATCGACGGGGGTTTCGGTACCGAACCCCTGTACGGGGACCAGACGGTCCAGGTCGACTGGACCATCAGCGGCGATCCCCTGTCCCTGGTGGACATCTACCTGGGTCTGGACGGATGCACCAATATCCCCATGGCGCAGGGTATTCCCAACACGGGCAGTTACACGCTGAGCGTACCCAATTCCGGCACCGATAACGGGAGCCTGGTCGTCGCGGCGGCGGGTGACCCCCTGGATGGCTACGGATTCAACCAGAGCCCCCTGCACATCATCGGGCACAAGGTGCGCTACGTCTCGTCCACGGGCAGCGACACGCCTCCGTACGAGAGCCCGGCCACCGCGGCCCACACCATCACCGACGCCGTGGCCGCCTGCACCGGCACCGACACCGTCATGGTCGTCGGGGGGGATTACGTCGCCACTGTGGCGGTGACGTCCACCATTCGGCTCCTGGGCTCCTGGGACGAGACGTTCACGACCCAGGATATCGACGCCCATCCCACGCGCATGCAGGGCGGATCTTCCGCCATCAGGTTCTTCTCCGGCAGCGGGGATTACGGCATGGTGGACGGTTTCGTGTTCCATGACTGCCTGGGCGGCAACTACACCGAGCCGGAAAACGGCCAGCACGGCGGCGCCATCTATTGCGTGGAAGCCTCGCCCACCATCAGCAACTGCGTGTTCGAGAACAATCAGGCGGGGACGGGTTCGACCTACGGCGTCGGCGGAGCGATCTGCTGCGTGGGGGGCGCCCCGACCATCGTCGACTGCACGTTCACCGGCAACACCGGCGCCAAGGGCGGCGCCGTGGCGGCCTTCGGCTGCACCGGCCTGACCCTCACCAGGTGCGAGCTGGACGGCAACGGTTGCACGGGTTCGGCCGACACCAATCTGGGCGGCAACCTGTATGCGCAGGATTCGGTGGTCCATCTCCAGGATACGGGCGTGCGGAATGGTGCCGACGCCTTCAAGGGCGGCGGGATCTACCTGGCGGCCAGCCAGAGCGATCTGAGCGACTGCTCCCTGGTGGGCAACAGCGCCCTGCAGGACGGCGGCGGGTTGTACAGCGACGGGGGAACCTTGTCCATGACACTCATGGCCGTGGTCCTGAACACCGTGGGCTCGGGGTACGGCGCCGGCTGCAACCTCAACGGAACCGACCTGGATCTGCGCAACATCAGGTGGTCGGCCAACAGCGGGGCTTCCCTGGGTGGCGGCCTGTCCGCTTCCGGCTGCAGCGGCACCATCGAGAACTGCCTGTTCAACGACAACACGGCAGGACTGGTGGGCGGAGCCCTGGTCAGCAGCGACACCGGTCTGGTCATGCGCAATTGCATACTGACCGGGAACGCCGGCGGCGGTCTGCTGGGCGGTGGGACGGCCTTGACGGCCGACTACAACGACCTCTGGCAGAACACCGGCGGCGACTACGTTTCGACGACCCCGGGGGCCCACGACCTGTCCTGCGACCCCCTGTTCGTCGACGCCGTGGAAGGGGATTTCGGTCTGGGCACCGGTTCGCCCTGCATCGATGCGGGGGATCCCGACGCCGCCTGCGTCGACCCCGACGGTTCGCGGGCCGACGTGGGGTTCTGCGGCGGTCCCGAGGCGGAATTCGTGGCGCCGAGGAGGGTAACGGGTCTGGCCCTGACCGATCTGGGCGGAGGCTCGTACCGTCTGGATTGGACTCCCGGTACCGAGCAGGATCTGGCTTCGTACGTGATCTATTGCGATTCCGCGACGGTCTTCACACCGAGCGCAGAGAACGTGGCCGGAACCGTGGATCACCCCACGGCAACCTTCACCTACGCACCGCCGTACGCCGAGGGTTATTTCCTGGTGGCCGCGACCGACAGCTCCGGGCACGGAGGCGGATATTCGGACGCCGCGGCGTTCGACGGCAGCGGCGGCGCCTCGCCGACCCCGAGGCCCGATCTGCCGGCTTTCCTGGCGATCACCGGCATCGTGCCCAACCCCTTCAATCCCAGCACGCGGATCGAGTTCGATCTGCCGACTGCCGGTCTGGTCCAGCTGGCGGTGTTCGACCTGCGGGGCCGCCTGGTCAGGGAACTCGTATCCGGGTCCAGGGAAGCGGGCCATCACGCGGTGACCTGGGACGGCAGGGACGAAGGCGGACGTGAGGCGGCCAGCGGCGTGTACTTCGCACGGTTGAAGGATCACACCGGGCTGAAGACGACCAAGATGGTGCTCGCCAAGTAGCGGGCGTCAGTCGAGCCACTTGAGCAGCTCGGAGGTCTCTACCAGGCCGTGGATGTCCATGCGCCCTATGCCGCGGGGCAGCACCCAGTAGAGCCCGCCGCGGGACATGTTCTTCTTGTCCCCCAGCAGGGCCCGGTCCAGGGCCGCGGGGTCGGGCGCCCGGCACCGTGTGGGCAGGCCGCAGGCCTCGAGGATCTCGATCATCATGACCGCCTCGTCCAGAGGGCAGAGGTTGCGCTCGGCGGCGATCCTGAACACCACGGCCATGCCCACGGCCACCGCCTGGCCGTGGCTCAGGGGCCGGTCGGTGCCCATGCTCAGGGCCTCCAGCGCGTGGCCCAGGGTATGCCCCAGATTCAGGCTGCGGCGCAGTCCCTGTTCACGGAAGTCCCTCTGGACGATGCGGGCCTTGACGACCGCCGCGCCGGCGATCCACGACTTCCAGTCGATGCTGCCCAGGACGCCCGGCACCGGGTCATCATCCCCCTCGCCGGCGAAGAGGTTGTTCAACCTGGCCCGTGAACGGTGGATGGATCGGAACAGGTCCTCGTCGCCGATGGCGGCGGTCTTGATGAGCTCGGCCATGCCGTCGCGCCAGCACCGGCACGGCAGGGTGATGAGGAAACCCGGGTCGGCGATGATGCCCGATGCGGGATGGAAGCAACCCACGGGATTCTTCAGCCCCGCCGTGTTGAGGGCCGTCTTGCCTCCGATGGCCGCGTCGACCATGGCCAGCAAGGTGGTGGGGATGGCCACGAAATCCAGGCCCCGTCGCCACGTCGCCGCGGCCAGGCCGGCGATATCGAGCACGGCGCCGCCTCCGGCGGCCACCAGGGTCTTGTCGCGGGTCGTACCTGTTTCCGCCAGCCAGTTGTAGATTTCCTCCAGCTTAGCCAGGGTCTTGGTCTGTTCACCTCCCGGTATGATCATGATGGGAGGATCCTGCGGGGTGCAGGCCGCCTGCATCTGCTCCAGCCAGGGAGCGTGCAACGAGGATACGGCATCATCCAGGAGGAAGACCGGGGGGGGATGGGGGATGAAGCGGGCCAGTTCGAGTCCGGCCAAGGGGCCCATGATGTAGGTGCTGGACCGGCCGTCCAGGGTCATGGCTATCTGGAAGCTGAGCTCGCTCAAGGGGTTCATCCTTCATGGTTAGGCACCTGGTTCGGGATGGATTTTACGTCATTTTCATTTGATAGTCGCGATCAATATCGCCTGGAACAAACAGGCGGGGGTTTCCCTTGTTTCCCCTATCCCCGGGCACTACTTTTGATCCGCCGGAGATGTGAATCTACGTTCCGGCGGCCTGGATTTCCACCAAAGGAGTGATCTCCATGACTTCACCAAAAACCGCAGCCACCACGGACCGGATGGTCGAAATCCGTTGGCACGCGCGGGGCGGACAGGGAGCCAAGACGGCTGCCATGTTCCTCGCCGAAGCGGTGCTGGATACCGGTATGTACGGTCAGGGATTTCCCGAATACGGTCCCGAGCGTCGCGGCGCTCCCATGCGCGGTTATACGCGTATCTCCGTCGAACCCATCCGCAGGCACTGCATGATCGAAAAGCCCGGATTCGTCATCGTGCTGGACCCGACCCTGCTGGATTCCCCTGCGGCGGGCGTGACCGCCGGCACCGATGCCGACACCGTGTTCATCATCAACACGACCGAGGCCCCCTCCGTCATCAAGGAGAAACTGGGCGTCAGCGGTTCCACCGTTCACACGGTGGACGCCACGGGTATCGCCCTCGATACCATCGGCCGCCCCATTCCCAACATGCCGATGATCGGCGCGCTGCTGGCGGTCAAGGATGTCATGACCGTCGAGGACCTCAAGCAGGCCCTGGTCAGTCGCCTGGGCAGCAAGTTCTCCCAGGTGATCATCGACGGCAACCTGGCCGCGGTCGACCGCGCCAACAAGGAGCTGGTGTCCGAATGAGTTTCCTGAAGAATTCCGAGTTGCACACCGGCGGGATCATCCGTGAGGCGGGCAACGCCCATGACTACAAGACGGGCGACTGGCGCACCTTCGTGCCGCAGTTCATCGAGGAAAACTGCATCCAGTGCATGTTCTGCTGGATCTACTGCCCCGACAACGCCATCGAGATCGATACCAGCGGGCCCAAGCCCGTCATGAAGGGGATCATCGCCGACCACTGCAAGGGCTGCGGGATCTGCGCCCACGAGTGCCCGCCGGCCAAGAAGGGCAAGTCGGCCCTGGTCATGGTCCGTGAAGAGAAGTAGCGCCCAGCGCAGGAAAGGATAGAGTCATGGAACAGAAACTCGTGGCGCTGTCGGGGAATGAAGCGGTGGCCTACGCCTTCAAGCAGGCCCGCCCCCACGTGGCTTCGGCCTTCCCCATCACGCCCCAGACCGAGATGATGCACAAATACGCCGAGTTCGTGGCCAACGGCGAGACCGATACCGAGATGATCCTGGTCGAGAGCGAGCACTCGGCCATGAGCGCGGCCGTGGGTTCGGCCGCCGCCGGTGCGCGGACGTTCACCGCTACCAGCAGCGCCGGTTTCGCCTTGATGTGGGAAGTCGTCTACATCACGGCCTCACTGCGGCTGCCCATCTGCATGGCCCTGGTCAACCGGGCCCTCAGCGGCAACATCAACATCCACTGCGACCACAGCGACAGCATGGGCGGTCGGGATGCCGGCTGGATCCAGCTGTTCAGCGAGAACGCCCAGGAGGCCTACGACAACGCCGTCATGGCCTGGCGCATCGGCGAGCACAAGGATGTCCGGCTGCCGGTGATGGTGACCTACGACGGTTTCATCATCAGCCACACGGCCGACGCCCTGCGCATGCTGCCCGATGACGCCGCCTACCAGTTCATCGGCAAGTACAAGCCGGGCTACACCCTGCTGGATGTCGAAAATCCCATCACCGTGGGACCGCTGGACCTGACGGACTACTACTTCGAGCACAAGGCCGACCAGATGGCCGCCTACGCCAAGGCGGCCGAGGTCGTCCGCGAGGTCAGCCGGGAGTTCGGCGAGCTGAGCGGTCGCACCTACGACTTCTGCGAGGAATACAAGCTGGACGACGCAGACGTAGTCATGGTCATCCTCGGTTCGAGCGCCGGGACGGCCAAGGACGTCATCGACGAGTACCGCGCCAAGGGCGTCAAGGTCGGCCTGCTCAAGGTGCGCATGTTCCGGCCCTTCCCCGCCGAGTACATCGCCGGGATACTCGCCGGTCGCAAGGCCGTGGCCGTGCTCGACCGCTCGGCCAGCTTCGGCGGGTTCGGCGGTCCTGTCTTCACCGAGATCCGCTCGGCCATGTACGGCCAGCAGGTTCCTGTGCACGGGTACATCTACGGCCTCGGGGGTCGGGATTTCGACCTGGGCCAGGTCGGGACGGTCATCGAGAATCTGCAGAATGTCGCCGCGGGCGGCGAGATCAAGGACGTCAACCTGCTGGGCGTAAGGTCCTAGGAAAGGAGGCAAGAACATGGCAGTCAATCTCAAGACATTGACCCAGAACGAAGACCTCCTTTCGGGAGGACACCGCGCCTGCGCCGGTTGCACCGGTGCCAGCATCCTGCGGCAGCTGATGCTGACGGCCGGCCCCGATTCGGTGGTCGGCAGCGCTACAGGCTGCATGGAAGTGGTCACGACCATCTTCCCCTACACGGCCTGGAAGACCTCGTTCATCCACAGCGCGTTCGAGAATTCCGCCGCCACCATAAGCGGTGCCGAGACCGCTTTCCGGGCCCTGAAGAAGCGCGGAGAGCTCCCGGTGGAGCGGGAGAAGATCAACTTCATCGCCATCGGCGGCGACGGCGGCACCTACGACATCGGCCTGCAGTCGTTGTCCGGCGCCATGGAGCGCGGACACAACATGCTCTACGTGTGCTATGACAACGAGGCCTACATGAACACCGGCATCCAGCGCTCGGGCGCCACGCCCTTGGGGGCGCACACGTCCACGGCGCCGGCCGGCTCGGTCAAGCAGGGCAAGGAGCAGAACCGCAAGGATCTGACCTCCATCATGGTGGCCCACAACATCCCCTATGTGGCCCAGACCACGCCCTTCCACTGGAAGGACCTGGCTCAGAAGGTGGAGAAGGCCCTGTCCGTGGACGGCCCGGCCTTCCTCAACATCCTCATGCCCTGTCCGGTGGGCTGGCACTTCGATACGGCCATCGGCCAGGACCTGGCCCGCGAGGCGGTCGAGACCAACTTCTGGCCGCTGTTCGAGGTGGAGAACGGGGTCTACACCATCAACAAGAAGCCCAAGGAACCGGTGCCGGTGGCCGAGTGGATGAAGAAGCAGGGCCGCTTCAAGCACCTGTTCAAGCCCGGCAACGAGCACCTGCTGGAAAAAAGCCAGCAGTGGGTGGATGAACAGTGGCAGAAGCTGCTCAAGCTGGAGGCGATGACCAACAGTTGACCGCCGACGGGCGATCGACGCCCGCCTTATCCGGCATCATGAAGAAAAGGCCCGGGAACATTCCCGGGCCTTTTCATTGCCTGTGGCGGCAGTGTCTACCTGAACTGGGCCTTGAGGGAGCCCCAGCTTGGCTGCACGTCGTCCACGGGGTTGGAGCAGCACTGGATCTTGGTCTTCATCTTCAACTCACCCAGGAACCTGTAGTCGGCGACCAGGTCTTCCCAACCGTCGCCCCGGCTCATCCAGCTGGTCCCGCCCACGGGATTGGCGTCGATGATCAGGTCGGGCTTGTTCTCGAAGGTGTTGAGGAAGTTCATGGTCACGGCGTAGTCGTAACCCCAGTGCGCGCACAGGCAGTTGACCTGGCGCAGGGGAACCTCGACGATGTAGATGCCGGGCTCGTAGATCGTTCCGCTGAAGGTGGGGGAGGTGCAGATCGGCGGACCGGGAACCAGGTGGTCGCCGGTGGCATCGAACTGGGTCTCCTCGAAGCTGGCGTTGACCTCCAGGGTCACCGGTACGTCCTCGGGGCCGAAGCGCATGGTGATCTGGATCTTCTCGGAAAAGAAACCGGTTTCGCAGCCGCAGGAAGGTTCGGCGAAGAACTGATAGCTGAACTTCTGGTTGCCGGTGACGAAGTCCTCGACGGCGTAGACGGCGGGATTATCGTTGCCCAGCTTGCAGCAGAAGACATCACCCTGGGCGCTGAGGCTGCTGACGGACCCCAGAGTGAGATACTGGACTTCGCCGGAAACCGGTGTGATCACGAGGTCATTCCCCGCCAGCACCGAACCGGCGGCTATGACAAGAACCATCATGGTCAACAACAAGATCATTCGCTTCATGTTAATCCTCCCAATCCCCACGTTCGAACCCAATCAATGTTTAAGGCAATCAACATCAAAACCATTGATGCGTCAAGCCGTTGGAACCGTGTTTTAATAAGGATACAACAAAAAATAACACATGTACAGCTATTTTTTAAGTTGTGCCGCCGAGATTGTGTTTTCTCTCGGAGTGACCAACGCTTGACCTCGTTTTCAACTGCCGGTTCTAGTACGCGTACTTC
>CAYPVD010000085.1:0-11485 GCA_964414055.1 uncultured Fibrobacteraceae bacterium
CATCGCCGCCGACTCGGCCCTCGTCCTGCAGGGCGAGTTCCTCGAGAAGGATCCCCGGCCGGTGCTGGCGATCCAGGACGGCCCGCGGGTTACCGGGACCGAATTGCGCCGGGCGATCTCCCACGAGGCCATGAAAGACGCCTCACGGTCCTTCGCGAGCATCATGTCCAAGGCCCGCCTGGGCAAGCGACGGGAGCTCGTGCTCGACCACCTGGCCGCGCAGGCCGGGTATCGGGACGACGATGAGGTCACCCGGAGGGTCGATAAGGACTGGGAGGAGATGCTGATCGAGACCTACCTGAACGAGGCGGTGGCGTCGCGCATCCGCTTCAAGCGGGATGAATTCGAGGAGTTCTACCAGCAGAACCTGGACCGTTTCCGCGGTCCGGACGAGGTGAGGCTGGAGATCCTGATTCTCGACACCGAGGAACAGGCGCGCGAGGCGGCGGCCAAGCTGACCGAGGGGGCGGATTTCGACTACGTGTTCCGGCAGTTCAACCCCGGGATCGATTATACCCCGGGCAAATCCACCTACATCAAGATCAACCAGCTGTCCCGGAAATTCCGCGACCAGCTCGTTCACATGAAGGTGGGCGAAAGCAGCGACGCGGTGCAGATGCCCATGGGCTGGATGGTGTTCCAGCTCGCGGACCGCCGTCCGGGCACCCCGCCCCCCCTTGAGGAGGTGGAGATGGACATCCGCAAGGCCATCTACCAGGAGAAGTTCAACCGCCGCCTGGACGAGCTGCTGGCCAAGCTGAAGGCCGGCTCGCACATCATCCGCTACGAGGATCGGATCGAGGCCTATTTCAACCCCGACAAGGAGGACTGAACATGGCGACTCCCGTCCGGGGACACGGACATGACCTGCGGCCGCGGCTGTGGCTCGCTGTCCTGCTGACGGTGATGGGCGCCGTTTGGCTGCTCGCGGCGGTCGATGCGGACGCCCAGATCAAGCGCGGGCGCAGGTTCAGCAAGAAGGGGGATTGCCTCAGCTGCCATCAGGATGATGTCCAGGTCGGTACGCGACCCCACAAGCCCTTCGCGGACAAGAATTGCCGGGGCTGCCACAAGTCCCATGGCCTGGTGGGCGCGCTGCGCCTGAAGGAGACCGGACGGCGGTTGTGCCTGCTGTGCCATGATGCCGCGGACCTGGGTCTGGACCGCCCTCATCTGCACGGGGCGGTGGCCCGGGGCCGCTGCGATGCGTGCCACGATCCCCACGGCACGGATCATCCCGGCCTGCTGGCCGCCGAGGGTGAGGAAGCCTGCTTCCGGTGCCATGACCGGGAACCGTTCACCAGGGAGTACCGTCACCGGCCCTTGGCCCGGAAGGGCTGCCGCGCCTGCCACGAGACCCACGGCAGCGAGCATGTTCACCTGTTGAAGACCGATCCCGGGGATCTCTGCGCCAAGTGCCACCGGGCCGGCGGCAAGAAGATGGTCAAGGCCCACTTCGGCTACGATCTGGCCGGCAAGGACTGCCTGGCCTGCCACACGCCTCATTCCTCGGACGAGCCCGGGCTCATGCGCCTGTCCACCCACGCCCCCATGGTCGAAGGGGATTGTTCCTCCTGTCATGAACCGGCGGATCAGGACCGGCCACTGGCCCTGGCGGCCGAGGAACCCAGCCGGCTCTGCCTGGATTGCCACGATCTGGACGAGGTGGCCCCCGAGGGCACCCACGACCCCGTGGTCGAGGAGGAATGTCTGACCTGCCACGAACCCCACGCCGCGGCCCGTCCCCACCTGATGAGGGATGCCTCCGGCCGGATCTGCCTGGAATGCCATGACGACATCGCCGATCAGGTCGATGCTGCCCATCCCCACGATCCTGCCCGCACCGATTGCCTGCAATGCCACAAGGGGCACGGCCAGGTCGCGGATCATCTTTTGACCGCCCAGGACGGCGAGCTCTGCTCCCGTTGCCATGAAGACGTCATGAATACTGACGCGGCCACATCGACTCATGTCCCGTTCGCGGACGGGGAATGCCTGTCCTGCCACACCCCTCACGGAGCGGCTGAGCCGGGCCTGATCCAGGGGGATCCCCGGGCCCTGTGCGCCAACTGCCATGACGAGCCCGACCAATGGCTGCGTCTGGCCCACACCCACAAGCCCGTGGTCCTGGGCCGTTGCCTGGACTGCCACCGGCCCCACGAGTCGACTCAGGAATCGCTGCTCAAGAGTGCGGGCGACCAGCTGTGCCTGGGGTGCCACGAGGACGTGCAGATGGATCTGAAGGCCGAGGTCGTCCACGAACCCCTGACCGAGGGGGACTGCTCTGTCTGCCACCAGCCTCACGGTTCGGAGCAGGCGGGCATGTTGATCGAGCCGCAACGGCAACTGTGCCTGGAATGCCACGACGACCTCGACACGCCGCCGACGGCTTCCGGCAGCGCACATCCGCCGTTCGTGGACGGTGACTGCACCGCCTGTCACCTGCCCCACGGCGGGAAGCTCGAGGTGTTGTTGCCGGAGAAGACCCCGGATCTCTGCTTCACCTGCCATCAGGACCTGGCCGAGCGGCTCAAGAGCGGGAACGTGCATCCGCCGGCGGCAGACGGCGAGTGCCTGACCTGTCACGATCCCCATCTCTCGGGGCAGCCGGCCCTGCTGGCCGGAGCCATCGTGGACGTATGCCTGGAATGCCACGAGGGTGACGACGAGGCCTTCCTGGGTGCCCATCTCGGTCTGCCGGCCGAGGGGCTGAACTGCGCCGAATGCCATGATCCCCATGTCTCGGATGATCCGGGCCTGATTCAACCGAACCGTCACGATCCTTTCGCGGGCCGGGCCTGCGAGGTCTGTCATCCCGGGGCGAGTCAGGAGGGAGAGCAATGATGAAACGCATGTTGCTTGCGGCTGCTGTCATCTGTCTGACCGCCGTCCCCGGGGGACGGGCCGCCGCCGCTGCGCCGAAAGTGGTGGTGGATGAACCCGCGGTCTGCCTGGAGTGCCATTCCGACCTCCAGGCCGCCTTCGCGCGTTCCCATGTGCACACCGCGTTCGCCGACGGGGAGTGCTCGTCCTGTCACAATCCCCACGCCACCCGGCATGCCGCCCTGCTGCGGGCCGATTCCGGCCGGCTGTGCCTGGGGTGCCACGAGGACATGGCGGGCCTGGCGGCCGAACCGTCGGTGCACAAGCCGGCGGCGGCGGGCCGCTGCACGTCCTGCCACGATCCCCATGCCAGCGACCATGCGGCCAACACGGTGGCGGCCATGCCCGGGCTGTGCGCATCCTGCCACGAGGAGACCGAGCAGTGGCTGGCCAAGGGCGTGGTCCACCAGCCTGTGGTCGACGGCGAGTGTCTGGCCTGCCACGTTTCCCATGCCGGGCAGGTCGACAACCTGCTGCGGGACGAGGTCTCCCGGCTGTGCATGGAGTGTCACGAGGAAGGGGAGGATTTCGACCGGGCCCATGGGGGACGATCCCTGGCGGGCACCGATTGCACGGCCTGTCACGATCCCCACGCCTCGACCGACAAGAGTCTCTTGCGGTCCAATCAGCACAAGCCTTTCGCCTCGGGGAACTGTGCCCGCTGTCATCAGGGTCTGAAGAAGGACGGCACCTTTGCCTTGGGCAAGCCCGTCGGCGATCTGTGCCTGGGGTGCCACAGGGCCGTGGCGCCGGGATGCAAGGCCCCCTTTCCGCACATCATGAACACGGACGAATCCTGCGCCTCGTGTCACAATCCCCACGCCTCCAACGAGCCGGACCTGTTGCTGCGGGACCAGGTCAAGCTCTGCATGGAATGCCACTTCAACGAGGAGAAAGACGGCGACAAGAGCCGGTTCATCACCCACGACGGCATGGAGTGCGTGAAATGCCATCGGCCCCACGGGGCCGACAATCCCCGGCTGCTGGTCAGGACGGATTCCGAATTGTGCGCCGGTTGCCACGAGCAGGCCCACAAGGCCACCCATCCCGTGGGTCCCGAGGTCATCGATCCGCGGACGGGCCAGGCTGTGACCTGCATGAGTTGCCACCAGCTGCACGGGGCGGATTTTCCTTTCTATTTGCCGCTGAATCCCGATATGGAGTTGTGTCTGCAATGTCACAAGAAATAGACGGCAGGTGTTGATGACCGCAAGGTACGGCATTTTTCCGGTAGCAGGAACCGGCCTGATCGCGGCGATGTGCGGCCTCGTCCTGGTCGGCGCCGCGGTGCGTGTTGCCGCCGGTGTCCACGAAGGCGGGGTGGGGGCCTGTAGCTACTGCCACGTGATGCACGCGGGCGGCGGGGTGATGACGGGCAACGAAGACCTGCTCCGGGAGGAGTCGCCCAGCGACGTGTGCCTGCTGTGCCATGCCGCCGCCTACGGGGCGGTGCTGGGGCTGGATCCCCTGGCTCCGCCTCCGGAGAGGGGACCGGGAAATTTCGTTTTCCTGCTGGAGGACAACATCAACGACGGGCCTGACGGCCTGACCAATCCCCTGGGAGGGGATGCCGCAGGGCACAACATCGTCGCACCCGGTCACGGGCTGGCGGGCGACGGAACCTACCTGACTTCCCCAGGCGGGTCGTATCCCGCAGGCTCGCTGGGCTGTACGAGCTGCCACGATCCCCACGGCAACGGCAACTACCGCTTCCTGTACGGCGCCGGACCCGTGCCGCCGGACCAGACCTTCAGCAACCCGGCCCCGACAGCCGTGGGCTTGCCCTTTGACGGTCCCCCCGAGAGCTCGTCCCACCACGTCGCCTATCTCTCGGGCGTGTCCCGCTGGTGCGGGAATTGCCACGGAAGCTACCTGGACCGTCACAACAGGTGGGTCGGCTTCAAGCACACCACCGACAGGTCCCTGAGCAGCCGGGTCATCCGGCGTTACAACACCTACAACGGAACCGCCGACCCATCGGGCGGCAGCACGGCCACGGCCTACCTGGCCCAGGTCCCCTTCGAGGATCTTTCCCTGACCATCGATTCGACCTCCGGTCCCGGTTCCGGCAGCAGGATCATGTGCCTGACCTGCCACCGGGCCCACGCCACCTCGGGCCCCCGGTCCGGGCGCTGGGATTTCAACGTGGACACCCTGGGTCAGGACGGGGTGATATCCGGGTCCTACCCCCTGCCCAACCCCTATCCGGATCCCGACCAGGATTCCCTGTGCCGGAAGTGCCACAGCAGCATGATGGGCGGGGGCGGCGGAATGGGCAAGTAGCCGGGCGGCTGTCCGGTGTGTCAGCGCCCGGCCATGGTGGCCAGGAAGGCGGAGGTATCCGTGCCGCCGGGAGCGGCCTCGTGCCGGTGACAGCCCAGGCACAGGTCGTAGGGGTTCTCGTAGCTGATCAGATCGTAGGATGTGCCCGCGGTCAGCAGGTGACAGCTCTGGCACTCCATCTTGCCGTCGAACAGGGGCAGGCGTTCGTCAGGGTTCCAGCGGATATGATCGAAGCTGTTGCCGGCACCGGGTATGACCATGACCCCGTAGGGGTGGCTGGCGTGGGTGTTGAAGGCGAGCACGCGGCCCCCGGTGGCGTTCTGCCAGGGGGAGGCCGAGCCCGCGGCGTGGCAGCGCAGGCAGGACTCCGAAGGTGAAACGCCGTCCAGGCCCTGGCCGGCGGTGTGGTACAGCTCGGCCGCGATGCGGTGGGCGGGGCTCAGCAGCTGCAGGTTCCCTTCGGGGCTGTGGCACCCACGACAGTGGCCCGAGTCCAGTCCCGGCGAGGCGGAGGCGTGACGCCGGTCGCCTTCCCGGTCGCCCACGGCGTCATGAAAACCATGGCAGCTCAGGCAGTTCCTGCGACCGGCATCGTGGATGCCGACGGCGGTGTGCGAGGCTGCCGCCTGGTCCGCATGGCATGCCAGGCATCGCCGACTGATCTGTTCCCTCTGGCCGGTGCTCGCCAGGGTCCCGCCTCCGTGGCAAAGGGTGCAGGCAGTTTCCCGGTGGGCCGCGGGTTCCTGTGAGCCGCCCATGGCGCCGGAGGGTCCACACACGGTGGAACCGATGATGATGATTGTGTAAAATACCCAGTTTTTTCTCATGGTGACAACATAGTCGGCATAAAACCAATATTATTTAGCAAAATTTTGAGAGTGAGGAGTTTGTCCCGCCACGAGTCCATTCTGCCTTATTGTGGGGACGAATCGAAAACCCCTCGGGATCCCGGTGGCGCCAATACCCCCCCAGGTGCTACAATCCGACCCTGGCGAGTGATGATCCCGTGGCATGCCTTTTGCGATGTTGGTGATTCGCCACGGACATGTGGCCTGTCGGGATCCGAGGTGTCAGAGATCGACGATCCCTCCATGGAAACGAGGATATGGCCCAGAATGCGTATGCGCAGTGTTGAAGTCGGAATTGCAAGAGGACTGATGGCCCGTCGGCGGGCGTTTGCCGCCCGGTTGGCGGGGCTGATGCTGATCCTGCTGGTCACGGTTCCCGGAGTTGTCTTCGGCGGCCATGTCACGGGCCAGAAGAAACATTCCACGCGCAGCGAAGATCCCTCCTATCAGGCTGTTTTCACGCGGATCGCCGGCGCCTGGCGCGATGGCGATCAGAAAGCCCTGGCCGGGTTGGTGCACCCCGACGGCTTGAAGATCATCACCGGCGGTTCTCCCGAGCGTGCGGTCAACTACAGTGCCAGCCAGGCCTTCTACTACTTCCGCAATCTCTTCCAGAACAGCCGCACGGTTTCCTTCACCATGGCCCGCATCCAGGATTCTCCCCAGGGAGAGAGGGTTCACGGTCTGGCCGACTGGCGGTACAGGTCGGGCCGGCGCGAACGCACCGCCAGGCTCGTCATCGTGCTGGCACGGCATGAGGACCGCTGGTTCCTGAGCGAGATCACCACCATCAAGTAGGAGGGCAGGATGCGCTCGGTCTGGACCGGTCCCCTGCTGCCTGCGGCCCTGGTGGCACTGGCCGGCCAGGGTGTTCTCCTGCTGGTCATGGGCGGGAGCCCCGACCGGCTCTCGGGCCCGGTCCTGCTTCTCTTCCTGGTTGCGGTCCTGGCGCTGGCCCTTGCCCTGATGGTTCCGCGGACGATAGGCGATGAGCGGCGCGGGTCATGGTTGAACCCGCGTCTGCTGCTGGTGATCCTGGTCCTGGCCCTGCAGACCGGGTTGCTGGCCGTACGCATGGCCGCCCCGGATTCCCGGTCCGGTGATGGCATGGGGCCTCAAGCGGTGGCCGGTGTCCTGGACCGGGCCGAATCCTCCCTGGAAAACCTGCTGCAGCAACTGGACCGGCTGGAGGCGGATGTTCCCGACCTGCTGGCTTCGAGCCCGAATCATCAGGCGGGCCTGTTCGCGTCGGCTGTTGCCGTGCGCGGGGGTTGGGACGAACCGACGGCGGCCACGTTCCCCTTGGAAACCGTGATCTGGTCGGGGGACCAGAGGGTTGCCTGGACTTCGGGCGCCCAGCCCCTGGCCCGGATCGATCTCGACCCAGGGGTTCCGGACCTGGAACCCGGCAGGCGTTTCCTGGCCGAAGGATACGACGGTTGGTTGCTGCGCGACCTGGTGCCGGCCGGCTCCGGTCAGGTTGTGGAACTGCAGGTCGCACTGCCCGGACACATGGCCGGATCCTCGGCCCTGCAGGTTTCCCTGGCCGTTGTCGCTCCCCGCAAGGCCGCCCAGCTCAAGCGTATCCACCAGGAGCAGGGCCGCGCCGTGAACCTGGTTCCCGGTGACGGGGAACCTGTGGTCTGGCTGGCCGTGGAAGGGGACGCGGTATCCGAAACGGCTCCCCGAAACCTCGTCCTCCTGCTGCTGGCGTTGGGCTGGGTGCTGCTGGTGGGCACATGCCTGACCGATCATCCGTCAGGATGCGGTGGTCTGGTGCCGGGATTGATGGCGGCCTGGGCGGCGCGGGCGATCCTGGCCCGGATCGATATCTTCAGCCGTCTGGCCTCGATCTTTCCGGACATGACCGTGCCCGCCGCTCCCGGGTCATGGTCCAGCCTGCTGGATCCCGCTTACTTCGCCACGCCGGTCCTGGGCGGATGGCTGGCCTCCACCGCGGACGCTTTGCTGACTTCCACCTTGCTGCTGGGTACCATCCTGGTCCTGTGGCGGGCGGCCGACAGGCGGCGGGCCGCCGCCGGATTGTCGGCGTGGCGGCCGGGGCTCGGCCTGGGACCGGGTGCCGCCCTGGTGTTCGGCATGGTCGCGGCCCTGGGTCTGCTGGGGGTCGCCGGCGTGAGCGGGCTGATCTCGACCAACGCCAACGCCAGGTTGATCGGCACCGGTGTACCGCTGTCATCCCTGTCGTTCTGGGCCCTGCACCTGGTCCTGATGATGACCTCGGTTTCCCTGGTGTTCCTGCTGGGAACACTGTTGCTGACATGGTCCCTGCGCCGTTCCGGGCAGGAGGGGGGCGTGGCTCTTCCTCTCGTCTTTTCCGTGCTGGGAGCGTCAGTGATCGTGGCCCTGCCGGGCGTCACCGGCGTCGAGCGCGTTCTGGCTGTCCTGCTGGCGGCGGCGTTCTGGCTGGGAGTTCCCATGCTGGCGGCCGAGCAGCGATTCCTGCGGCGCCTGGGATTGCCCGCCCTGCTGCTGCTGGTCGTGGTCTGGAACCACACGGTGTTGAGGGAACTCGGCGGGCAGGCCGAGCGCCGCTGGCTGGAGAACAAGGCCGAGGCCGTCACCACGGCCGACGAGGGGTGGACCCGCTTCCTGCTGGGCAGCATTCTGGAGGATATGCAGTCGCATGAGGACTTGCCGGCGCCGGCCGTTGCCGCCACCGACATCTGGCGCGACGAGCCGGCCTGGCGGCTGTGGCGGGGATCGGCCCTGGAGGACCTGGGGGGCGCCTGCCTGGTCGAGCTGCTGGATGATCGGGGCGTGGAAGAGAGCCTCATGACGCGCGGGTTCCTGCGGGATTTCCAGTACGAGGTTTCCCGGCGTTCACAGCCTACTGATCGGGAGGGGAACCCCGCGACAGGCGATCAGGACATGACCTTCCAGACCGAGCTGCGCCTGTACGGCGGGGGCGAGGAACAGGTGATGATCGGCGAGATACCGCGGGCCGGGGGTGCCGGTTGGATCAGGGTCGAGATTCCCCTGCGTTCATGGCGGATTTCCACCCTGCAGGCGCGGCTGAATCCCACACCCGGTTCGGATAACGGATATTACCGTCCCCGGGTGGAGGTGGGCCGACCGGTGCTGCTGGTGCGAGGGGACGACACGGGCTGGCTCCAGGCCTCGGACAACATCTTCCCTGCTCCGGGAAGTGTGAGCGCGGTGGAGGATCTGAAGGCGGGCCGGAAGCGTTGGGCCGAGATCCGGGCCGGGACGAACCGCTGGCTCTGCCTGTGGCAGCCGCTGCCGCCGGAGGCGGCCCGTTCCCCGGGGGAGGGCTTCCTTATCGGTCTGCAGCAGCCCGGTCTGACCTGGGAACTGCTCGATCTCTCGCGGCTCATGCTCCTGAACCTGGTGTTCCTGTTCGTTCTTCAGGGGTTGCTGGCGTTGGCGGTTCTGCTGGCCAACGGCGTGAAGCAACGGGCATCCGTACGGTCGTGGCGTCCGGGTTTCCAGGAGCGGTTCCTGGGCGGCTACCTGTTGCTGGGGCTGGTCCTGCTGCTGGTGGTGGGGATGAGCGTGGACCGGGTGGGGTACCAGGCCGTGCGCCGGGAAGCGAGGACCAGGACGCGCGAGGGACTTTCCCTGGCGGTGGAGCAGCTGCGCAGCCTGCTGGTGGAGCAGGCCCGGTCCTTGGCGGGCAGCGAGTACATCGCCGACTTGTTGCTGGGACAGCTGGCGGGCCGGCGACCGGCGGGGCCGGTGAATCTCCGTCAGGCCATGGTGTTCGCCGGGGACGGCACCCTGTTGCTGGACGAAACCCTGAGCGACCTCGACGACACCGAGGCCCGGACCCTGCTCGATGCGGGCCGCGCCGCGCCCCTGGTGATCATCCGGGATGAAACCGAGCTGTACGTGGGCACGGTGATTCCCATCGATCTGACGGATGTCCTGGCGGCCGCCGATACCCTGTCGGTGCCGGGACAGCGGACCATTGCCAGCGACGGTTTCTTCTTCTACCGCCAGCGCCTGGATGAAGACCTGCTGGTGGGTCTGGCGGATCTGGTGAGGGGTGAGGCCACCCTGGTCCTGGCGGGGCGTCCCGTGCTGGCCAGCCATCCCGAGGAGTATTTTTCCGGTCGCAAGGGTCGCCTGGCTGTGCCGGGGATGATGGTCGAGCTGCTGTCGCATCCGGACAGTCCGGGGATCTTCGCCTCCAGCGACAGGCCGTTCGCCTACACGGGTGCCATGCCCCTGCCCGCGTTCTCCGCCGCCGATGGTTTCTGGGGACGGTATCCCATACCCGCGGTGCTGGCCCTCTCGTTCCCGGACCGGGAGCGGGAATTCACCGTCCAGCGCACGGAGAACGTGCTCTTCCTGACCGGTCTGGCCAATCTGATCCTGCTGACCGCGCTGGCGCTGGCCGGAGTTCTGGCCTGGAGCATCTTCAGGCCTCTGCGGGTGCTGGCCGAGGCCACGCGCTCCCTGGCCGCGGGGGATTTCCAGGCTCCCCTGCCCGAGCCCGGCCACGACGAGGTGGGCGAACTGACCGCGGCCTTCGGCACCATGCGCTCTCAGCTGCACTCGGCCCGCGAGCGGCTGGCCGCCAGGGAGCAGTTCCTGACCACCGTGCTGGACCGGGTGCCCGTGGGCGTGGGTGTGATCGGGACGGCGGAAGAGCTGGTGGTGCTGAATCCCGCCGGTCGTCGGATCCTGGCGGAATTCGCCCCGGGCAAGGATCCCGCCGCCGCCCTGACGGAGCTTAGGGACCGCCTTGCCGATCCGGCCGTTCCCGGCGGGGAGATCCGCAGCACCGACGGGCTGCGCACGGTCAGGGGAGCGGTCGCGCCCCTGGACCTGCCGGGGGGACGCAGGGATACCATGGTGGTGTTCGAGGACATCACCGACTTCCTGGCCAACAAGAAGCTGGCCCTCAGCGCCGAGCTCGCCCGCCAGGTGGCCCACGAGATCAAGAACCCCCTGACGCCCATTCAGCTCTCGGCCCAGTTGCTGGGTCAGGCCTGGCGGGACCAGCACAGCCGCCTGGACCAGATCGTGCCCGAGACGGTGCAGCGTATCCTGGACCAGGTGGACCTGCTGCGGCGCATCGCCTCGGAGTTCAGCCTGCTGGGCCGGCCGGATCAGATGGCCCTGCAGCCGGTGGATCTGGAGGCTTTGGTTCACAAGGTCGTCACCGACTACACCAGCGGCGGCGAGACGGGGGCCGCCGGGACCGTCCAGGCCCCGGTGGTGCAGGTGGCCGAGGCGGCGGTGCCCTTGGTCATGGCCAACCCCGAGTCGCTGCAGAAGATCCTGGGCAACCTCATGCAGAACTCCCTGGATGCCGCGGTGGAGGGAAGCCCGGCCAGGGTGGACGTCGACTGGCGATGGGACGAGCAATCGGTCATCCTCCGGTGGCGGGATCACGGCACGGGCATACCGGCGGAGGTGGCTGAACACCTCTTCGACCCCTATTTTTCCACCAAGAGCAAGGGCACGGGCCTGGGCCTGGC
>CAYPVD010000086.1:0-11372 GCA_964414055.1 uncultured Fibrobacteraceae bacterium
CACGCCTGGCCCGGCAATGTGCGGGAATTGCGGAACCTCCTGGAGCGCGCCCATATCCTGGCCGGACCGGGGGAGATCACCGCGGAACATATCGTCCTGGATGTGGCCGGGCCGGCTGCCGGCGGCCCGGATTCCGCCGGGAAGGATGATGACCTGAATCTGGACGACAACGCCCGCCGCCTGATCCGGACGGCCCTGCGCCGGACCGGTGGCAACAAGAGCGAGGCCGCCGCCCTGCTGGGAATCACCCGCCGAACGCTGTATTCTCGCCTCAAGCTGCTGGGTATGGAGCAGGAGGATTTCCGAGGTGGGTGACCCTATGGGTACACTTGAGGGTTCTGCGGAACCTGGACGTCATGACGGTGATGAACTCGTGGATGGTGTTTGTCCATATCCGACAACGGGTTGGAATTGTCGGGACCTGTAGGGAGAACCCTGGCATGAACCCTGCTCGAATCAGTCCAGGGCGACAGACAGCTAGACCCAGATAACGAAAGGTCTCCCGTGCACGACAGATCGAACCGGATCCATGCCTGCTTGCCGACCCTGTTGCTGGGCGGAATGCTGGTCTTTGCCGGGATGCTGCTGCCGGGAATCGGGAACATAAGCCCTGCCCAGGCCCAGGTGGACAACCGGGACGGGGTGGTGAATTTCATCGACCAGACTGCCGATCTTCTGGACTGGGCCGGGGATATCGTCCAGGAAAGCGGGAACCTGCAGGCGCGGCGCGTGCTCGACGAAGCCTGGCGCCTGCATGAACGCAGCCTCCACATGGTGGACCAGGGCCGACCGGACCCTGCCATGCCCGTGGCCCGGCGCGCACGGGTTGCGACCTATCACGCGGTGCGGTTGGCCAGGGAATCCCTCATCTACAACGAACGTTTCCAGATCATGGATGAACGTCATGCGGATCGCTGCCGGGTGCTCCAGGACAAGGCCCGCGCTTCCGGCAACGAGCGTGCCCTCGACCTGCTGCGCCGAGCGGAGAACCAGAGCCTGCGGGCCCGGGAGCAGTATCACCAGGGGGACGCCAAGCGGGCCTGCCGGATGCTGGAGCAGGTGGAGATGCTCCAGGATCGGGCGAGCAGCCTCCTGGGCATCGGGCCCGAATCCGGGAGACTCGAGGAACAGCTGGAGAGGTCCGCCACCCTGATCGAGAGGGCTCACGAGATGCTGGGACCGGATCCGGCGCCCGCCAGCGAGGCCCTGCTGCATGATGCCGAAGCAGCCCTGGCCAAGGCCCGGGAGTTCCAGGACAGAGGCCGGCCTCAGCGCGCCCTGCAGCTGGGCGGGGTCGCCCGGCGCTTGGCAGACCAGGCGCTGGCGGGACCAGGTGACGATCCGGCGCCCGGGGAAAGCGCCCGGCGCCAGATCGACCGCTGGGACGGCCGGGCCATGCGCCTGAGGATCGGCCATGAAACCCCTTCTCAACCGGGGATGGAGGAATTGTTCCGCAAGGCGGAGAATCACCGGAGGCGGGCCGCCGTCCTGCTGGACGAGGGGAAACCGCTGATGGCCCTGCGCCAGATCAAGCTGGCCCATGATCTGCTTGACGAAGTGGAAAGGCGGTTGCGGTAAAGACCACGAACCTCATCAGGCAGGCTATCCTCCTGGTTTGCGCCCTGGGGACGGCCGCCATCGCCCAAGCCGCCGGGGGCGGCGCTCCGTCCCTGTCCTCAGGGTCGGCCGTTTGGCGTCCCCGGGTGGCGGCCGGTTACGAACTCTTCATCAATACCTATTCCCTGGCCGAAGACGACACCACCGAGACCATCGCCGAGGCCGCCTTCCTGGCGGGATTCACGGGCCGTTCGCGGGGAAATGTCCGGCGCAGATGGCGATTGACGGGGGAGGTGGGCGCCGGGACGGAGCTGTGGCGGGAGAGTCTCGGAGGGGATATCCGGTGGTTGGACTCCCTTGGGAACACCCGGTTGCGGATCAGCGGCGAGGGGCGTGGCCGGCAGTACCGCACCGACACGGCCTACGGTTTGAGCAGCGACAACCTGGAAGGACGCCTCGATGTGCGGGGGTATCCCCTGGCCACAGGAAGGATGAAACTGGAAAGCCGGGCCTGGATGAGCGGCCGGGATTACCGGATCCCCTCGACCCTGGAGCTCGACCGGCGGGAAGTCGGAGGCGGTCTGGCCGTGAGCGGGGGACGAACCGTTCGCCGGGCCTGGAGCCTCGGTGCCCGATTCTTCCGCCGCACCTATCCCGACTCGTCCGGTATCAACCGCGATACCGTCAGCATGATCGGAAGCTGGGACAACAGCGGAGGCGGGGACTCCCAGGTCAGGATCTATCACCGCACCGACCGTCGCACCGTGGCCGATGAATCCGCCCGGCCCTCGGCCTGGACCCACTGGACGGACCTGGACTTCGAGCAGCCGGTGGCCGCCGCCTCCTTGTTCCTGGAAATGCAGAACGAAGTCTGGCGCTACGACAGCGTTTCCCAGGCGTACAGGAATTCCTGGCGCACCTCGGGTCGCCTGGGCTGCAGCTGGGGCGACGTCCTGGGCACCCGGTGGCGGGCGGGATTCAGCGGCGAGCTGTTGCGCAACGATGACGACACGGAGTCCTATGACCAGTACGGGGTGCTGGGAGGCATGGAAACCTACGGAAGGCGGTTGACGGGTTCAATGCTTCTGGAATTCGGTCACCGTACTTATTCCGCGAGCGGAGATGACGAATTACCCTTGGACCCCGTATCCCCCGGTGACGGTGCGTTCGAGGCCGGTCCTTCGGATTTCAACTACTGGAAAATCTGGCTGACGGCCAACTGGAGTTTGACCGAGCACCTCGCCCTGGATCTGATGGCCAGTTACGAACCGGAGAACCACGGAGAGAAGACGGACGACACGACCCTGGGTTTTGCCAGCGTGCGCCTGGTCTGGAGACCCTGATCACCGGGGACGGGGTCGTCAGGGGGTCTGTTTGACGCGGTAGACCGCCGTGTTGTGTTCCACCAGGTCGTACTGGAAGAGCTGGACCAGTTCCAGCTTGTCGGCCAGGTTCTTCGGCAGGGGTTTCTGCAGGAGTGGATCCAGGGCCTTTCTTTGCGTATGGGCCACCAGGACGTTGACGATGAGATACCGGGCGCCGCTGTTCCGTACCCACGCGACTAGGGCCTCGGTGTTGTCCTCATCCGGCAGCCTGGTGAACCGGCAACCGGCCCAGAAACTGGTGTAGGGCTTGTAGGCTGCGATGATGGTCTTCTGCTGGACGCGGGGCCTGAGCCAGGTGCCGGCATCCTTGAGACCGTAGTAGGCCTCGGTGTCTTGCTCGACGAAGATCATGTCGTCCCGCGTCGCCTGGTAGAAGCCCCCCATGGCCAGCACGACCAGGACCGCCGCGGCCAGCGGTCGGCCGGTGCGGATCCTTCCCGCAAGATCTTTCCCCGCCAACCCCGCGCCCAGCAGGAAGAAGGGGACATAAGGCTGCCAGAACCGGGGCACCATGGGGTTGATGATCAACGGCACCGGCAACAGGGGGAGCAGCATCCAGAGCCAGCGGTTCCGGGCCCTGACCAGGCCCCAGCAGGCGAGAATCACCAGGGGCAGACCCAGCATGCCGGTCAGCAAAGGGGCCAGGGCGGTCAGGTTGTGCCGGATGAGGGCGAAATATTCGAACCCGGGATGGGCGCTCAGGCTCTGGCTCAGGGCCACATCCTTGCTGCTCAGACCCCAGGCGCCGGATGCAAGGCGGATGAAGACCAGGTAGGGCAGGATCGGCACCAGCAGGCCCAGGATCATGGTGCGCGGTGGTTTGCGGGTACGCCGGATCTCGTGCGCAAGCAATCCCACGCCGGCCAGGATCGCCTCGGGCCGGATGAGGTAGGTCAGGCCGAACATCAGGCCGGCGGATCCCTTGCGCCCCTTTTCGTACAGCAGCCACGAGACCAGCAACCCGCAGGCATAGGTCGTGTCCGACAGGTCGCCCTTGGACAGGATGAGGTTTTCCGGCAGCAGCGCCATGACGGTCATGCCCAGCAGGGCAAGAGGATAGCCCAGACGTCGCCTGAGCAGCCGGAAGGTCAGCAGCACCAGCAGGGTGCCGGCCACGACGTTGACGCCCTGGGCCGCGCGCAACAGGGCCATGGGATCGCTTCTGTCCAGCCACAGCAAAGGCACGGAGATCAGCAGGGGCCAGCCGGGGGGGAAACAGCTGAAAGGGGGGATGCCGTGGTCCAGCAGGTACCGCGCCTGCACCATGTACTCGACGCCGTCGACGGTGGGAAACTCGTTGGCGCCCGCCAGCCGGATGCGGATGACCAGGGCCAGTACGGCCAGGCAGGCAACCGGCAGCCACAGGAGAAAGGGCGGAGCATGACGGAGCCGGGAAACAGCGGAGGAGATGTTCGCATCGCCGTCGGGCATATCAGCGGAACCGCGGGCCGGGTTTGTAATGGGAGCCATGTCTATGTCCAGAGGTCTTGGCCTTGATATCCTGCACCTCGCTGTTGCCTGAGCGATTGCCGTGAAGCGATTGTCCTGCGGCAGATCATAGCTTGTCCGGGGTTTCTCTGCAAATGCCGTCAGGGGAATGTCCTATATGTAGGTCCTCGGTATGACAAGGGCAACGGAATTGGTATCATGTCGTAGCCGTGCCGGATATGCTGCGGCAGGCCGGGGTTCCCGGTCAAGGATGGAGCCATGAACGAGGATGGATAACGTGCTGAAGCTTACCCGCACCGGCCTGGTTTGCACCGTGATGATCGGGTGGGCGTTTTCGGCGGCGGCCGGCCGTGCCGTTGAGCACCCGGTCGCCGAACCTCCTCACCGTGCGCCTCATGTGTCCTGGTTGGAGGATGAACCGTGGCCCGCGGTCGTGACCCGCGCCCGGGCCGAGAACCGTCCCATCCTGATCGATTTCTGCGCCGATTGGTGCGGTCCCTGCAAGGCCATGGAGGCCATGGTCTACAACGAGGCCGAGGTCATCGCCGAACTCGAGGATGTGTTGACCTTCAAGGTGGATGTCGACAAGCCCCTGTACGACGAACTGGAGCGTGAGCTGGACATCACCCGCCTGCCGACCCTGGTCTACTGCGATGTGGATGGTACGCCTTGGGCGCGTTTCACCGGCTACGTCACGACCGACACCTTCCTGGTCCGGGTACGCCGCTGGAAGGAAGGTCTGAGGCGCGAGAACGAATTCCTGGCACGGCTGGAAGCGGCTCCCGATGATCCCCGGGTTCTGCTGGCGGCCTATATGAAGCGCAAACGGGAAGGCAGTCCGGAGGAAGCCGCGTCGTATCGGCATCGGTTGCTGAAGCTGACCGGAAGGACCAGGCGCCACGAGGCGGCCGAGGCGTTGATTTCCATCGCTACACAGGACATGTTGGCAGGCGCTGACGAGGACGCCCGGAACCTGGCACGCAGCATCGAAACCATGTTTCCCACCGACGGTCTGGATATGGACCGGGGTGTGCGCCGGGCCGACCTGGTTTCCCTGGGGCGCCTCGCCTCGTTGCAGGGCGAGTTGCCCGATACCCTCGGCCTGCTGGAAACCTACTCCCACATGATCGAGTTGGACCACGGTTGCATGGAGGCGTTGGAGGGGTTTGCCAGGACGGCCCTGGCGGCGGGAATTCGCCTGCCCCAGGCGACGACCTGCGCGTTGCGGGCGGCGATCCGCAGCGATGACCGTCCGGACCTGATAGCCCTGCTGGCGGAGTGCTATGAGCGGCGCAGCTTTCATGCGAGGGCCGTACGCTGGATGGAGAAGGCCGTGGCCGGGGAACCGGACAACCAGCGATTCAAGGATGACCTTGCACGCTACAGGAAGTCCTGTCCGCCCTGGTTGTTGACTTCTCCCTGACGCGGGAAGTCAATCAGGTCACTAAGGGAATACCTTATATAAAAGAGAGGACCGGCCTCGTATAACGCGACCGGTCCAACGGCATGTCGGTGGGGGATTGGAGGGAGATACCGACAAGCCGCGTGCCCTAAAAAAGGTGGTTCTTCAATCCCGTTGATCCAATATTAAAGGAATCCTGTGGGGTTGGCAATGGAAAAATTGAAAAAACGAAAAATTTTGAGATGTTTTCGAGATACTTTCCGTTTGTCTAATATGTAAGTGTAAAAATCAATCCTAAATCAGAAAATGATCTGAAAGAGGGAATAAGGCCATATTTCCAGCTTCAATAGGCTTTCCTCTCGATTTCGGTGATTGGAAAGCGCAGGGGAGACCACCGGCCTCCCCTGGATGAATTCCTGTTTTTTATTAAAGAACCCTTTAGGGCATTGCCTCGGCCATTTACCTCTTGTAGAGATAGTAGGCCAGGGGAATGACCACCACGGTCAACACCGTCGACAGCAACGAGCCCATCATCAGGCTGATGGCCAGGCCCTGGAAGATGGGGTCGAACACCATGACGAAAGAACCGGTGACCACGGTGCCGGCGGTCAGGGCGATGGGCAGGAAGCGCACCGCCCCCGATTCGATGACCGAATCCTCCAGGCTGAGTCCGTCCCTCAGACGCGCCTCGATGAAATCGATGAGCAGCACGCTGTTGCGCACCATGATCCCAGCCAGGGCGATCACCCCGATCATGGAAGTCGCGGTGAAGAAGGCGCCGAACAGCAGGTGACCGGGGATGATGCCCACCAGGGTCAGGGGGATGGGGATCATCATCAGCAGGGGCACCGTGAAGTTCTGGAACATGCCCACGATGAGCAGGTAGATGATCACCAGCACCACGGCGAAGCTGATGCCCAGGTCGCGGAACACCTCGTACGTGATGTGCCACTCCCCGTCCCATTTCATGGAGTAGTCGTCCTCGGTCTGGGGTTGGACCGTGTTGTACTTTCTGATATGGGTGCCGTCGGGCATGACCAGTTTGTCGATCTCCGGGTTCATGTCCATCATGGCGTACACCGGGGATTCCAGTTCCCCGGCCACGTCGCCGGTGACGTAGACCACGGACTTGAGGTTCTTCCGGAAGCGGCTCTTCTGGTTCAGGTCCTTCTCGACCTTCACCACGTCCGACAGGGGAATCAGGGCGCCGTCACGGCTGTAGATGTACAGGTCGCCGAGGCTTTCGGGGTCCGAACGGTCGGCGATGGGCAGACGCACGTTGATGGGCACGGGCTCGGCCGTGGCCTCCATGTGCGCCAATCCCTGATTGTAGCCGTTGAGCGCCACGCCGAGCGTCATGGCCACCTGCTGGGTGCTGACGCCGCGCACGGCTGCCCGGTCGGTGTCCACCGCCAGCTTGTAGCGGGTCTGGTCGTCCTCGACGTACCAGTCCACGTCCACCACGCCCGGCGTGGAGTCGAAGATCTCCTTGATCTTCCTGGCGGCGGCGACCCGGCCTTCGAAGGTCGGCCCGTACACCTCGGCCATCAGGGTGGACAGCACAGGGGGTCCGGGCGGGACTTCCACGACCTTGACCGCAGCGTCGTACTTGGCGGCCAGCTCGTCGATGGGGCCGCGCACCCGCTTGGCCAGGGCGTGGCTCTGGCCCTTGCGCTTGTTCTTGTCCACGAGATTGACCTGGATGTCGGCCACGTTGGGACCCTGGCGCATGAAGTAATGGCGCACCAGACCCGAGAAGTTCACCGGAGCCGCCGAACCGGCGTAGACCTGGTAGTCGGTCACCTCAGGCACGGTGGACAGGTAATCGCCGATCTCCCGCGCAAGCTGGGTCGTCGTCTCCAGGGTCGTGCCCTCGGGAGTATCGATGATGACCTGGAACTCGTTCTTGTTGTCGAAGGGCAGCATCTTGACCTGGACCGTCCTGGTGAAGAACAGGATTGTCGAGGCGGCCGTCAGCAGGGCGACGACCAGCAGGGCGAGGACACCCCGGCTCGGATGGACCACCAGGGGGCGCACGAGCCGGTTGTAGACCTGGTAGATCCTGGTCTGCTGCAGGCTGTAGCTGTCGGCCCCGGCACCCTCCAAGGTGCCGTCTCCCACCATGTCGTCCTTCCAGTGCTGCTTGGGCTTGAGCAGCCTCAGGGCCAGCCAGGGCGAGATGGTCAGGGCCACGAAGAGGCTGAACACCATGGCCAGGGAGGCCCCGATGGGCATGGGCTTCATGTAGGGGCCCATCATGCCGCGGACGAAGGCCATGGGCATCATGGAGGCGATCACCGTCAGGGTGGCCATGATGGTGGGGTTGCCCACCTCGCGGATGGCGCCCAGGGCCGTCTTCAGATCCCTCTTGCCCGCCATCTGGAAATGCCGGTGCATGTTCTCGACGATGATGATGGTTGCGTCGATGACGATGCCCGTCACCAGGATCAGGGCGAACAACGTGACCCGGTTCAGGGTGTAGCCCTGGATGTAGTAAACGAACAGGGTCAGGGAGAAGGTGGTGGGAATGGACAGGAAGATGATGATCGCTCCCCGCCAGCCCATGGCGAAGAAGACGACGATCACCGCCAGGAAGATGGCCGTGGCCAGGTTTCTGATCAGGTTGTGGGCCTTGTCGCGGGCGGTGGCGCCGTAGTTGCGGGTCACGGTGACGTGCACGTCGTCGGGCAGCAGCCGCGGTCTGAGCTTCTCGACCTTGGCCAGGATCGAATCGGCCACCCGGGTGGCGTCGCTGCCCTTGCGCTTGGCCAGGGAGATGGTGACCGCCGGATACTCCGAACCCACCGCGTAGGAGGGGGCGATCTGTTTCTGGACCGCTGCCGGTCCCAGCCCCATGAAGGTGTAGTTGTCGATCTCGCCCGGTCCGTCGGTCACCGCGGCGATATCCATCAGGCGTACGGGACGGCCCCCGAAACTGCCCACCACCAGGTTGGCCACGTCGTCGGCCGAACGCAGGAAGGTGCCGGTCTCGACCAGGAACTGGTTGTTGTCGTCGGCGAAGCTGCCCGAGGGCAGGTTCTGGTTCTGCATCTGCAGGGCCGGCAGGATGGCCAGGGTCGTCAGGCTGAAGGCGGCCATGCGCTGGGGATCCAGTTCGACCCGCACGGTGCGCGGGCGGCCGCCGATGATCTGGCTGACCGAGACGTCGGTGATGTCCATCAGCTCGTTGCGCAGCTCGCCGGCGATCTGGCGCAGCTGATACCCGTCGTAGTGATCGCTCCACAGGGTCAGGGCCATCATGGGCACGTCGTCGATGCTGCGTACCTTGACCAGGGGCGGCTTGATCTCCTGGGGCCAGAGGTCGGCGTTGCAGTAGACCTTGTTGGCGATGCGCGTCAGGGCCTTGTCCTGGTCGGTGCCCACGAAGAAGCGCGCCGTGACCATGGTGAAGCTGGGATAACTGGCCGAGTAGACGTACTCGACACCCTCGACCTCCCCGATTTTCTGCTCCAGGGGACGGGTGACGATGTTCTCGATCTCCTGCGGGCTGGCCCCGGGCATCTGCACCATGATGTCTATCATGGGCACGACGATCTGGGGCTCCTCCTCGCGCGGGGTCAGGGACAGGGAGAACAGACCCAGCAACAGGATGGCGATGATCAGCAGAGGGGTGATCTTCGAGTTGATGAAGACCGACGCGATCTTGGCCGAGAAACCCAGGCTCGGTTCCTCTTCCGGGACCGGCGGCAGGGGCGGTTGACGCTGATCCATGTTACTTCACCACCTTGTCGCCCTCGGCCAGGGGCTGTTGCGATGTGAGCACGACGGTTTCCCCGCCCTGGAGGCCTGACAGCGCGGCGAAGGCGTCGCCGTAGGCCCGGCCCAGGCGGATCCAGCGCAGATGGGCGGTGTCGTCGTCCCTGACCAGCCACACGCCGGTCAGCTGGCCCCGGCGCACCACGGCCCGGCCGGGAACGAGGATGTTGGTGACCGAGGGGCCCTCCAGGATGACCCGGGCGAACATCCCGCTCTTGAGGCGCTGGTCGGGGTTGGGAATGACGGCCTCGATGTCGTAGGTGCGGCTGCCCGGGTTGGCCGTGGGGATGATCCGGGTTATGGCCACGTCGTAGACCGCGCCGTCCAGGGATGTCACATCGACCTTGACGGGGTCTCCCACCTTCAGGTCGGGAATGTCCTTCTCGCCCACGTGGGCGACGACCTTCATGGTGGTGACGTCCTCGAGGATCAGCAGGGGCATGCCCGGGTTGGCCATGTCTCCTTCCTCGATCATCTTGCGCCCCACGATGCCGTCGGCCGGCGCGGTGATGTCCAGGTAGCTGAGGTGGACGTTGACCTCGCGCAGGCCCGCCTCGGCCATCTTCAGGCCGGCGGCGGCGCGGTCGCGCCCGGTCAGGACGTCGTCCAGCTGCTGCTTGGAGACGGACCTGTCATCATAGAGGTTCTGGAAGCGGGAGGCCATCTTCTCGGCGTTGGCCAGCACGGCCTTGGCCTCGGCGATGCCGGCCTCGGCCTGGGCCTTCTTGGCCTGCAGGTCCGTATCGTCGATGCTGATCAGGGGAGATCCCTTGTGGACGAAGTCCCCCTCGTTCACGTGGATCTTCTTCACCCAGCCCATCATGCGGGTCGAGATCATGATGGATGTTTCGGCTTCCAGACTGCCGGTGGCTGTCATTTCCATGGGTGCCTCGGCCACCCGGATGACGGACGTTTCGCACTGCACCTCCTTGGGAGTGGAGGCATTGGTTTCCGAGCTGCGGGTGCAGCCGCCCAGCAGGGTCAGGCCGCCGAGGGCCAGCATTGCCGCGGCGGGAATCATCGCGCGCAGGGGAATACGGCTTGTCGTTGCCATGAAGGAGAGCCTCCTGTGGTTAGCGATCCTGTGCAGGGTCGGCGGCCGGGGTGTCGTCGTCGAGGATGTCGGCGCCGACGGGAACCGCGGCCATGTATTCGAGATTGGCCAGGCCGACCTGGTAGTCGTGCAGGGCCTGGACGAGGTTGCCTTCGGCCATGGTGGCCGCCGCCTGGGTGTCCAGGAGGTCAACCATGCCGGCCAGGCCTTCCCGGTACTGGTTGGTGACGATGCGCAGGCCTTCCCGCGCCGCTTCCACGGCGTCCCGAGCCACCTGCACCTTGTCGTAGGCGGACTTGAGATTCAGCCAGGCTTCGGTGGCCTGGACGGAGGCCTGACGCGTCTCGAAATCCAGCATGTGCTGGGCGGCGCGCTTCTGGGCGCGGGCCTTCTTCAACTCACCGATGTTCTGCAGGCCCTTGAAGATGTCCCACGTGGCGTACACGCCCAGGGTCCAGCTGTCCGCGTCGTTTCCGAACAGGTTGTCCAGGCTGTAGTAGTCCTTCTGCAGGCTGAGGTTCACATGGGGCAGCATGGCCCCGCGGGCCACGCCCACCATCTTGCCGGCGGCCTCGGCCTCCTGGTTCCTGGCGGCCAGGTCGGCCCGGGCCAGGGAGGACGAGGGATCGAACCGGGCAGGAGGAGCATCCACCGTCTCCGCTTCCAGGGCAGTATCGGTGGCCAGGGGCAGATCCGTGTCCACGGCGGTCAGCAGCTTGATGTACTGGCCGGCCACCGTGACCATGTT
>CAYPVD010000087.1:0-11357 GCA_964414055.1 uncultured Fibrobacteraceae bacterium
GCCGTATTCCAGCTGGTCGAACCAACCGGCCGGGGCGCCGAGAGTCCGTCCGTCCACCGTCACCTGGAAGCGGTGATGGACATGGCCGATGACCATGAGATCCCAGTTCTTCCCGTACTGCCGGGCCAGCCAGGCGGTGGCCTTGGATTCGATTTCCCGGCCCTCGTCGCGGGTGGCGTTCCTGCTGTGCCCGCTCAACCAGGTGCTGATGGCGAACAGGATCTCCGGATGGAGGGATTTGGCCAGGGCGATGCCGGCCCTGGTCCTGACCACGGCCCTGAAGGCGCTGTAGAGCCGGTCGTGGCTGAGCAGGCCGTCGCCATGATCGAAACGGACCCTGAGATTCCCCAGTTCCAGAACCAGTGGACGGCCGTCCGGTGTGCTTCCGTAACGGCGGTGGAAATACCGTGAGGCCCAGATGTCGTGGTTGCCGCCGATGAAATGGATTTCGGTTCCCGCTTGACGGACTTCGTCCAGGCCCCGCAGGATCGAATCGTACCCGTCGAGGCGAAAGTGGGGGTAATCGAACCAGAAATCGAAGATGTCGCCCAGCAGGACCAGATGGTCGGCCCGGCGTGCGGTCGCAAGCAGTTCGAGAAAGCGTTCCACCCGCCGCATCTCGGCGGAATCGGGGTGCAGATGGAAATGGGCGTCGGCCACGATGACGGCCGTGGGTTGTGGTTTGATGTTCATGGGGCTTCATTGTAGGGCAGAAACCGGGACAGGCAACGGCGAATTTCCCTCGGCCGTGGAAGGAGGACGAGCATGACCATGTGGGATGACGTCAAGAAGAACCTGATGGAATGGTACTCCGTGACTACGGACAAGACCGTGGAGGTGGCCCGTGTCACCTCGTTGCGCTACGACAAGTTCGGCATCAGCAGGGATATCGAGCGGCAGTTCAGCGAACTGGGGAACCTGGTCTACACGGCCTTGAAGGAGGGTCGCCAGGACGTCCTGGCCGATCCCCGGGTGGGGGCCCTGGTGGAAAAGCTGGACGGGCTGGAGCAGGAGCTCAAGGCCAAGGAAGAGGAGATCGAGAAGATCCGCAGGCAGCACCGGGAAAAGCCGCACCGGGAAAAGGCCGCCACCGTGGATGATGTCCCTGTGGTGACGCCCGGTCAGGCGGATGAGACCCCGGATCCGGAGGCTCAGGTGCAGGCCCCGGCCGATGTCGCTGCGGAAAATCCCCCCGCACCTCCATCCGAAGGGGTTGCCGAGACCGAAAACAAGGACCGAATAGATCTGTAAATCCTTGTTGACAGGGTAGAGCCTTGTTGGTAGGATGTTCTCAGAGTTCCCTGTCGAACCGTGGCGTCTGCCCCACAGAGGCTCCGGTTCAAGTCGCCCTTCACCTGCGGTGTCGCTGAAGGAAAGGTGAAGGTGATGCGACGGTATACATCGAATGCGAGCGTGCTTGCGGCGCTGCCGAACCGAAAGCGGGTTTTGGCGGTGCAATTCTGTGCGCTCGTTTTGTTGTATATGGCACTACCGTTCGGGGCCGTCGCCTCCGCCGGGGACCTGTCGGATGCCCCTCCCGCGTCGCCCTTCGTCAAGGCCGCCCGGGTGGTCAGGCCGGCGGTGGTGAACATCCGTTGCATCCGGACCGTGACCGATGAAGGGGTGGGCACCGGCCCCTTGCAGGAGATGTTCCGCCGGTTCTTTCCCGGGGAGGAAGGCCAGGGCGGGAAATTCGAAATGCCCAGCACGGGCTCGGGCTTCGTCATCGATCCGTCCGGATTCATCCTCACCAACTACCATGTCATCGCCGAGGCCGAGGCCGTGTTCGTGAGGTTCAGCGGTGAACACCGGGAATACCAGGGCGAACTCGTGGGGTCGGATCCCAACACCGACCTGGCCCTGCTGAAGATCGATCCGGCCGGACGCCGTCTGCCTGCCCTGTCCTTCGGGGATTCCGACGCCATCGAGGTGGGCGACTGGGCCATCGCCGTGGGCAACCCCTTCGGCACCCTCGAAAGCACCCTGACCGTGGGGGTGGTCAGCGCCAAAGGGCGGGGCGACCTGGTGATCGGCGGGATGACGCCGCGGTACCAGGATTTCATCCAGACCGACGCCTCCATCAATTTCGGCAACTCCGGCGGCCCCCTGGTCGATCTCGATGGCAGGGTCATCGGGGTCAACACCGCCATCAACAAGGAAGGTCGGGGCATCGGCTTCGCCGTGCCCAGCAGCCTGGTGCAGGACGTCTATGCGCAACTGCGGGCCAACGGCAAGGTGGTCAGGGGCTACCTCGGCATACGGACCGAGGATGCGGGTCCGCAGGTGGTCGGGGCCAGGATCCTGTCCCTGGTGCCGGACGGTCCGGGGCAGGCCGCGGGCCTGCTTCCTGGTGATGTCGTGACCTCGTTCGACGGTCACGAGGTCGATTCACGCAGGCGCCTGCAGTTCCTGATCGCCGGGGCGGAACCGGGAAAGCCGGTGACGTTGACCCTGCGGCGTGGTCCTGACGAGGTGAGGGTCCAGGTCACGCCTGTCCGCTGGCGTGACGAGGAGGGCGTGCCGGGAGCCGGGACCGGCCCCTGGCTGGGGCTGGAGATCGCCGCCCTGGACGGGGCCGATCCCCGCGTCATGCGCCTGAAGCAGACCCTGGGGATCACCGCCGCCGACGGTGTGATCACAGTCGGCGTGAGGGAGGATTCTCCGGCCATGAGCGCCGGGATCCGGCCCGGCGATGTGCTGGTGTCCATCAACGGCAGGGAAATCGCCGATGTGGCCACCTATGAGAATATCCGCGACCTGCTCCTGCGCCGATCGGAACCGGTGACGATCCTGGTTCGGACCGGAACGGTGGAGAACTACGTTTCCGTTCTGCCGCGCCCGGTGGGCGTGGAGAACTGAAGAGGGGCTGTGCGGCATTGTGCCGCCTCCGGTCCCCGGCGTTCCCGTCGGCTCGCCCCGACCCTGAACGCCCGCCCGGTCAGCCGGGCATCCGCTCCGTTTCGGAGCGGGAAACCCCACGCTGCCAGGGAGGAATCCTATGGCCGGCAAAAGGCAGTTTCTGCCAGCGATGCACGAAAAGGGCCTGGAGGTCTATTTCCGTGACATCAACCGTTACGACCTGCTGACCCGTGAGCAGGAGGTCGAATTGGCGCGCCGGATCAAGGCCGGTGACGACGAGGCCCTGCAGTGCCTGGTCAGGGCCAACCTGCGCTTCGTGGTCTCGGTGGCCAAGCGCTACATCAACCAGGGTCTGATGCTTTCGGATCTGATCAACGAAGGCAACCTCGGCCTGCTGAAGGCGGCCCGCCGCTTCGACGAGAAGCGTGGCTACCGTTTCATCTCCTACGCCGTGTGGTGGATCAGGCAATCCATCATGCAGTCCCTGCTGGACAAGTCCCGCACCATCAGGTTGCCCCAGAACCAGACCGCCCTGTTGATCAAGATCAGCAGGACGCGTTCGGTCCTGCAGAACGAGGGCATCCCCACGCCGGATCCGGCCCAGATCGCCGAGCGCCTGGACCTGGCCGAGGCTGATGTCCTTCACGCCATGCGGTCTGACCGTACCCAACTGGGGTTGGACGAATCGGGCGACCAGGGGGATCGTCCCTTGACGGAGATCCTGCCGGACGAGAACCAGGCGGCTCCGGATGCCGCGGTTCTCGAGCGCGGTCTGCGGGAGGATGTGCGCAAATGCCTGGCCACCCTTACCGAGAGGGAGCGCCGGATCATCATCATGTACTTCGGACTGAGCTACGAGGATGCCCAGACCCTGCAGGTCATCGGGGAACGCATGGGTCTTACCAGGGAACGTATCCGCCAGATCAAGGAGAAGGCCCTGGCCAAGTTACGTCATTCCGGGCAGCGGGATATGTTGCTTGATTACTATTAGGACGCCCCGGGTGGCCCGCCTCTTGCATGGGCGGTGCGGGTAAGGCGGGCCCGGGTTGCCGTGCTGTTTCGGCCTGTGGGGGGCATGGCCCCGGGGTCGATCCATGTTGACAGGATGCGGTTCCGGGCTCAGATTAGGTGGCGATCAGGTCGCCGCTTTTGCTGTGATTGGGACTTCCCCGAAGGTTATACGGCCCGGAACATGAAACTCAAGCGAAGCTATACCTTCATCTACATGCCCGATGACGACGCGCCGAGTCGCGCCTTCAAGGTGTCCCGCTGGGTTGTGCTCGGAGCTCTGGGGTTCGTTTGCCTTTGTGTCGCCCTGATCGTCATGACCGGTCTGGGATTGCGCAGCGGCGCCTACTGGTGGCCCGGCGGCGGTCCCCTGGTGCGGGAGAATGCGTCCCTTGAAAGGCAACTGACGAGGCTGGAAACCAGGGTCGGGGACCTGCGGGAGCAGGTTGCCATGGTGCGCAGGCTCCAGGACAAGGTTGCCGCAGCCCTGGATCTGCCTCCCATGGACGACGAGACCTTCGCCGCAGGCGTCGGAGGGCGGGGACCAGGATCCCTGTCGGGATTCGCCCAGGGGGCGGCAGTGGAACAGGCCGGCGCCGCCGGGGGCGATCTGGATCAGATGCTGAGGCAGGTCCGTATCCAGCGGCTGGGCTATCTGGCCATGCTCGATTCCCTGGGCACAAGGCAGACGCTGCGGGACCACATCCCGTCGGTCGCGCCCACGGACATCGGTTGGATCAGTTCCCGGTTCGGTTTTCGCAAGGATCCCTTCACCGGGCGTCAGACCTTCCACAAGGGTCTCGACTTCGTCGTTCCGGTGGGGACGCCCGTGCACGCCACGGCCGACGGCGTGGTGGCGGCCGTCCAGCAACAGAGGGGCTACGGCCGGGTGGTCAAGATCGACCACGGCCACGGCCTGATGACCGTCTACGCCCATCTGGACAAGGCCCTGGTGCACAAGGGCGACCGTTTGAAGCGCTGGGACGTGATCGCCCTGTCCGGCAACACCGGACGCTCCTCCGCGCCGCATGTCCACTACGAGGTTCGCCAGGACGGTCGGCCCGTCAATCCGGCGGCCTATGTGCTGGATCGCGGTTCTCCCCGCAGCTGACGGTTCCTCGGTCCGGCCCGGATCGGCTTTGCCGGTGACAACTCCGCTGAGCGTGTGCTAGTTTCCGCTTGTCCTTGTGGTTATTCCGGTGCGGCGGCCATGAACGGTCCGGCGGCACCTGCCCGGTGCGATCCGTCGACCGGGCCCTTCATGCCGGGGGATGAACCCTGAATTTCCGGGAGGGTGATGAACAGGCTGGGCTTGAAGATCAGTTGTCTCGTGGCTTCGCTGGTCATCTGGATGCAGGTCGCCTCCACCTCCACGGTGGAACAGGATATTTTTCTGCCCCTGCAGGTCACAGGTTTGCGGCAGGGTCTGACCTATGCCGGCAGCCAACTGCCCGACAGGGTGCCGGTGCGCGTGGTGGGCAGCAAGTTGCGGCTGCTGCGACACAAGTTCTTCAACTACTTCGTGGGGGAGGTCCGTATCGATCTCGCCGGCCAGGAACCGGGGCCCGAGTACCCCTACGAGATCAAGGCCGGAGACATCTTCACGAACCTTACCGCCGCCAGCGCCTACCCACCCACAACCGTTCGCCTGCGGATCGATCGTCTCGATTCCCTGATGCTTCCGGTACGGTTGCAACTGCAGAATCATCTGCCTGCCGACCGCGGGTTCCTTACACCGATGGATGTCGTTCCCGATTCGGTGCTCGTGACGGGACCCGAGCGTTTCTTCGACCCCTTGCCCGTGGTCGTAAGCCAACCGCTGGATCTGTCCAAGCTGAACGGGACCGTGGAAAAGGACGTGAAGCTGACCGTGGACAATCCCCTGCTGGACATCATCCCGGAGAAGGTCCACGTCGTGATCAGGGTGGGCGTTCTCCAGGAGAGGACGCTGGCCAATGTGCCGGTCATCGCCCTGGTCGATGCCGGGCGTCCGGAAGTCGGGGTCTCCCCGCCGGTGGCCGATGTCAAGGTGCGCGGCGTGGTCGATTCCGTGCAGGTCCTGACGCGGGACCGGCTGCTGGTGACCATCCCGGTGGGGGACCGACCCGTCGGTGTGTATTCCCTGCCCGGCCAGGTCGATTATCCGTCCTGGCTGACGCTGCTGGGCATCGTTCCGCCCCGTTTCCAGGTCATCGTGGGGAATCCTCCCGTGCCGGAGGCTGCGCAGCCTGATTCGGCGGGACGGGGGGGCGACGGTGATTAGCCGGGGGTGGGGTTTTCCTGCGGGGCTGGGCAGGCTGGGGACTACCGTCCTGGCCGGGGCCGTGGTGCTGCTGCTGGCCGTGGGAGCGCTTTTGTTCCCCGCCCACAAGTCCCTGGGTTCGCGCAGCGTGCTGCTTGTCCTGGATCCCGCCGGCCTGCAGGCCCGGCAAGCCGGGGTGTATCTACCCCTGGGCCGTTTCATGTCCGCGGTGGACCGTGGAATCGTCACTGTCCAGGTCGTACGGGATCTCGATGGTTTCAGGGAGGCCTTGGCGAGGGATCCGGAATTCGTGTTGTGCCCCGACGGGGTAGCCCTGGATCTTCTGGGCCACTCGTATCTGCCCCTGGTGGTGGGCCGGCGTTCCGCACCACGCAACCTGCGCCCACGCAGTGTCCTGATCTACCGCAAGAGCGCCGGCCTGGTTCCTGCTCCCTGGGTCGGCAGGCCGTCCGCGACGATCATCGGCGATTCCCTGTCCCTGGCCGCCACCGGTCCCTGGCGTCGGCATGACCCCCTGTCCCCGCCTCTTTCCGGTCCCGGGGGGCCGACCTACGGGCCTGACCCGTACGACCACGCTCCGGCTCTTCACGCCCTGCGGCTGGGGTGTTTCGACTACGCCGTGGTGCGCCAGTGGGATGCCGACCGTTTCCTGGCCGGGGGCCTGCTTTCTTCCATCGAGTGGGGAGAGAAGATCCTGAGTCCCCCGGCGCCCGACATGATGCTGCTGGCCTCCGGCAAGGTCCCAGCCAGACGTCGCCTGGCCCTGGGCGATCATCTGAGCGCCCTGGGACGCAATCCCGAGGAGGGCGGGCCCGTGGCCAAGACCCTGATCGCCGGGCTGGGGCGTCTGCACCTGGCCGGTTTCAACCTGCTGGTGGATCCCGACGTCGATCTGGTGCGCCGGAATTTCCCCGGACATTGGCCCCCGGCCGCCCCATGAATGATATTGTCGCCCGGATGACGTTCGAACCACCCATGCCCATTGCAGAGGCGTCCGTGCCCAGTGAGGGATGACCATGAATTTGAAATACCGCCGCTTGAAGGGGACGCGCGATCTGCTGCTGGAAGAGATCGAGCGCTGGCACTGGTGCGAGGAGCGCTGGCGCGAGGTCCTGGCCCGTTACGGGTACGGCGAGATCAGGACTCCCATCATCGAGCCGGCGGGCCTGTTCATGCGCTCGGTGGGGGACGGCACGGATATCGTCGAGAAGGAGATGTACAGCTTCCGGTCCCGCGGGGGGGAAGAGCTGTGCCTGCGGCCGGAGAACACGGCCTCGGTGGTGCGCGCCTATCTCGAGAACGGGCTGACCCGGCAACCGGGGACGCTCAAGTTCTATTACCTGGGTCCCATGTTCAGGCATGACCGGCCCCAGGCCGGTCGCTACCGCCAGTTCCACCAGGTCGGCGTGGAGGCCATCGGGTCGGCCAGCCCCGTGCTGGACGCCGAGGTCATCCAGACCGCCATGGCCCTGTTCGACGCCGTGGATGCCCGGGGGTTGTCGGTGCTGATCAACTGCATAGGATGTCCCGACTGCAAACCGGCCTACGTGGACGGGTTGAGAAAATACCTGCAGGAGAACCTGGAGCGGATTCCGCCGGCCTTCCGGGGGCGCATCGACACCAACCCCCTGCGTCTGTATGACGCCAAGGATGATGACGTCCGGGCGTTGCTGGCCGAACACGAACCCATCACCTCGTCCCTGTGTCCGGCCTGCCGGGATCACCACGCGGAGGTCTTGGGCACGCTGGCGGAACTTGGCGTTCCCTTCGTGGAGGATCCGACCCTGGTCAGGGGCCTGGACTACTACGGTCGCACGACCTTCGAGATCACCGCCGGCAGCGGCCGCAAGCAGAGCAGCCTGGCCGGGGGGGGACGCTATGACGGTCTGGTAGCCCAGTGCGGCGGGCCCGATACTCCGGCCGTCGGTTTTTCCATCGGGATCGAACGGACCCTCCTGTACCTGGCGGACGAACCCCTGGATCCCCAGCGCAGCCGCCAGACCAGGGTGGATGTGTACGTGGCCTGCCTGGACGCCCGGTCCCAGCGCTACGGTCTGGTGGCCAGCGACCTGTTGCGGGGGTTCTGCCGGGTCGAGGTGGACACGACCGGCAGATCGGTCAAGGCGCAGGCCAAGTCGGCCAATCTGCGTCGGGCGAAGATCCTGCTCACCGTCGGCGAGGCCGAAACGGCTTCCCATACGTTGCAACTCAAGAACCTGGAAACCGGCGACCAGGCCCCAGTGGCCCGCGATCGCCTGTTGGCCGCTGTCCGGGAGGTCCTGGAAGGGTGAAAGATATCCACAAGTCGGAACAGGAAGGCACCGCCCTGCGCACCCATCGCTGCGGCGAGGTCTCGGCCGCCCTGGTGGGGCAGACCGTCAGCGTCGCCGGATGGGCCGCCAGGGTCAGGAATCTCGGGGGAGTCGTGTTCGTGGACCTGAGGGACCGCTACGGCGAATTGCAGGTGGTCTGCCGGGACGGCGAACCACTGGCCATGGCCGGTGATTTCAAGCTGGAATCCGTCCTCGCGTTCACGGGGGAGGTCAGGCGCAGGCCTGAAGGCATGGTCAATCCGGACAAGGCCACCGGCGAGGTCGAGCTCGTCGCCCGCTCGGCGGTGATCCTCAACGGCTGTGCGCCGTTGCCCTTCCAACTCGACCAGGCCGACCGGGCGGGCGAGGAACTGCGTCTGAAGTACCGCTACATCCATCTGCGCAGGCCGGACATGCTGCGCAACCTGGAGATCAGGCACCGGGCGGCCCAGGCCGCGCGGCGCTACCTGTCCGATCGCGGCTTCCTGGAGGTGGAAACCCCCCTGTTGATCCGGACTACCCCGGAGGGGGCGCGGGACTACGTGGTGCCCAGCCGGATCCATCACGGGCAGTTCTATGCCTTGCCCCAGTCTCCCCAGCTGTACAAGCAGATCCTCATGGCCGGGGGCGTGGACCGCTACTTCCAGCTGGCGCGCTGCCTGCGCGATGAGGACCTGCGCAAGGACCGCCAGCCGGAGCACACGCAGATAGACCTGGAGATGAGCTTCGTGGGCGAGAACGACATCTACGCGGTGGTCGAGGAGATGATGGCCACCATCTTCGCCGAGACCCTCGGCATCGATCTGCCCACGCCGTTTCCCCGCATCGACTACGACGAGGCCATGGACCTGTACGGTTCGGACAAGCCGGACCTGCGCTTCGGCTGCCCCATGCACACGGTGGACGACCTGGTTTCCGGTTGCGGGTTCAAGGTCTTCGAGGACGCCCTGGCCGCCGGCGGCACCGTGCGCTGCCTCAACGCCTCGGGTCTGGCCGGCTGGAGCCGCAAGCAGGTGGACGAGCTGGAGCAGGTGGCGAAGAAGCAGGGCGCCTTCGGCCTGGCGCGCGCCAAGGTCACGGCCGAGGGCGTGGACACCGGCATCGCCAAGTTCCTGGGGGCTGACTTCGTGGCTGCGCTCAAGGACCGGGTCGGCGGGCGCGAAGGGGATCTGCTGCTGTTCGTGGCCGGGGAGGCAGACATGGCGAGGCGGGCCCTGGGCGCTGTCCGGTTGGAGGTCGCAGCCAAGGCGGGTTGGATTCCCGCAGACAGCTGGGCACTGGCCTGGGTTCGGAATTTTCCGCTGTTCGAAGCCGATGGACAGGGCGGTTGGACCGCATGCCACCACATGTTCACCATGCCGAGACCCGAGGACCTGGAGCGCCTGGAAGAGGCTCCCGGCGCCGCCCGCGCCCAGCTCTACGACCTGGTCTGCAACGGGGTGGAACTCGGTTCGGGCAGCATCCGGATCCACCGGCGCGAGCTGCAGGAGAAGGTGTTCCGCATCGTCGGCATGGACCGGCAGGAATACGAGGCCAAGTTCGGTTTCTTCCTGGAGGCCCTGGGCTACGGAGCGCCACCCCACGGGGGCATCGCCCTGGGCCTGGACCGCATCGTCATGCTGCTGACCGGCAGTCCGTCCCTGCGCGAGGTCATCGCCTTTCCCAAGACGACCCTGGCGGCCTCGCCCCTGGACGGCAGTCCCGGCCCCATCAGCAACGCCCAGCTCGAGGAGTTGCACCTCATGGTGCGTCCCATGGAGGAGGCCGAGGGCCCGGATGGGCGGCCGGCCACAGGTGATTCATGAAAAAAGGACCGCGGCAGGACAGAATGAGGTCGGAGTTCGATCTGCAGGACGTGGACCAGCTCGCCCTGCTGGGGCCCAAGGACGTGAACCTTCATTTCCTCGAGAAATGCTTCGGGGTCGATCTGGGTGTCAGGGGTCGCCGCCTGCGCATGGAAGGGCCTGCAGAGGGTGTGGAAGCCCTGCAGGATGTGCTCCATGGTCTGGTCGAGAGGGTCCGTCAGGGACAGTTCATCGACGGCGTCACCCTGGACTACGTCTGCTCGCACGGCCGGAACGGCGACGGGGATCATCCCGACGGCGATTTCGAGGCCCAGGTCCTGATGGCCGGTTCCGGCCGCCGCAAGTCCATCCGGGTCAAGACCCCGGGACAGCAGGCCTACATCGAGGCCATCCGTCGCGACGACGTGGTCTTTGCGACGGGGCCGGCCGGTACGGGCAAGACCTTCCTGGCCGTGGTCATGGCCATGGATTACCTCAAGCGCCAGCTTGTCGACCGCATCATCCTGGTCAGACCGGCGGTGGAGGCGGGGGAACAACTGGGCTTCCTGCCGGGAGATCTGCAGGAGAAGATCAATCCCTACCTGCGGCCCCTCTACGATGCACTGGCCGACATCACCGGGGCCGGCAGGATCGCCAAGCTGCTGTCCAGCGGCGTGATCGAAGCCTCGCCCCTGGCCTATATGAGGGGGCGCACCCTCAACAACGCCTTCGTGATCCTGGATGAGGCCCAGAACACGACCATCGGTCAGATGAAGATGTTCCTGACGAGGCTCGGGGTCCAGTCCAAGGCCGTGGTCACCGGGGACGTCACCCAGATCGATTTGACCGGGCGGAGCCAGTCGGGCCTTGTGCATGTCAGGGAAATCCTGCAGCATACGCCGGGAGTGGGATTCGTGGACCTGGGTGGCGAGGATATCGTGCGGCATCCCCTGGTGCAGCGGATCGTGGAGGCCTTCGAGGAAGCGTCCGACAACGGGAATGGTCCATGATGACCGGGTGTCGGGTGCAAAGGAGAGGACGTCCGTGATGTGGTGGCTTCGCCTGCGTGAACTTCCGGCCCGGCTGCGGGGTGACCAGTAACCCGCCCGGAGGGGTTTGTCCGGCAGACGT
>CAYPVD010000088.1:0-11344 GCA_964414055.1 uncultured Fibrobacteraceae bacterium
CCCCGTGCATGCCGGGGATGTGCGAGGCCAGCTGGATGCCATGGTGTCCGCGGGCTTTCCCGCGGTCTGGGGAGAAACCAACGGCCAAGGGCCCGAACCCCGCGAGACGCAGAACAGCCTGCCCCGCTTCAAGCTCATCACCGCCGTGGGCACGGGGCTGGACCTGGATGATCTGGGCGACCTTATGGAAGCCCTGCTCAAGGATGTGACCGGCTCCCTGGGGGCCGAACTGCTGGGGGGCCGCCATGTGACCCGCCTGGACCGGACTCTCCACGCCCCCCATCCCCGCCTGAGGCACAGCGAGGCCGTGGCCGCGGTCGGGGTCCGGGGCTGGGATGTCGCGCCCCACGAAGACCTGCCGCTCCAGGTGGAAGCCACCCTGGTACGCCACTGCTCCAACCTTCCGGTCCTGGTGACCCACTGGCCAGCCGGCCTCAAGAACGGCCTGGCGGATGCCGCTCCGGGCGTGGCGGCCCGGGTCAAGTACCTCGTGCCCTACGCCGGAGAGGTCATGGACGGGGGATCATGGTCCGGCAAGCCGGATCGTGCGGGGTTCGCGCTGGGAGTGGATCGGCTGCTGCAGTACCTGATGGGTCTGGGCTCGGTCGCGGACACCCGGATCATGCCGGCGGCGAAGGTGGCGGATCAGGCCCTCGCCTGACGGGCCTTCACGGCGCGGGAGGAGAAGAACCCCACCCTGGGCCGCACCAGCCGCTGGAAGTCGACAAAAGGCATGGTCACCACCTCGGTGTGGGTGCCGGCGTTGAAGGCGATACGATCAGCTCGCAGCAGGTTGCCCGACACATACACGTCCAGATCATAGAGGGGTCCCAGCGGAGGCATGGCGCCCGGCTCGCAGTCGGGGCACGAGAGCTCGCATTCGTCCTGTCGGCAGAGGGTCACCTCGTTCGCCCCTGTCGCCGCCTGCAACAGGGCGAAGTCGATGCGGCTGTCCGCGGGCAGCACCACCATGGCGGGCTTGTCGTCGATCCTGACCAGCACGGTCTTGGCGAACACGGCCTGGGAGATCCCCGCCCGGTTGGCGACATCCCGCGCCGCATAGGCGTTGGCGTGCTGGACGAGCCGGTAATCCACATGGTTTTCACTGAGGAATTCAAGCAGCCTGGCGCTGGGCATGGCAGGCCTCCCTGGCGGAGGTAGGGCCCCGGCGACCCGAACAGGCCGGGGCTTCAGGAGCATCATACCACAATTTCCAGAAAATTCAGCCAAAATCCGGCCAGATTCCCTGGGCGGCGATCTGGGCCTCGGCGGCGGCGGCCCAACCCCGGTTGGCCGCGGGACTGGCCGGGCTGGGATGCAGGATCGTGCCTAGACGGGGACCTTCAGGCCCGGGGTCTTTGCCCACCAGGGCCTCCAGCTTCCTGCGGGCGAAGCCGCCCACCCCCACAAGCCACTGGGGCCGGTACAGGTCGATGAGTGCGCGCAGACGTGCGTCGCAGGCGGCAAAAAGCGGGGCGGACTCGGCGGCGGGCAGCTTGTCCGGGGTCCGGTTGCGCCCGGATTCCTCCATGAACACCAAGGGGCAGTAGTTGATGATGATGTGCTCGGCGAAGAACGCCTCCGGGGATCCGAACCGCTCCTGGAAATACCCCCACAGCCGCCGGCCGCTGACCTCGGACCGCGGGCAATCCAGGCCCAGCACCGGGCGCTTGGGATGCTCGGGATCGGGCTTGCGGACCCGGCCCGTCAGCCGCAGCCAGTCCTTCACGGCGTCGATCTCCCCGAACGGAACCCCCGTCTGGGCCATGCCCCAGGGACCGGGGTTCATGCCCAGCAGCAGCACCCGCCGCGGCGAGGCCCCCCACCTGCGGACATACTGCTCATGCAGGTCCCAGGCGTAATCCAGGGGATTGTAGGTGAAGGCCACCGGGTCGGCGAACTCGAGCCGGTCCGCCTGGTCGCGCAGTTCGGCGGTGGCTTCGAGGATCCGGGCGGCGAACGCGGGGTTGGTGTGGAATTTCGGCTTGGAACTGGTCACGGACAAGGCGGTCTCCTGATGCTGGAGGACGGATGTGAAATGTTCTTCGGTGGATCTCCGGCTCTTGGGCGGATTCTCCCGGCTCGTTATATCGGAAAGCCCGGATTCAGAAAAAAGTCAGGAACTCCCCTCCGCCAACAAATCCAACAAAGCCGAATTCAAGAAAAGCTTCTCCCGACCTGCCTTGCGTTCCGTCAAGATACCCATCTTCACCAGCAGCTTGAGGTACCGGGAGGCCGCCTGGCGCTTGGCGACACCCGCTTGCACGAGGTTTTCAATGCGGCAATACGGTTGAGAGAAGACGACGTCCACAAGCTCCCTGCTGTAGATCTTCGGCAATTCCGACCGCACCCTGGCTGCCGTCGTTTCCGCAAGCTCCTTCATGGCCTGGATTTTCAGCAATGTCCAGTCGGATGTCTCCCGCACACCCTCCAACATGAACAACAACCACGGCTCCCAGGCCCCATGCCGAGTCACATCGATCAACAGGTCATAGTAGTCGTCCTTGTGGCGGATGATGTAACGGCTCAAGTACAAGATCGGCAGATCGAGGAGATCCTCCTGGATCAGGAACAAGCTGTTGAGAACCCGGCCCGTCCTGCCATTCCCGTCGGTGAACGGATGTATCGCCTCGAATTGATAGTGACCGGCCGCCATCCTGATCAAGGGATCCAGATCCCGTTCGCTGTGCAGAAACCGCTCCCAATCCGCCAGCAAGCTGCGAATGACCGACTCGCCTTCCGGCGGCGTGTAAATCACCGCACCGGTCGCCGCATTGGCGAGCTTCGTACCCGGCACCTTGCGCACGGACATGTCCACACCCTTGATCGTGGTGCACACCATTTCGGCCGTCCGGGTGGTCAAAGGATGATGGGCAAGAGCCGCATAGCCCTCCATCAATGAACGACGGTAACGCAGGGCCTCCTTGGTTGCCGGATCAGCCTTGCCTTCCGTGTTGAGGTTTGCGAAGAGCTTGTCGGCCGTCGTAACGATATTCTCAATCGCCGAACTGGCTTGTGCTTCCAATACCGGCAAGGTGTTGATGAGGATGGCCTGGTCCGGTATCAGTTGGGCCGCCTGTTTCAACCCGGCCAAGGCCGCGCGGGCCTCGACACAGGCCCGCAAAACGGGCCTGGTTTCCAGAACCTCGGCCCCTGGAATAGGCGGCAAATCGTTGTATGGGGCCTCAGGGCGCCATCTGGAAGCAGACATGTTTACAAAACTCCTTTTTATCAACACGTTTTCAGCTTATGTCGTCGAGAGCGACATGTCAACAGAATATGTCGATATTTTCTGATTTTAGCGACATATGGCGAGATGCCTTAGCTTTCTAGGTGTTTGCTATTGAGGGAAGCTTACACCTAACGGTTCCGGACGACCCCCAAATTCTCTCCCGCGAACCAGGGAATTCACCTCCACCCGCCAGAACCGCGCAATCCCTTGCCAGACTTGCACATATACGAAAGCCCGAAAGTTCTCGCCTCCTGGCCGTCCCGCTAACCGAAATGCCTGTCGAATTTCGCAGAAAAAATTTGGCTCCCCACACGCGACTCGAAAACCCCACATTCCCCACCCCAGCCACATCTGCTATCCTCCCCGCAATCCTTACCCCAGCCCGGATGGTTGCCATGCGTCGTTATATCCTGGTCTCCCTGTTCGCCCTGCTGTTGCTGGCCGGTTGCCACCGGGACAGCTCCACCGGTACGGTCAGCGCCTCCCTGATCTTCCTCGGCGGGCGCATCCTGACCCTCACCGACCGGGACGCCCAAACTCCGGCCACCGCCGTGGCCGCCCGCGACGGCCGCATCGTCTTCGTGGGCGATGACACGGGGGCCAGGGCGCTGGCGGGAACCGACACCAGGATCATCGATCTGCAGGGCGCCACCCTGCTGCCCGGCTTCATCGACAGCCACTGCCACCTGTACGGCCTGGGCACCGCCCTGGTGCAGATCGACTGCGTGGGCACACCATCGGCCGAGGCCGTGGCCGCGCTTGTGGACTCGGCCGCCCAGGCGACTCCCCCGGGCACCTGGCTGCAGGGCCGCGGCTGGGACCAGAACGACTGGACCTCACAGCAGTACCCCGACCGCACCCTCCTGGACCGGGTCAGCGGCGATCATCCGGTGCTGCTGCGACGCATCGACGGGCACGCCGCCTGGGCCAACAGCAAGGCCCTGGCCGCAGCCGGCATCACCGCCGCCACCGCTGACCCCGCAGGCGGCAGCATCATGCGCGATGACCGGGGAGAACCCACCGGCATCCTCATCGACAACGCCGTCGACCTGGTCATGGACATCATTCCCGAGCCTGACCGCACCGAGAAGACCCGGCGCATCGATCTGGCCCTGGCCCACTGCGTGCGCCGCGGACTGACGGGGGTGCACGAGGCCGGTCTGGACTGGGAGCGGTTGGACATCTACCGCGAACTGGACGCCGCCGGCAAGCTGCCCCTGCGCATCTACGGCATGTTCGACGACAAGCCCGAGGTGCTGGCCCGGGCCCGGACCGAGGGGCCTTTCCACTCCCAAGACGGCATGATCACCGTGCGCGCGGTCAAGCTGTACGCCGACGGGGCCCTGGGCAGCCGGGGCGCCCTGCTGCTGGCCGACTACAGCGACCAGCCGGGCAACAGAGGCTGGCCCGTCACCCCGCGCGAACACCTGCTGGAGGTGGCGAGGAACCTGGGCGCGGCCGGTTTCCAGATCTGCACCCACGCCATCGGCGACGGGGCCAACCGCATGATGCTCGATATCTATGAGGAGGCCCTGGCGGAGATCGGCCCAAAGGACCGACGCTGGCGCATCGAGCACGCCCAGATCCTCGACCCCGCCGACATCCCCCGCTTCGCCGAGTTGGGCGTGATCGCCGCCATGCAGCCCACCCACTGCACCAGCGACATGGACTGGGCGCCCGCCCGCCTGGGCCCCCGGCGTCTGTCCGGGGCCTACGCCTGGAAATCCCTGCTCGATAGCGGCGCCCACCTCTGCTTCGGCACCGATTTTCCCATCGAGCGGGTCGATCCCCTGCTGGGGCTCTACGCCGCGCGCACCCGCATGCACCCGGACGGCACCCCGCCCGGCGGCTGGCTGCCCCAACAGCGCCTGGACGCCCGCACCGCCGTCGAACTGTACACCGCCGGTTCGGCTTACGCCGCCTTCCAGGAGAACGAGCTGGGTCGCATCCAGCCGGGATTCCGGGCCGACTTCACCATCCTGGATGATGACCCATCCACCTGTGCCGACAGGGAATTGCTGGACCTGAAGGTGCTGTACACCGTGGTCGACGGTCGTGTGGTCTTTGACGGCCGGAATTGACGATTCGAAAATCCCGCTGGAACACCGCACCGGTTTTTTCGTATATTCCCACTTCTTGACCATGATTAACGGGGTCCGGCCCTTGTCTCGACGCCCCACAGCCCCCGAAGGAGATCGCAACATGCGCCATCCCCGACGCTTTTCGGCCCTGGCCGTTCTGATATTGCTGGCTGCCGCGGGCCACGCCCTGGCCCAGGTCACGCCCGCCCCGAGCTTCGAGGCAGCCCTCAAGGCCGCCCAGGAGAACAACCAGCTCCTGGTGCTGGATTTCTACTCCGACTGGTGACCCAGCTGCAAGGCTTTCGCCCGTGCGGCGGACACCAACCCGATCATCGCCTCCGCCCTGCAGGGAGCGGTCTTCGCCAAGATCAACACCGGAAAAGACACAGGAGCGGACATCTCCGAGACATACAACATCAAGGCTCTGCCCACGTTCGTGGTGGTCAACGGTGAAGGCGAGATCACCGACCGCTGGATCGGTTACGCCGGACCCGAGGCCTGGGCCGCCTCTCTGCTGAAGGCCAAGGCCGATCCGCGCACCATCACCGCCAAGCGCGCAGCCTTCGACAAGCAGCCAACGGCCGAACTGGCGGCCAGCCTGGCCAACGACGCGGCCTGCGAGTTCGACTACCACGGGGCGGTGAACTACTTCCGCCAGGCCCGCAGCCTCGACCCCGCGCACGCGGAAGAATATACCGAGGACATCCTGACCAACATGTATTACGGCGCCCGCAGCAAGGCCTTCTCCTTCGACGAGATCGCCACCGAGGCCGACCTGGCCCTGGCCCTGCCGACCACCACCATGGAACAGAAGGAAAACCTGGCGGCCATGGTCTCGGGGATGGCCCGCAGCATGGGGACCCCGGAAAGGGCCGTGCCCTACATCAAGGCCGTGCTGCAGGAAGACGCAGGCGAGGGCGGGCCCAGCGACACACGTCTGAGCCTCATGGTGGAGAACGCCCTGCTGGTCGAACACGACGAGGCCAAGGCCGTGAACCTGCGCAAGCGGCTGCTGCCCGAGGGCTGGCAGGACGACCCCTCCCAGCTGAACAGCTTCGCCTGGTGGTGCTTCCAGAACGGGGTCGATTTGGCCGAGGCTGAAAAGCTGGCCCTGCACGGCGCCGAACTCGCCACGGACGATGGCGAGCGCGCCAACATCCTGGACACCGCGGCGGAGATCTCGGCCGCCCGGGGCGACCACGAAGTAGCCCTGGAACACGCCCGGCGCGCCGCCGAGCTGGCCCCCGACAAGGACTACTTCCAGGAGCAGGTCCAGAGGTTCACCAAGGAGGCGGCCCAAGGAGCCAAGGGAGCCGACTGACCCTGAGGATGTGGGAAAGCGACCGGAATGCGAGAAGGCCCGGAACACGATGTTCCGGGCCTTCGTCCTGAAAAAGCGAGGTCTCTTGCACCCATCCTCGGGGTCAGTTGATGTACCCCAGCGACCGCAGCTGCTTGCGGATCTCCTCATCCACCTTGGGATCGCGCTCCCCGGCCGGCCCGGTCGCCGGAGCCAGGGACATGTACGAATCCACCCGGTGCTTGTCCAGCTTGCCCAGCCGCTTGGCCCCCTCCTTGGTAGCCGGTTCGGTCAGGATCGCTCCGGGCATGTCGTGGGCCGGCGGCAGGCCCATCATGGCCAGCAGGGTGGGGCAGATGTCCAGCACCGTCAGATGGCCGAACCGGGCCCCGGCCTCGTAAAGCGGGCTGCGCGCCAGGAAGATCCCCCACTCGCTGTGCTCGGACGTGCCCTTCTTCCCGCTCCGGCGGGGACCGTAGAAACCGTGGTCCGAGACGATTACCGTCTGGCGATCCGGCGGGAACCAGCCCAGCACCCGACCCATCACCTCATCCACCCAGACGTAGTAGTTCTTCACCACGTCCTTGAACACCGCCACCTTGTCCGGGTCCAGGTGGACGTAGTCCAGGTCCGCCTTCATGTACGCGTAGAAATGATGACTGACCATGTCCGGGCCGCGCAGGTAGAAGAAGAACAGGTCGAAATCGCCGTGATGGGCCAGGTAGTCGGCCACCGCCAGGTAGGACAGGTCGGCAGCGAAGACATCCCGCAGCTCGCCCATCTCCCGGGGATACTGTTCCTCGGCCCGCTCCAACAGGTCCGCGGGGATGAACCGCGCCAGGTCCTTGTCGGTCAGGGAAGCCGGATCCACGCGCAGATCGACCATGGACGCGGTGAGGGAATCGGGGTACACCAGGTTGGCCAGCGGATGCTCGCGCTTGGATCCGTAGGGCAGGAAGTCACTGACCATCACCCCCTCGATGGGCCGCGCGGGATAGGTGCTCCACATGCCCATGACGGCGGTGCTCCGGTCGGCCGCGGTCAGGATGTCCCACAGGGCGGGCGCATGCCAGGCGCTGCCGGTCACCGGCCTTTCATCCTCGCCCTTGACGAAGTTGTGGATGCCGTGCACCTCAGGTTCGACCCCCGTGCAGATGCTCGCCCACAGGACCGGGGATTTCTGCAGGGGAATGAAGGTCTTCATCCGACCGGACGAGGCCTGGGTCATGAACTCCTTCAGGTGCGGCATGCGGCCCTGTTCCAGCAGGGGATCGAGGATTCGCCAGTCCGCCGAGTCGATGCCGATCACCAGGAGCTTGTGGGCCTCCCTGTCCGCCGGACCGTTCCGGTCGCCGCCGCATCCGCCGCCGGTCAACATACCCGCCGCCAGAACCAGTACGCAGGCCCACAGGGCCGTCCGTCCTCGCTTCATCATGTTGCTGCTCCTCGGCTTGTCTTCACAGTTCCACGCCCAGCGCATCCTTCATGGCCAGCCCCGTCGCCAGGGACAGGATCATGAAGGCCACCAGCCAGTTCAACTCCACACCCAGGTAGGTCGTCGACCGGGATGGGTAGTCCACATCCAGGGTCGCGACCGGACTTCCCGCCGGCAACGGCTGCCAGCCGGGATAGAGCAGTTTCTCCCACCACGTCGCACCGAGCCTGCCGCCCAGCAGGGGCAGCCCTCCGCCCACCGTGATCACGGCCCGGGCGCACGGTTCGCCGGCGGCGGTCACGGTCACCGGCCATCTTCCCGCTTCCAGGGCGCGCAGGCGCCAGGCCGCCTGGCCCGTGGCCGGATCCCGCACCGGGCCGGCCGCCAGTTCCAACCCGTCGGGCAATCGCAGGTCCACTGCGGCCGGATCAGCGCCATCGGTCCATCCCACCCGCAGCACCGCCGACTCCCCCGTCTTCAGGGGACGGTGGGCGAAGCGGCCCTCGAGCTGGGCCAGGGTCAGCACCATGGGTACGATCAGCACCAGCAGGGCCGGCAGGGTCAGGCTCAGGTAGCGCAGGTTGGCCAGGGCCAGATCCTTCTGGATCCGCGCCAGCACCCCCAGGTGGTCCTGGTACATCCCCATCTCGTAGATGTGGCCCAGCAGCCGGTCCCGCTGCCGGGCCAGCCGCCGCTGGGGCGTGGCGAGCTTGAACAGCCACATGGCCCACAGGCCGGTCACGGCCGAGATCAGGACCATGGCCCAGGCTGCATGACCGCCCAGGGGCCCGCAGATCACATCGAACAGACGCGTGACGATGCCGTTGAGAGCAGCCATCTAGGAAATGTACCCCAGTCCCTGCATGCGCTTGCGGATCTCCTCCTCGGAGGCCCCGCCCTCCTCGAACTTCGACAGCTCCTTCTCCAGCACGTGCCGGACGAACTCCTCGGGAGATGAGTAGCCCGCCAGCTCGCTGTACTTGCGCACCTTGGCCATCAGCTCCCGGTCCAGTTTGATCTTGTCGCCGCCGCCGAACATGCGGCACCTCCTTGGCCCGTGGCCTATCGTTTCTCGAACACGCTGCCGCCGATCATCTCGGGCGGCGGGGGGATGCCGAACAGCTTCAGGATGGTGGGCGCCATGTCCACCAGGGACGGATGTTCCCGCAGCAGGGGCCGGTTGGCCATGAGAATCCCCGGCACTTCCGAGGCGGCGATGCAGTGGTCGCCGCTCCACTTGAGCATGTTGTCGTGGAACACCTCCGGCGGGACCTCGCCCAGGGCCGATTCGTTGCTGCCGCGCCAGCCGCGGTAGTAGCCCACCACGATGTCCGGCCCGATGCCCCGCTCGGGACCGTGATAGACCTGGTCCGAGCGGTCGGCGGTCTTGATGGCCCGGCGGCCGTCCACCGGATCGGTCACGGCCTCCAGCCCCGCCTTCAGCTCGGCCAGCAGGGCCAGTTCCTCGTCCCCCGGCTGGACGATCCCGTCCTTCTCGCGCCCCGCGAGGTTCAGGTACAGCCCGTTGATGCCGATGGCGTAGGCCCGCGTCCGGGACCAGTCGATTCCGATGAGCATCTTCACGTCGCCGGGTTCGTAGCCGGGCAACAGGTTCAGGTAACCGTTCTGCAGCAGCCAGGTGTTGAGGTTGAAGGCCCGGTTCCAGGGGGCGAATCCGTGGTCGCTCATGACCATGACCACCGTGTCGTCGGGCACCAGGTCCAGGGCCAGGCCCAGGGCGCCGTCCAGTTCCCGGTACACCTGCCTGATCCTGCCGGCCTGGTCCAGGTCCGCGGTGGTATGGGTCGGACTGCCCGCGTCCATGATGCGCCAGGTCATGTGGCAGGTCTGGTCAGGCGAGTTGAAGTAGAAGAACAGGAAGCCCTCGTCCAGGCCCGCGAACCGCTCCAGCTCGGCCTTCAGCTGCCGGATCCGCTCCTGCAGCACCATCTCGCTCTGCTGCACGTAGTCCTTGTCGTCGAAAAATCCGTTCTCCAGGGCGCTGGTGTCGTCGGGCAAACCCTGGGTGTAGAACAGGCCGGTCTGCCGGGCGATCTGCTTGCTGTAGCTGCGCGGGGTGCTGATGGGCATCTCGGGCTTGACCGGATCGATCTGGATGGGCGTCACGTACAGCCGCAAGGGATCGGTGTCCATGAGGTAGAAGCGGCAGGTGCCGGCCACCGACTTGAGCAGGGGCACCAGGGGGAACGACACCTCGATCCAGTCGCTCCACTGCCCTTCGTCCAGCACGACCTGCTTGCCGTCCACCTCCAGCCACACCGCGCCGTTCACGCGGTCCACCTGCCCGGAGACCGTGACCGTGGCCGAGGGATCGCCCTTGCGGTAGGCGTTTGGCGGCCCCTCCAGGTCGGCCGTGAAACGTCCCTGCTCCAGGTAGATGGAGGCCACCCGGCCGCCGCCCAGATCCCGGTTCTCCGGCGGGTCGTCGGTGATCAGGGTGGAGATGCCGTAGTTGCCCGTCAGGTCCGGCGTGCCCATGCCCGAGAGGCTGCGGGCCTCGCATTCGACGGGGGGAAAGTTGGACGGCACCTTGAAGATGGTCGCGTCGATGCCGTGGTCGGCCAGCAGCTCCCAGAACGCGGTGCCGTGGCGCAGATTCCGGACCTCGCCGCCTCCCCGGGGGATCTTCCAGTCCCCGAAGCGCCAGAAGCGGCTGGCCCCCTTGGCCTCGCTGGTCGAGAAGTACGGCAGCATGGTCTTGGGATCGCGGTGGATGAAGTCGAAGATGCCGTGCCCTCCCGGGTCCATGCCGGTGATGAAGTTGGACCACGCCACCGGCGACTGGGGCGGGGTGCTGGTGCCGAAGGGCGTCACCTGACCGCCTGCGGCCAGGAAGCGGTCGAAGTTGGGCATGTCGCCGGCGGCCCGGAACTCGGCCAGCAGATCGGGGTCCATGCCGTCGAAGCCCAGGACCAGGACCAGGGGCCCCGACGCCGCCCAGGCCCCGCCGAACCAGCAGAGCATGAACATCATCGAGGCGAGGAACCGTTTTCTCATGAGGCCTGCTCGCTTTCGGGGGCGAAGATGCTGCGTCCGGTCATGTGTCCGGGTATGGGCAGTCCGAGCAGATCCAGCACCGTCGGGGCCAGATCCCGCAGGTCGGGCCGGGAAGCCGCGAAGGGCCGGTTGCTCAGCAACACCCCCGGCACCTGGCGCGGATCCATGCAGTGGTCGCCGCTCCAGCTGCGCGTGTTGTCGCTGATGATGCGGTCGGTGACCGCGCCCACGGCCGCGTCCCAGTCCGTGCGATAACCGGTCTTGTAGCCCACGATCAC